>CASDQW010000007.1 GCA_949282965.1 uncultured Lentisphaeria bacterium
GGCGCGGCTGCGCGGTACCGGGCGGCCGGTGTCGGAAGGCGTCCGTCAGTCCGGGACAGAATGGCAATGGCAGAGTGTCCCCGGGGAAAGCCGGGAAATACGCATTCGAAAATAAGGAGTCCCGATGAACGAAGATTATAAGATTCTGCGGGAACTGGCTGCGGCTTACGCCGAAGCCGCCGCCAGTCCCTGCAACGAAGAGCGCCGCATCGGCTGGCGCCGGGTCAACGATCTGGAGCGGCACGTCAAGCCCATGCTCTGGATCAATGAGGAGCCGTGGGAGGAATTGAATACGGACGGTTCGCTGACGCTCCGGTGTCGGGATCCCTATCTGCGGCAGGTGGAGGAGGAACTGCGCCGGACGCTGTACCGGTGGCGGCATTTTCCGGGGGATTTGATCGTAGATGGGGTGATCGGGGTGACGCCGGTGACCAATTATGATGAATTCTGCGGCATGAGCATTCAGGAACAGACGATCGCGCACGATCCGCGCGGAGGAATCGTTTCCCATCACTACGACACCCAGTTCCATACGCTCGACGACGTGGAAAAGATCCGGATGATCACCATCCGGTATGACCGGGAAGAGACGGAACGCCGCCTGCGGCTGCTGCGGGAGGCTGTCGGCGATATTGTACCGGTGGAACTGCGCAAATACGGGTTTCTGCATTTTTCCCCCTGGGACAAGATCGCCATGTGGTACAATCCGATGGAGCTGCTGATGGACCTGGTGCTCAAGAGCGACCTGATGCACGCGCTCGTCGGGCGTTATACGGCGGCCATGCTGCATCAGCTGGACCAGCTGGATGCGTTGAACCTGCTGGGGCGGACCGACAACAACCAGCGGATCGGGTCCGGCGGGCTGGGGTTCGTCAGCGATCTTCCCGGACGGGATTATGATCCGGAGCATATTCATCCGATCAATCAGTGGGGGAATGCCATGCCCCAGATTTTCAGTGATGTGTCGCCGGAAATGCATGAGGAGTTCGCCCTGCAGTACGACCGGCGGTGGCTGGAACGGTTCGGGCTGAGTTACTACGGGTGCTGCGAGCCGCTGCATCAGAAGCTCGGTATTTTGAAGTCGGTCCGGAATTTGCGGAAAATTTCCGTCAGCCCCTGGGCCGATCTGGAAAAAATGGTCGAGGGCACGCAGGGCAGCTATGTGCTTTCCGTCAAGCCGTCGCCGGCGTTTCTGGCGGAAGACCGCTGGCGTCCGGAACAGGTCCGGCAGGACATCCGGCGCAAACTTGAGATGATCGGCGACCTGCCCTGTGAGTTCATTCTCAAGGACATCAGCACCTGCCGGGAACAGCCGGAACGGATTACCGAATATTTGCAGATCATCCGCGAGGAGGTGGAAAAATGATGATGGCGACCACACTTTTGAGCATGGGATTGATGTTGGCGGCGGCTGCGGCGGATTCTGCCGCGCCCGCGCCGCTTCTCTCCATGGAAGAATTGAAGGCCTACCGGAAGGAACACCTGCGTACATTGTCCACTGTTAACGCCCAGGGAGAGCGGGAGTGGGCGAAAACGGATCCGCTGCCGCCTTTGCCGGAGCGTTCGGACCGGGTGCTGTATGCGGACAAGTTCACTTCGCTGAAGAACTGGCATCACGAGGGGACGGGGCGTCTGACGCTGGAGCCCGGGGGGATTCTCCAGCTTAACTGTATCGGATCCAGGCAGGGGGCGGCGGGCTGCATGGCGTTCTGCCGGACCGATTTCCCGGACAATATCTGCATCGAATATGAATTTCAGGCGTTGACGACCCGGGGGCTGCTGATTACGTTCATTGCCGCGGCCGGGCGGCGCGGAGAGGATATGATCCTGGACCTGCCGCCGCGCAGCGGGGTTTTCCCGGACTACATCTACAGCGAATATCTGCGCTGTTATCACCTGAGTGTCAGCCGTTACGACGATGACGGCGTGCATACCGGCACGAGCAACTGGCGGCGCAACCCCGGATTTTTCCTGATGGCCGGGCAGGAGGATCTGTGCAGGAAACCCCGGACCTGGTATCGGATGGCCATTTACAAGAAAGGGCCGCTGCTGTTGTTGACCGTGGACGGCAAACCCGCCGGCGGGTTTCTGGACCCACAGACCATCCCGGAAGAGATTCCCCGGGCCGGGAAGATCGGATTCCGGGCCATCGGCCGCGACGTGGTGATTCAAATCCGCAACCTGAAAGTGACCGCACTGCAATGAAACGACTGCTGATTTCGGTACTGCTGGCAGGCGTCTCCGCCCTGTCGGCGGCGCCTGCGATCTGGATACTGGGGGATTCCACCACGGCGCGTTACAATGGAAAATATCTGCCGCGCGCCGGCTGGGGCGTCGGGCTGGAACAATGGGTCAAACCCGATGTCCGGGTGGAAAATTACGGTCGCGGAGGCCGCAGTACCAGAAGTTATCTGGACGAAGGGCATTTTGCGCTGGTGCTGCGGCGCGCCCGGAAAGGGGATTTTGCCTTTATTCAGTTCGGGCACAATGACGGCAAAAAGGACATTGCCCGGCTCTACGCGCCCGCGGACGGCGCCTATCGCGACAATCTCCGGCTGATGGTGAGCCGGCTTCGGGAAAAGGGGATTCATCCGATCATCGTCACGCCGGTTTCCCGATGTTCGTTCCGGGACGGGAAGATCTACAATTCGCTGAGCGACTATCCCCAGGCGGCTCGGGCGGTGGCGGCGGAACTGCGGGTGCCGCTGGTCGACCTGAACGCGATCAGTACGGAGAAACTGGCCGGGATGGGGGAGGAAAAAGCACTCCAACTGTATATGGTTCTGAAGCGCGGCGAACACCCCAATTACCCCGATGGTCTGAATGACCGCACGCATTTCCGGGATTCCGGAGCGGTGGTGGTCGCCTCCTGGGTGGTGGTATCCTGCCGGGAACAGAAGCTGCCGGTCGCGGAACTTTTCCGGGAACCGGGCGCGCCGGCTGAAGCGAAGTGAGGAGACGCAGGACCATGAAGCCAATATTGAAAGCAGCTGTGGTCGGCCTGGGACGCATTGCCTGGAGCGACCACCTGCCGGGAATTCTCGAACATCCCGGGTTTCAGCTCGCGGCGATCGTCGATCCCATCCCCGCCAGGTGCGCCGAAACCCGGCAACGGTTCGGAGCCTGTCCGTCGTTTGACGATCTGGAGACCATGCTTCGGAACGTGCGGCCGGACGTGACCGTGATTGCCTCGCCGACCTGGCTTCATGCCGCCCAGACGCTGACGGCATTGGAATACGGAAGCCATGTCTTCTGCGACAAACCGGCCGGTCTGCATGCGGAGGAGGTGAGATCCATGTTTCGGCGGGCCGGGCAATGCCGGAGAAAGCTGATGATTTACCAGCCGCGCCGTTATTTTCCCGAAGCGCTGGCCATTCGCCGGTTGACGGCCTCGGGGAAACTGGGACCATGGTATGGCTTGAAGTTTCAGATCGACAACTATGTCCGGCGCAGCGACTGGCAGGCTCTGCGCCGCAGCGGCGGCGGCATGCTGCTCAATTACGGGGCGCATTATCTGGATCTGATGCAGAATCTGGCGGGAGCGCCGCTGGTTCGCGCGGAGTGTTTTGCGGACCGCATTCTCTCCCTGGGGGACGCCGACGATGTGGTGCTGATCACGGGACGGACCCGGAACGGACTGTTGCTGCAGCTGCAGATCAACCAGGCGGCGGCGATCTCCGGGCCCGCCTGGCAGGTATTCGGGCGCTCCGGTGCTGCGGTCAGTCATGACGGCAGACACTGGCGGCTGCGTTATTGCGACTATGAGCGGCTCGCCGAAGTCCGGCTGGAAGAGGGCGGTGCCGCGGCCGGTCGCCGTTACCCTGAGGATGAGATTGCATGGTGCGAAGAATCCTTCGATCTGGGGAACTCTTACCCGAAGGCGTATCAGGTGTTTTACCGGAATTTGTACGAATGGATGACGGCGGATGCCGCGCCGCTGGTCAGTGCCGCGGAAAGCGTGGCGCTGGCGGAGCTGCTGGACGCCTGCCGTACCGGGCATTATCCGCCGACGCCAATGTCGTCGGAATCGCTACGTCCAAACACGGGAAAAACTCTCGGAAGGGCGGCAGTGTCCTGTTGAAAACAAAGGCTGTGGAAACGTTCCGGGAACGATTATTTCAGCGGCGGAAGCGGCAGATCTGTTCCCGGTCGGAAAAGGGATGCCGCACACCGTTGATTTCCTGATAGGTTTCGTGGCCTTTTCCGGCGATCAGGACGACATCTCCGGCGCGTGCCTCCTGACAGGCCCGGGCAATGGCTTTCGCCCGGTCCGGTTCGATTACGCAGTCGGTGCCGGCGGGGATTCCTGTCCGGATATCGGCGATGATCGCTTCCGGGATTTCGGTGCGGGGATTGTCGCTGGTGACGATCAGGCGGTCGGCGTATTCCGCGGCCACCCGCCCCATGCGGGGGCGTTTGGTCCGGTCCCGGTCGCCGCCGCAGCCGAATACCGTCGTCAACCGGCCGGCAGTCAGCGGACGCAAGGTGGTCAGCACCTGCTTGAGCGCGTCGTCGGTATGGGCATAATCGACGAACACCGTGGCGCCGGAGGGCAACCGGATCGGTTCCAGGCGTCCGGGGACCGGGCGGGTTTCCGGCAGGAGCGTCAGCAGCGCGTCCCAATCTCCGCCCACGCAGGCGGCGGCCAGCAGTGCCCCCAGCAGGTTGTGCAGATTGTGTTCCCCGCACAGGGGGGTGTGCAGGCGGTATTCGCGTTCACTGCGGCGAATGATGAAATCGGATCCGGCGGCGCTCAGCCGGATATCGGTCAGGCGGAAGTCCGCATCCGGATTTTTGCCGAAGGTGACGATTTTGCGACCTCCCATCTCCGCAGCCAGGACGGCGCCGAAGGGGTCGTCGAGATTGAGCACCGCGGTACCTTCCGGAGCGAGCAGTTCCAGAAACAGCCTTTTCTTGGCCGCGAAATAGGCTTCCATGGTTTTGTGATAGTCCAGGTGGTCGCCGGTCAGGTTGGTGAAGACCGCCGCCTGAAACCGCACCCCGTCCGTGCGGTGCTGGTCCAGGGCGTGGCTGGAGAGCTCCATGGCGGCGAAATCGCCGCCTTCCGCCGCCGTGCGCGCCAGCAGCGGGAAGAACTCTTCCGGTCCCGGCGTCGTTCGCCCGGCCGGAAACACCGTCTCCGGCGTCCGGTATTCCACCGTGGAAATCAGGCCGCCGCGCCGACCGGAACGGCGCAACAGGTCTTCAATCAGGTAGGCGGAGGTGGTTTTGCCATTGGTTCCGGTCACGCCGATCAGCTGCAATGGTTCGTCGGGTCGGTGATGGAATTCCCGTACCGCCAGGGACAGCGCTTCACGGATGCGGTTTTCCGGCACTCTCAGACCGGAAACGCCCGGCGGCAGCGCGGTTCCCGGACGGGAATAAAGAACGGCGACAGCCCCCGCCGCCACTGCCGCCGGAATGAAAGCGTGGGCATCCGTACTGACCCCCGGCAGGGCGACGAACAGGCTGCCGGGAACCACCCGGCGGGAATCGGCCGTCACCCCGGCGATGGCGGGGTTGTTGACCGGGTGGTCCTCCAGGGTCATGCTCAAAAGCAGTTGCCGGTAATGCTGCCAGTTGTACATCGGGCGTCCTCCGCCGGTTTGCTCCGCTGTCTGTCGGACGAGTGCCGGAACGTCAACCGATGGTGGGCGGGACGGATTCCACATCGCGTCCGGTCCAGCAATAGGTACAGACCTTTTCCGGCGGCAGACCGATTGCCGCGAGGAGTTTTTCCAGCTGCTGATATTTCAGGGTGGTCAGATGCAGTTCCTTGCGGATGTATTCCACCATGGCGTTGTATTCGGGGGTGCCGAACGTCATGTAACGGTCAAGGGTTTCCCGGGTGATCTCGCCCTTTTCCAGGTGGGCGATGGCGCGCCGGGCGGCGAGGTCCATTTCCGATTTGGACCGGGAGAAGTTCAGAAACGGGCAACCAAACAGAAGCGGCGGACAGGCGGAACGCATATGTACTTCCCGGGCGCCGCGTTCATAAAGGCGCTTTACCGTGTCCCGCAACTGGGTTCCCCGCACGATGGAGTCGTCGCAGAACAGCAGTTTTTTCCCCTCGATCTGATCTTGTACCGGAATCAGTTTCATGCGGGCAACCAGATCGCGCATCTGCTGGTTCTGGGGCATGAAGGAGCGCGGCCAGGTCGGCGTGTATTTGACGAACGCACGCAGATAGGGTTTGCGGGCGGCGTTGGAATAGCCGATGGCATGGGGAATGCCGGAATCGGGAATGCCGCAGACCGAATCGATTTCCACATCGTCATCAGCGGCGATGGAGGCGCCGTTCCGGCAGCGGGCGATTTCGGCATTGACGCCTTCATAGGTGGAGGAGGGATATCCGTAGTAGACCCAGAAGAACGCGCACATTTTCATGGTGTCGCCCGGAGCTTTTTTCTGAACGACGCGATGATTGGTGATATGGACGATTTCGCCGGGGCCGAGTTCGTACTTCTGGTGGTAGTCCAGGTTCGGGAATGCGGTGCTTTCCATGCTGACGGCCAGCGCCTCGTCTTTTTCCCCGATGATGACCGGAGTGCGCCCGTAGCGGTCGCGCGCGGCGTAGATACTCTCTCCGTGGAGCAGCAGCATGGAGCAGGAGCCGTCAATCACTCTCTGCGCCAGTTCGATGCCGGCGGCAATGTTGTCCGCGCGGTTGATCAGGGAGGCGACCACCTCCGTGGGGTTGAGTTCGCCCTCGCTCATTTCCGCAAAGTGAATGTGCCCGCGTTCAAAGGCCTGGTGGGCCAGCTCTTCCAGATTGTTGATCCGGCCGACCGTGACGATCGAATAAGTGCCGAAACGGGAGGTGATGATCAGGGGCTGATCTTCGTAGTCGCTGATAATGCCGATGCCGCAATTGCCTTTGAAGTCGTCCAGATCCTCGTCAAATTTGGACCGGAACTGGGCATTGGTGATGTCATGGATCCGTCGGACGATTTTGCCGTCCGGTCCGAGGACCGCCATGCCGCCGCGTTTGGTGCCGAGGTGTGAATGATAATCGGTCCCGTAAAACAGGTCGCATACGCAATCTTCTTTGGAAACCACGCCGAAAAAACCGCCCATGAAAAAGCCACTCCCGTATTGACCGTAAGAAGAAATCAGAATAAACCGCCGGTCCCCCCTCCCGTTGCGCCTGACGGCCTCCATACAATAACCTCTTTTCGGGGATTCTGCAAGAAATCCGGCTTGCTTTTTCCCGTAAAATGTGTTAGCGTGAAGAAAATAATCGTTATATTTCGAGCGGATCCAGGCTTCCGGCGGTGAGTGGTTGCCGGAAATGCGGGAGGCGGGCTATGAAAAAAAGCATCTGGGTGCTGTTGCTGCTGGGAATTTTACAGGGCGGGGTATCCGCGGCGGAGGTCGCCGCTGCTCCGGTGCGCGTGATATCGCTTTCGCCGGCCCTGACCGAGCTGATCTGCCATCTCGGCGGAGAGTCGCTGCTGGTGGCCCGGAGCCGGGCGTGCGATCGGCCGGCCTCTGTAACGGCGCTGCCGGTGGCGGGGGATTTCGGCGTGCCGGAGTTGGAGCGGGTGGTGGCGGTGCGCCCGGATGTGCTGGTGGTCGATACGCTGCAGACGGAGACGGTCAGGGCGACGCTGGAGGATCTTGGCGTGGCGGTGATGGTGCTGCCGCTGCGGAATTTTGCCGAATATCGTGGTGCGGTTACGGCACTGGGACGGCGCCTGGGGTTGCAGGCGGCGGCGACGCGGGAACTGGAGCGGCTGGAGCGTACCCTGGAGGAATACCGGCAACTGCCTGTTTCCGGACGGCCCCGGGTGTGGTTTCTGGCGTGGCATGATCCGTGGATGACCCCGGGGAAGCGGGCATTCATGACGGAAATGGTGGCGCTGGCGGGGGGACGGAGCATCGGGTCGGACCGGGACTGCGAATATTTCGCCTGTTCCGTCGAATGGGTGTTGCAGCAGCAGCCGGAAGTGATTATTTATCCGGGAGCCGGCGGCGGGCGGACGGAATTTGCCATGCCGCAGTGGTGGAAGCTGTTGCCGGCGGTTCGGAATGGTCGCTTTTTCCGGCCGGAGGATGAGGCGCTGTTTTTCCGGCTTTCCCCGCGCTTTCCGGAGACGCTGCGCCTGTTGCGACAATGGCTTCAGCCTTCGGAAAAAGAGCAGCCCGGTCATCCTCAGGACGTCCGGGCTGCCGCTTGAAATCAGGGGAAGCAGGATTTATTTCTTCGCCTTTTCCCAATCTTCCTTGCTGACGAAGGCAGTCAGGCTGCGACCATCTTTCGTTTTGGCCTTGAAGGCATACCGCTTGCGGGTGCCGGTTCCGTAGGTGACGAAATCGGAAACTTCGGCGGTGACTTTGGCTTTGGCCTTGACATCATAGAACGAATGTTTCATGGTTGCCTTCTTCCTTTTTTTGGGGTTGGAGGTTTCACTGGTACTAATTATAACGCACGACAGGGCAATAACAAGTCAGAAACGGCGGTTTTCCAGAAAAAAACGAAAAAAACTTGCTTTTTCGTTTTTTCTCGTAAGAAATATTGAAGTTACAACGTAAATCCGGGATATTTTCCGCACGGATTTTCCATGGGATACCAGATGGTGTTTTCCGCAGCGGGAAAGCCGTTGGAAAATCTTCTCCGGCACTTGCATCCGGGCCCGAAAGATGGCATATTATCGGTATGACGGTCGATCATGACGCGCGCCCGGGAAAAAACGGGAAAAGCGCTGCGGCCGCGACACCGGTTGTAATCATATTGTCCCCGGGAGAGACCAACAGAAATGAGCAACGCAACGCGCAACGACGCCATTGAAACGATTTCCGGACGCTCCGCCGAAACGGACGAAGCCTGCGAAAAACCGATTACCGAGATTTTCGGGGAAGATGTTTTTCATTTGTCCACCATGAAGAACTTTCTTTCCAAAAGCGTTTTCCGCAAGCTCCAGCAGACGGTGGAACAGGGCGCGCCGCTGGATCCCGCCATTGCCGACGACGTGGCCAATGCCATGAAACTCTGGGCGATTTCCAAGGGGGCGAGCCATTATACCCACTGGTTCCAGCCGCTGACCGGATCGACCGCCGAAAAACACGATGCGTTCATCGAGCCCGACGGCGCGGGCGGGGTGGTACTCAATTTTTCCGGCAAGAATTTGATCGTCGGAGAATCCGACGCGTCCAGTTTCCCTTCCGGCGGGCTGCGTTCGACGTTTGAGGCGCGCGGCTACACCGCCTGGGATCCGACCAGTCCGGCCTTCCTGAAAAAAGGACCGACCGGGGCGACGCTGTGCATTCCCACCGCGTTCTGCTCCTATACCGGTGAGGCGCTCGACAAGAAAACCCCGCTGTTGCGTTCGATTCAGGCGCTCGGGCGTGCCATCAACCGGCTGCTGGCCTGTTTCGGGGAAGGACCGGAACAGGTGGAGATCACGCTGGGGGCGGAACAGGAGTATTTTCTCATCGACAAGGCTTTTTACCTGGCCCGTCCGGATCTGATCCAGACCGGGCGCACGCTGTTCGGCGCCCCGCCGCCGAAGCATCAGCAGCTGGAAGATCATTATTACGGCTCGATCAAGCCGCGGGTGCTGGCGTTCATGACCGAAGTGGATCAGGAACTCTGGCGGCTGGGCATCCCGGCGAAAACCCGGCATAACGAGGTGGCTCCGGCGCAGTTTGAGATCGCCAGTGTATTTGAGGAGCTCAACCTGGCCTCCGACCACAATATGATGACCATGGAGGTGCTGCGCCAGGTGGCCGATCGGCACGATTTCGTCTGCTTGCTGCACGAAAAGCCGTTCGCCGGCGTCAACGGCTCCGGCAAGCACAACAACTGGTCGCCGGGAACGAAGAAACGCAACCTGCTCAATCCCGGCAGTGATCCGCACCAGAACGCGCTTTTCCTGACCACGCTCTGCGCGGTGATCATGGGGGTGGACCGCCACGGAGAACTGTTGCGCGCCGCCACCGCCGGGCCCGGAAACCGGCTGCGGCTGGGAGCGAACGAGGCGCCGCCGGCGATCATTTCCGTATATCTGGGCGATCAGCTTTCGGCCATCATCGACGAGTTGGAATCCGGCACGCCGTCTTCCGCCCGGAAGCGCGGGACGATGAAGATCGGGGTTGATGCGCTTCCGGCGTTTCCGCTGGACACGACCGACCGGAACCGGACCAGTCCGTTCGCCTACACCGGCAACAAATTCGAATTCCGCGCCCCCGGCGCCGGTCAGACCTGCGCCGGACCGAATGTGGTGCTCAACGTGATTACCGCTGAAGCGCTGGATGACATCGTGGATGAGCTGGAGAAGGCGCCGAAGGAAAAACTCCATGAAGCGCTGCAGACGATTCTGCGCAAGGTGATCCGCCGGCACAAGCGGATCATCTTCAACGGCGACAATTATTCCGCGGAATGGATTGCCGAGGCGGAGCGTCGCGGGCTGCCGCACCTGCGCAACGTGGAGGAGGCACTGGCCGCCTTCATCAGCGACAAAAGCATTGCCATGTTTGAAAAATACGGCGTATTTTCCGCCGCGGAGCTGCATTCGCGTTATGAGGTATACCTGGAGGAATACCGGAAGCGGGTGCGGATCGAGGCGGAATTGTCGCTGACGATCGCCCGGACCTTGATTTTCCCGGCGGTTTCCCGGCAGCTGGGGGAATTGTCGCGCACCGTCAGCGCCATGAATGATGCCGGCATCAGGGCGGGGCTGGCCGAACAGCGGGCGATTGCCGAAGAAATCGGGCGGCAGCTGGAAGCCATGGTGGCGGCGGAATATGAATTGGAGGCTGCCAACCGTGCCGGCCATCCGGCGGATCAGATCCAGGCGATGGACCGGCTCCGGCAGGCCGTGGACACGCTGGAGAAACTGGTGGCGGACGAACTGTGGCCGTTGCCCAAATATCGGGAAATGCTGTTCATTTATTGACGGCGGGAGGCGGGAACGCGATGGACGCGAAGCAGACCTCCTTTGTCGTGAAGATCGACGAGCGGCAAGCCGCTGCGCTGGAGCGGGTGCTGCGGGAGCGGGGGTGGACGTTTTCCACAGCACCCTATGCCCGCTGGCGGGCTGCGGGGGACAAGGTGCAGGCGGTCGCCTACGAGAGCGGCAAACTGACGGTGCAGGGGAAAAATGCCGCGGAATTTGTAGAATTTACCCTGGAACCGGAAATCCTTGGCTGTGTACTGCCCGGCAATGCGGCGGCGGAAACGGCGGTGGACTGCACGCCGCACGGGGGGATTGACGAGAGCGGCAAGGGGGATTTTTTCGGGCCGCTGGTCATTGCCGGGGTCTGTACGGATGCGGAGAGCGCGCCGTATCTGGCGCGCGTCGGCGTCTGTGATTCGAAGCTGATCAAAAGTGCCGCGCGGATCCGACAGCTCGCCGCCGAAATCCGGCGGGCGGTCAACGGTGCGTTCACCGTGGTAACCGTCGGACCGGAGAGTTACAACCGGCTTTATGCAAAGATCGGCAATCTGAACCGGCTGCTGGCCTGGGGGCACGCGCGGGTGATCGAAAACCTCCTGGAGCGCCGCCCGGAATGTCCGCGGATGCTTTCCGACCAGTTCACCGCTGCGCCGCTGATCCAGCGGGCCCTGCTGGAGAAGGGGCGGAGTGTGACGTTCGATCAGCGGACCCGGGCGGAAAGCGACGTCGCCGTCGCCGCGGCGTCCATTCTGGCGCGGGAGCAGTTTCTCAGTGCCATGGAAAAACTGGGGGCGGAACTGGGAGTGGAGCTGCCCCGCGGCGCCGGTCCGGCAGTCGCGGCCGCCGCCCGGGAGATCGTCCGCCGACATGGGGCGGATGGTCTGAATCGTTGTGCTAAAACGCATTTCAAAACCTGTGCGCAAATACTCGGAGAAAGTGATGGAGCCCATTGATCAGACGCTGGTGACGGCCTGCCGTTCCAGGGGATTGCGGGTGACGCCGCAACGCATTGCGGTATACCGGGTGGTGGCTGGAACGACGACGCATCCGGCGGTGGAGACGATCTGGCGCGAAGTGCGGCGGGTATTGCCGGCCATTTCGCTGGATACGGTGTACCGGACGCTGGATTCGCTGGTGGAACTGGGGCTGGTGGGGCGGCTGGGGGCGCTGGACAAGACCCGGTTTGACGGGGTGACGGCTGCTCATGATCACTTCATCTGTCTGAAATGCGGACGGATTGCGGATGTGGCGCAAGTTCATCCGCCCGCGCTGCCGGCATTGGATCCGGCGGTGGGCGTGGTGCGGACGGCTTCGTTGCAACTCTGGGGCGTCTGCCGGAGCTGTCGGAGCAGCGAAGAGACCGGAAAGGCGGAAAACACGTCGAAAAGTGATGCCGGCGGAGCCGCCGGACAGAGGAAATAGAAGTTTTTTCGCATTCAGCCGCAGCGGTGTTGCCCGGGAGCGACCGGGACGGTGCGGGGAGCGAATGGTTTATGGACGAGAGGATGTTTGCAGGATGAAGAGTTTGATTTTTCTGGCCGACGGGATGGCGGATCATCCGTTGGCTGAACTCGGTAACAGAACGCCGCTGGAAGCGGCCTCCACACCGGCGATGGATGCGATCGCGGCACGGGGGATCAACGGCACGTTTTTGACGCTGCCGGATGGGTTGCCGACTTCGTCGGATGTGGCGAATATGTCGGTGCTGGGCTTTTTTCCGGAACGCAACTATCCCGGGCGCGGGCCGATCGAGGCGGTGAGCCAGGGGATCGCGCTGGGGCCGGACGACGTGGCCTGGCGCTGCAATCTGGTGACGGTGTCGCCGGAAGGGGTTCTTCTGGATTACTCGGCAGGACACATCGACAACGGGGTGGCGGCGCAGCTGATGGCGGATTTGCAGCGGGAATTCGACGATGACCGGGTGACGTTCCACTCCGGCGTGAGTTATCGAAATCTGCTGGTGCTGCACGGGCGGGAATTTTCCCGGAACGTCGACTACCATAAACCCGATTCTTCCCAGGATCTGCCGGTGGCGGAGCTGCGGCTGAAGCCGCTGGACGATTCGCCGGAAGCGGCGTATACGGTGCGGTTTCTGGAAGAGCTCGGGAGCCGAGCGCATGAATTTCTGGTGCGGCATCCGCTGAACCGGAATCAGGCGTCACCCGCGACTGACATCTGGCCCTGGAGTCCCGGATACCGGCCGCAGCTGCCGGCCTTCAGCGAACGTTATGCCGGCAAGAAAGGGGCGATCATCAGTGCGGTGGACGTGATCAAGGGGTTGGGAAAATGCACCGGCATGACTGTGGTGGAGGTGCCGGGGGCGACGGGATTCCTGGATACCAATTATGCGGGCAAGGTGGCGGCGGCGCTGGCGGCGTTGCGCGATCATGATTTTGTGTATCTGCACGTGGAGGCGATTGACGAGTGTTCGCATCTGGGGGATTTGAAGCTGAAACTGCGGGCCATTGAAGATTTCGATGCCAAGATCGTCGCGCCGGTTCTGCGGGCGCTGGAGGGGCAGGATGTCCGTTTCGGGCTGTTGCCCGACCATCCGGTGCCGATTGAACTGCGCCGGCACACTACCACGCCGGTGCCGGTGGCGGTGTGCGGTTCCGGGATTGAGCCGGACAGCGTGATGCATTACAGTGAACGGCTGGCACCCGGCGGGAAACTCGGTTTTCTCAAAGGGGATGAGCTGGTGAAGCGGGTTCTGGGGTTGTCATGAACGGCACGATGATGGATCGCCACCCGGAGGACCGGGAAATCGTCTTTTTGACCGGCACGTACCAATTGCTGCCGGAAGTGGAAATCCTGCGGGAAGCTTCGGCGGTGGAGCTGGATCTCGGCTGCGGCGCGGGGTCTTTTACGGTGGCGCTGGCCCGGCGGTTCCCGGAGCGGCGGATTCTGGCGGCGGATGTGATGGTCGGCCGGTTGCGCAAACTGGCCCGGCGTCGCCGGCGGGAGGGGGTGGAAAATCTGACGCTGTATCGGACCGAAGCCCGGCATCTGGTGGGACTGGCGCTTCCGGACGGTTCGCTGGACCGGATTCATCTCCTGTGTCCTGACCCGTGGCCGAAGGGGCGGCACCGGGGACATCGGTTGCTGACGTCGGATTTTACCGCGCAGCTGCACCGGGTTTTGAAGCCGGACGGGGTGTTTCATTTTTCCAGTGACGATGACGCCTATTATGACGCGGTGGCGCGGGTGCTGCCTGCGTCCGGGCTGTTTGCCGTGTGTGCGGCGGATCCCCTGCTGGCGGATCTCAAGAGCGATTTTGAACGCCGCTGGAACGAGCAGGGGAAAACGGTCCGGCATCTTTACTGCCGCCGTTTGCCGTTGCCGCCGCACACCATCGGGCACTGAGGAGCATGCGGCCGGGGGCATGGTCGCGATTCCATGAGCCGGCTTCCAGCACAACCCCGTTTGGGGGTGATTTTCCCCCTTTATAAAAAAAACGACGGAAAAATGTCGGAATTTAAATGTTTTATATACATGATGTTGTCTCTTTTTGGGAAGTGACGGATAAAATGACGGATGGGCGGGGGGGGAGGATCATTTGCGATTACTTCCGCCATCGATCCGGTGATTGCCTCAACAGGGGAAAGATGATGGTAGAAGAGGTCGATGATGAAGTGATCCGGGATTTTTTCAGCGATCGGCTGAATGATCGGAATCAGCGGATGGAGCTGCAATGAATCCGGAACGGTGGAGAAAATCCTGATCTGGATTCTGAACGGATTGTACGTTGGATTTGATAAAGACGATAAAAAATGAAAAATCACTTGTAAGAGAGCGCTGATATTGTTATACTACTATCTTGTAGCAATTGACTTGAATGAACCAGGAGCATGATGTGCGACAGGCGCGCCTTGACATTCCCCGGCAGGAGTCTCTTATGAAAACGTTTTGTCATTCAAGAAAATCTCCATGATAATCGCAGGAATACCAATATCGCTTTGCCATTTGAACACAGAAAGGAAAATAAAATGAAGGAATACAAGGTATTAACTCAAAAGGATAAATGGTTTTCGCAAAAATTTGACCCGGAAGCGTTGGAAAAAGCGCTAAATAGTTACGCTTCTCAAGGCTGGGAAGTGGTTGCGGCTGTAACCGCCACTTTTCCCGGCTTCATCGGTGGGAACCGGGATGAAATGGTAGTGATTTTGGAGCGTGAAAAATAATGTACAAAGCAGAATATAAAGGCGTATTGTTCATCGAAGGGATGCCGGAGGGGTGCACCATTATCCGTAATATTTCAACAGAAATAAATGAGTTTTTTGGGCAAAGTCAATTGAAATCTCTGGATGACGTCAAGGATAAAATGGTTCACGCCGTCAAGAGGTGCAAGGGAAACGCTGTCGTAGATTTTAAATACGGTCAGAGATCCAGTTTCTGGAAGTCACTGGTCGGATTTGATGATGTCATGTGGTATGCTTCTGGAAAGATTGCAATTGTAAAATAAAATCAGAATCAATCAGGAATCCCGGTCCGTATTCCAACGAATGCCGGCCGGGATTTTTTTATGTTCCGGAAGATAGAGAAGCGGTTGTTTATTTTGTTGTCCGCTTTGCAATGGGAAAGGGGTACGCGCACGTTTGCCGGCATTCTCGACTGCCGGGGAAAACACTTGACCAGGCAAGAAAAAAGCCAGTCATTTGACTGGCTGATCATCATTTGGTGGCGGGGATAGGAATCGAACCTATGGCCTTCAGGTTATGAGCCTGACGAGCTACCACTGCTCCACCCCGCGGCGTCCATTGCTCATGTGCAATACAGGTAATATAGCGTAAAAAAAGCGGCTTGTCAAGCGGGATTGTGATTTTTTTACGGATTATGATATTTGCCGCCATG
This sequence comes from uncultured Lentisphaeria bacterium, assembly GCA_949282965.1. GTDB lineage: Bacteria > Verrucomicrobiota > Lentisphaeria > Victivallales > Victivallaceae > CALXOD01. Next base: position 15,750 of record CASDQW010000007.1, read on the forward strand.
CAGGATCGTGGCCGCCCGGAAGAGCTGTTCACAAAGGAGCAGCCGCGCCAGCTCGTGCGTGAAGGTCAGCCGCGACAGCGACCAGATCAGATCCGCCCGTTGCTTTACTTCCGGTGCCAGACCGTAAGGCCCGCCGATGACGAACACCTGTTTGCAATCCGCCGCTCCCAGTCGGGCGGCAAATTCGGCGGAGGTGAATTCCCGCCCTTCTTCGCTTAAGACAACGACCTTGCCGCGCTCTTTGCTCAATTCCCGCAGAATAGCCTGGCCCTCCTTTTCCACGGTGGAATCCGGCAGTTCCCGGACTTCCACCCGGGCATAGGCCGTCAGCCATTTGAGCCATTCTTCGGCGCGGGCCTGGAGCGCCCGGTCTTTCCACTTTCCCACCACCACGAGTTTGATCAGCATGATGTTTACCCGATGATGCCGCCGCCGAGCAGGTATTCCCCGTCATAAAACACCGCGGCCTGTCCCGGGGTTACCGCGCGCAGCGGTTCGTCCGGAATCACCGTGCAGGTGGCATTCTCTCCAGGCAACAGCCGGGCCTTGACCGGCGTGCCGCGGTAGCGCACCTGCACCTCCAGTCGTTCCGGAAGCGGGAGGTTCGAGTGGCTGATCAGATCCCGGACGGCGAAGGATTGGGAAAACAGCGCGTCTTCGTCCGTTTCCAGCGTAATGTCACCGGATTGCGGATCGATTTCCACAATGTAGGCCGGTTTGCCGAGCGCTACATTCAGTCCTTTGCGCTGGCCGATGGTGTACTGATGAATCCCCGTGTGCCGACCCACCGCCCGGTTGCGGTACAGAAAACGGCCCGGTTTCGGCGGCAGCTCGAACAAGCGCCGCAGCGTTTCTCCGAAACATTCCCCCGGCACCTGAAAACAGGCATCCTGGCTGTCCGGTCGGGAGGCGGTGGGCAGGCCGATTTCCGCGGCGAGGCGCCGCACTTCCGTCTTGTCCAGCTCCCCTACCGGGAAATACAGTCGTTCCAGCATTGCCTGCGACAGCCGGTAGAGAAAGTAACTCTGATCCCGGCCCGGATCGCTCCCCCGCCGCAGGCGCGTGCCTCCAGCGCTTCGTTCCAGTCGCGCGTAATGACCGGTCAGCACACCGTCGGCGCCGGTTCCGGCGGCATATTCGAACAGGGTGGCGAATTTAATGAGCGCATTGCACCGACAGCAGGGGTTCGGCGTGCGGCCGGCGGCATATTCGTCCGCCGCCGGTCGCAGCACCTGCTGCTCGAACTCCGGGTAGCGGTCAATGAAGTGGTGTTCGATGCCCAGTGTTGCGCAAACGGACTGCACGGCGAGTTCATCGTTTTTTCCCACGCACAGCTGGGCTGCGGAGAATAATGGATCCGGATGCCGCAAACGCAGCGTGACACCAATGACTTCGTGCCCCTGCCGTTGCGCCAGCGCGGCGGCCAACGAGGAATCCACACCTCCCGACATGGCGGCGATCAGCTTCATGATCCTGAGCCCGCCAGTTTCAATCCAGCGCCAGTTCGTGACGCCAGAAGTCCAGCTGCCGCCGTACCTGCTTGTATCCGGTGCCGCCGGTGATGTCGCGTTTGGCCACGCTGTTTTCCGGGACGAACAGCGAGAGAAACTCCTCCGTCGCCTCCGGAATGGTCTGCCGCATTTCCTCCAGCGGCACGGCGTCGAGAGCCTTGCCGTGTTCCCGGCAGTATTTGACGAAGGCGCCCACCCGGTGATGGGCATCCCGGAATGGCACCCCCAGCTCCACAAGTTTTTCCGCCAGGTCGGTTGCCATCAGCGCCGGGTCGGAGGCGGCTTCCCGCATCCGGTCGCGCCGGATGGCCATGGTGGCGATCATCGGCGGGTAGACTTTCAGGATCATCGCAACGGTATCAAGCGCGTCGAAAATGCGTTCCTTGTCTTCCTGCAGGTCGCGGTTGTAGGTCAGCGGCAGTCCCTTGCAGAGCGTGAGCAGTGCCATCAGGTCGCCGCAGATCCGGGCGCATTTGCCGCGGGAGAGTTCCGCCACATCCGGGTTTTTCTTCTGCGGCATCAAACTGGAGCCGGTACAGAAGGTGTCATCAAGTTCGATGAAGCCGAATTCCTGCGAACACCACAGAATCAGGTCCTCCGAAAGACGCGACACGTGCACCCCGAAAATCGCCAGCGCGCTCAGCAGTTCAATCGCGAAATCCCGGTCGGCCACCGCGTCCATGCTGTTGCGGCTGACCCGGTCGAACCCCAGTTCGGCACAGACGAACTCCCGGTCGATCGGCAGCGTTGAACCGGCCAGCGCGCCGGACCCCAGCGGCATGACGTTCAAGCGCTTACGACAATCCAGCAGGCGTTCGCGGTCCCGGTCGAACATTTCCACATAAGCCAGCAGATGGTGGGCGAACAGCACCACCTGGGCGTGTTGCAGGTGGGTGAAGCCCGGCAGAATCGCGTCGTCATCCGCCGCCGCCCGCTGCACCAGCGCCTTCTGGAATTCCCGGAACCCGGCTGCCAGTTCGTCGATCCGGTCCCGCAGATAGAGTCGGATGTCCAGTGCCACCTGGTCATTGCGGCTGCGGGCGGAATGCACCCGGGCACCTTCCGCGCCGAGCGCGGCGATCAGGGCGCTTTCGATGTGCATGTGAATATCTTCCAGCGCCACCTGATATTCGAAATCACCGGCCTCGATCCGTTCCCGGATCCGGTCCAGTTCCGCGCGGATGGCTTCCGCCGTGGCGGCGGGAATGATGCCCTGCTTCGCCAGCATTTTCACATGGGCTTTGCTGCCGGCGATATCGTGCGCGTAAAGCCGTTTGTCAAAAGAAATCGATTCCGAAAGCAGCGCCACATCCTCCCGTGGATTCGCGCTGAACCTGCCACCCCAAAGTGTCATAAATTATGATTCCTCATTATGTTAGCTGGTTATTGACTTATCTGGTTCGCGCCGCGGTCAGCGGCGCGGCGTGCCGGATGAGGGAATGAAACGGATTTCGCGGCATCCGCCGCCGATGACGGCATTGACTCGTTTTCGCAGTAAATCGGCGGTCCCCGACAGTTCCCGCAGAAACGCGCTGTGCCGAACCTCGACACTCAGGACTCCATCCCGGAATCCCCCGACCCGGGTCAGAGCCGCCAGCTGGCGACCGGCGACTTCTTCCCACGCGCCTTCCAGCTCGATGCGCTGAAGTGTTTCCGGTTGAAAGATCTGGGCTCCGAGTCCGGCGATCACTTCATGGATCGGCTGTGGACGCGGGCTGCAGGCAACGACTTCCGTGCGCGCAATCTCCTCGCCGTACCAGGCGCTCAGCATCTCCCGGCGCAGCCGTCGGTATTTCATCTCTTTGTATTTGCTGCGGTCCAGCACGATGGGACTCCGTCATCAGCCGGTGCCGATGCCGAAGAAGGAAATCGGCAAAAGCAGGGTATGAAACACCAGTTTAAACGGTGCGATACTTCCCTTTACCACGTTTTTCAACCCCGGGGCGAAACCGCCGAACGGCGCGCCCAGCGTGGCCTGCAGCACCCCCAGCGGCAGCAGCATGATTTCCAGAATATCCACCCCCATGGTGAGCATCTGCCGCCCGCCACTCATCAGGCCCCGGATCACGTAGGGACGGGCGACCTCGGCGGCTTTCAGGGCCAGCGGCGCCAGAATGGCAATGGTTACCGGGTCGATCGCCTCCGCCTTCGGCGGCGGAACCAGCGTGAAGATCATGACCGACGCGGTCAGTATCAACAGAAATCTGCGCATATCACCTTATATTCCATCGGGTTTTTTGCCCAGCAGTCCGCCCCCATAGGGGGCGGTTGTGCGGCACCGCGCGCTTCGCGCGTGCCCGGCTTTTTTCGAATATATACCGGTATCCGGCGAAAAGCAACTGCGTCCGGTGCTTTTTTCTTGATAAATGGATTTGAAAAAACCGAAATCGGCGGCAAATTAGGAACAGGAATGAATCATCATGCGGTGGTGCGGCGCGATCTCCCGGACATCCGGGCGTGACGGCTTCCGTCGGAACGTGAATGGAGCAAGTATGGGAAACGACAACGGCGAAAAACATACCATTTCGGTGCTGGTCGCCAATAAATTCGGGGTGCTGGCCCGGGTGGCCGGTTTATTCAGCGGACGCGGCTACAATATTTCCTCGCTGACGGTCAACGAGACCAACGATCCGAAAGTTTCCAAAATGACCATTGTTACCTCCGGCGACAGCGCGGTTCTGGAGCAGATCGACAAACAGCTGCGCAAACTGGTGGATGTTATCCGTGTGGCCGACCTGACCGGAGAATTCTTTATCGAGCGTGAGCTGGCGCTTTTCAAGGTCAAGGCCGATACGCCGGAGAAGAAGTCCCAGCTGATTCAGGTTGTGGAGATTTTCAACGGAAAGTTCGTTTCCGTTCATCCGGACGAGTTCGGGATCGAAATTTCCGGCCGTTCGGACAAGATCGACAACTTTATGGAAATGGTCAAGGATTTCGGCATCATCGAAATGGCCCGTTCCGGCCGGGTCGCTATTTCCCGGAAGGCGCATCACTGAGAAGTGCCATACAGCAGAACGCCGTTCCCGGTTTTTCGGGAACGGCGTTTTTTTTATTGTTTTGTCGTTTTCGCGGCCGCCGTCGCGGCCGCGGAGAGTTACTGGAGAACGGTCATTCCGTTCGGAGTCAGCGCTGCGACCGTGTTTCCGGCAACGGCCAGACGCAGCACCTGCCCGGCAAGACGGTGGCTGCCCAGCACCTTGCCGGTATCGGAGAGTGCGAAGACCTGTCCATCCGCCGTGCCGGCCCAGAGCCGTCCGCCCTGCACGGCCAGCGCGGTGACGCCGCTGCCGAGGTTGCAGGTCCAGAAGCGCTTCGAGCCATCCGGCGCATAGCAGTACACCATGCCGTTCAGCGAACCGCAGTAAATCACCGGCTGTCCGCCCGCCGTGCCGGCAGCCAGCGCCGGAACCTGATCACCGGTTTGAATTTCGGCAACCTTGGTGCCGTTCCGGAAGAACATGATTTCGCCGCCGTCGGTGCCGAGCGCCAGATTCCGCCAGCGATCGCTGCCCGGTGCGGACGCTGCGCTGAGGCAGCCGGGCGTGTTGGTGGTGACTTTCCATTTGACCTGGCCTTCCGGAGAAAGCATCATCACGTGGTAGTATTTGGTCCCGACCAGCGCTTCGCCCTTGCCGTCGCCGTCCAGATCGGCGCAGTGGATGAAACGACCTTCGCGAACCGTTTCAAAATTCCAGAGTTCCCGGCCGTTGCCGTCGATGGCGATGGTACGCCAATTGTTGTTGGCAATGAGAATTTCCTTTTGGCCGTCGCCGTTGAGGTCGGCGATCTGAACGGCGTTGACCACCGCCTTGTAACGGTAGAACGGAATCTTGTAGCACCAGAGCTCCTGTCCGTTCAGATTGTAGGCGCGGACGGTTTCGTTTTCCAGCCCGGCGATGATTTCCATCTGGCCGTCGCCGTTGACGTCACCCGCGTCAAGCGCGTTAACAGAGGCGGGCGCGGTAATGCGGCGTACCGGCCGGGCAGCGGTGTCGAGCAGGGCGATGGTACCGGATTCGTTGCCGACGGCGAACTGGATTCCGTCAGCGCCGACCACCGTCATACTGCGGGCGCCCTCCAGCGTGATGTGACCGTCGTCCTGGAGCGCCGGATAAGACTTCGCGGCGTCCGCCGTCCGGGCGGGCGCGGGGGCGGCGTTGACGGCGGGCGCGGCTTTCAACGTCCCCTTGTCCGTGGTAAAGCCCTGATCATCCAGCATGACGGTTATGCGGTCGGCGCCGGCAGGATGAATGGCGATTTTCCGGTCGCCGAGGGTGAAGGAGACACCGCCGTTCTCCAGTTCGGTCAGGTCGGCGGCCGGAACCGGGCCGTCGGCATTGCCGTGCCACAGGGTGCAGAGCGTCTGCAATTCGTTCTTGCGCAAAGCGGCGGCGCGGCTGAATTCCACGGAATACACTTCTCCCGGGGCGTGCGGGTACTCCTGCCAGTTGGCTGCCAGTTCCGGATCGGGGGCGATCAACGGGGATATCCCCGGATTCCCTTCCAGCCGCATTCTGGGGGCGCCCTCCTGGGTCAGTTCGACCGCGCTGCCGTCGGCGGCGGGGCGACCGACGCAGTTCCATTTCTGGCGCAGGATGGCTTGACCGTCCTGGTGCGGCAGAACCGCGTCCAGGACCGCCAGCGCGCCGGTTTCCCGCAGCCAGACCAGGTGGCGGATCCAGTCGAACGATTCGCCGGCAAGTTTCATCGACACCACGCCCAGCCGGGCGTCCGCGCCGTAGTCGATCAATTCAGCGTAAGGACCGTAAGGCGTCCAGAATCCGTCAAACACCACCGTGAGGGAGTTGTGAAAGCGGGTGGCGCCCTGATAGTAATGATTGTCGCCGAGCCACTGCCGGCCGTAAAGCATCAACCGTTCGATGCTCATGGCGTCGGCATGGCCGTGCCCGCCGCCGTTGACGCCGTCAGTCAACAGATAGAAGGCATCCCGGTCGAAACTTTGCCGAAAGGAGAGCTTGTCAAAGCATTTCGTTACCGGCGGCACATTGTTTTTCGGCGGTTCGGTTTCGTAGAACGCCGGGGCCAGCGGCAGGATGTGCACCCCGTCGAAGCCTTCCGGCACCGGTATTTCCGGCTCACCGCCGCGGGTGAAATTGCCCCGGGCCACGCTGCCCCAGAGTCGGGTTTCATGGCGCCAGCGCTGGTATTTTTCGTTGGCCGCCCATTCGATTACCGGATCGCGGGTGAGGCAGGCGGCAATCCCGATCGGGGTTGAATCTCCACGATAGCAGGTCCAGAGGCCGGTGTCGCCGAACGGCACCTGATAACGGTCGTTGTCCATGGAGGTGATCAGCATGTCGGCCATGGCGCGGACGACGCCGTTGCGCAGGACGGTGTCGTCGGGGCGCAGCGCGGCGTAACGCATGACGTGTTCCCAGGTCAGCCACTGGTAGCTGTTGCAGTCGTCATGCACCTTGCCCGCCACGTTCTGGACCGCGAAAATCCGGTCGCCGGCGCGGAGCAGAATTTTCCCGTCGGGATATTCCGGATAATATTTGGAGAAGTACAAGCCCGCCATCACCGCGCCGAGCGCACCATGGGAACCGTGGTTGTGCACGACTTTGAGCGACTGGGTTTCCGCCTTGTTGCGGACTGCCTCGTAGACCCAGTTGTTAAGCATCAGCGTGATGTCCAGCCGTTCCTGATCGGTCAGAATCGGGTCGTGTTCGATCATGTCCGCCGCCGAGATGGCGCCGAGCGCGGAAAAGTCACTGTCCTGCCCCCAGGGCCCGCTGTAACGGCGCGGGTCGGGATGCGCGGCGAATTCCGCATACATCTTCGCCACCGCGGCGAAAAGCCGGGCGTCGGAGGGATCGTGGGAGACATGATACCGGTCGCCGATTTCGGCCAGCACCTTGGCCAGCGACTGGTGGCGTCCGCTTTCATGAACTTCCCGGGCGTATTTCAGGCCGTCCTCGAACGACATTTTTTCCACCATCTTCTCCTGATCGGCGCCGTAGTCGGCGCGGAACAGCAGCGGAGTGACCAGGCTGCCCGGTTTGCCGTGTTCGGCGAGCATGGCGGCGGCGGCTTCCGCGCCTTTGAGCAGTCCGGCATCATCGGAAGCGCCGACCGCCAGAACGTCCACTCCGCGGCGGACCGGTTCCTTGACCGTCGTCACGATAAAATGGCCCGCGCCGGGGAAAGTACCGTCGAACAGCACCAGCCGGCGACCGTAAATCAGCGTGAAGGCCGGATTGCTCCAGACATTGCCGAGCAGAATGGCGGGGGAGGCCAGTTCCCCGTCGGCGCGGACGCCGGGGCGGCTCTGCAATTCGACGCCGCAGGCCTCCTTGACGGCATCGACGATGGTTTTCGCCGCGGCCCGTCCGGCTTCGCTGTCGGGATGGAGCACCACCGGCGGCGGTGCGCCGTCCGCAATCAGGCGGCTGGCGGGATCCAGTTTCACTGGCTCTTTCAGGCTGTTGCCGATGTAGCGCACTTCGTCGCCGATGCGGAAATTCCGCAGTTCCAGACTGATCGGTCCGTCCATCCGGGGCGAGATCTGGCCGTAGACCAGGTCGATGCGGTCCACCTTGTCCGGGGTACCGTCGGAGCTCCAGACTCGGTGCCAGTTGAGGCGGGTGCTGAAATGGCGCTGCAGGGTGACCGTGTTCCATTCCGGTTCCAGTTCATCGGCATACGTATGATAGGCCCAGACGGCCTTGGGCTCCCCCTGATTGTAGAGATAGACGTAGCAGAAATCCGACAGGTCTTCGGAGCGCATGTCGAACGTCAGGGATTTGCCGCGCAGATCCAGCGGCCGGGCAAGGCGCATGGAAATGCGGCGCTGAGACATGGCTCTGCTGTTTCTGGCGGTCTGGGCGCTGATCTTCAGAACGCCGGTGGCGGGATCGATGGTGATGACTTCATCCCGGCCGCCCCGGACCGAGGCCAGGCCGCCGATGGTGGAAAAGGGGTTCCGCGCCGGAATGGTGACGGCGGGCGCCGGAGTCGGCGCGGCGGCACGGGCGGAGGAGGGAACGGGGAGGTCTTTGCGGGGGACGAGTTTCACATTGCGGATTGCCAGCGACAACGGCTCCGCGGGGTGGGGGGCTTTGCGGATGATGGAGAAAAGCAGTCCGCTGACCCGGTTCGGTTTTTCCCCGGAGACGCCGCGGAAGCCGTAACGCATCCCCTCCGCTCCGTTGAATTGCAGCAGCACCGGCGTCCAGCGGTCGGCGGACATTTCACTGCCGTCGGCGTCGCCGCGCAGGACCGGCAGCTTGACGCCTTCGTTGGTGGCGGCGATGATGATGCTGTTGAACCCGGCGCTCGGGCGCAGCTCGAACGAGAGCGCCTTGTCGCTCAGGTCCAGCGGCTGCTTCAGCTGAAACGAGACGGCGGCGCGGCTGCTGCCGCTGCCCGGGGTGGTGAGGGCCTTGGAAACACAGATTGCGCCATCCGGGCTTTCCTGGATTTCGCATCCCCGGTCGACGCCCCGCCGCGCGGTGCCGCCGAGCGCCTCCAGCAGGTCCGCACCGGATGCTGTGCTCAGCAGCATTCCGACCGTGAACAGCCATGCCATGATTTTTCTCATCGCCGTTTTCCTCCATATGTTGGTGTATTGGTCATCAGGATCACTGTTTTTCTGCCGATTGTGTTTCCTGCAGTTCTCCGGGAAGATAAATTCGTTCCGGCAGACGCCCGGGAGTCATGATCCGGGCGTGGCATTCCTCCAAGGCCCGGGCGCCGACGGTGCGCCAGTCGACGGAAATGGTCGGAAACACTGGGAAATCCGGATGCAACAGCCGTTTGCCGTCCAATCCGAGCACGACGCATTCCTCTTCGAGGGTTCTGTTGGTTGCTTTCCGAAGGGCCTGCGCACAGTCGAAAAGCAGATTGTCGGAGGCGAACCACCCGCCCTGCCCCCTGGGAAAGAGCTCTGCCCAGAGCGCCGGATTGCGTTCAGCCGCTTTCCGCAGTTCGGCAAAATCCAGCGGTTCGCAACGACCGCCGGCACGGCGCCAGGCGGCGGCGAAAATTTCAAAGCGTCGCCGGTAGGTTCCCGTCGATACCATGACTGCCCGTACTGTTTTCAGATTGTGCCGCCGGAAAAAGCCCGTGGCGAGTTCCGCGGCGACGAAGGGGTCGATGTCCACGGTCGAAATCCGTCCCAGATCCGAATTGTCCATCATCACGCCGACACAGGGACGGTGTCGCGGCAGCATTCCGGCGCTGGCGTCCAGTTCACAGAGCAGAATCACGCCGGCACAGCCTTCGCTCAGTCGTTCCAGCAGGTCCCGGTCCAGGCAGCCCGGCGGCAGCTGGCACAACTGCAGATTCACCCCCCGCCGCGCCGTCTCTTCCCGGATGCCGCACAGCACGGTCGGATACAAACCGAATGTATCGCTGCGGATGGTGAAAACCGCGACGACCGGGTTGCCGTCGCAAGCGGGCGGTGTGGTGGCGGTGGCTACGGAGATGCCGCTGCGCGGATGCTTTTGCAGCAGTCCCCGGCGGCAGAGTTCGTCGATGCCGCTTAATACGGTACCGTAGGAGAGGTGGAACTGCTGCTGCAGTTCGCGCAGCGAGGGAATCCGGCTGCCGCCGGGATAACGGCCGCAGACGATCTGTTCTTCCAGATAGGCGATCAGTCGATCTGATTTGCGCCCGGGGGACGGCATGCGGTTTGCTCCTGTCGAAACGTATTTGATGATTAATTTTATATCAAAATTGATCAGATGTCAAGTCAAAAAAAACCTAAATTACAAAAAAATAGCCAGAAAACTCCGTATTCAATCAACATGTGGCTGAGAAAAAGAAACGATAAAAAAATCAGATTAGATCAGATGGGCCCCGTTCCACCTTCGTTTTTTTCCCTACGCCATTCTGTGTCGGGGAAACCGGCGAGAGCACAAAAGTACCATTAATAGCAAAATACTACTCTTTACCCGCCTTCCTTTTCCGGCTCTATTATAAGAGTCGATCCTGTTTTTCCCGAAAACAAGAAAACACCAGAAAAGAGGAAAAAAATGGTCAAGATCGCATTCATGGGGGCCGGCAGTACCGTATTCGCCAAGAACATTCTCGGAGACTGCATGTGCCGGGAGGCCCTGAAAGACGCCCACTTCGCGCTGTACGACATCGACGCCCAGCGGCTCCGGGAGTCGGAAATGATGCTGACCGTGCTGAACCGGAACATCAACAACAATCGCGCGACCATTACCGCCCACTGCGGCGTCCGGTCCCGCAAGGCGGCGCTGCGCGGCGCGAATTTCGTGGTCAACGCCATTCAGGTGGGCGGTTATGAGCCGGCCACGGTTTCTGATTTCGAGATTCCCAAAAAATACGGCTTGCGTAAGACCATTGCCGACACGCTGGGGATCGGCGGCATTTTCCGGGGGTTGCGGACGATTCCGGTAATGCTGGACTTCGCCCGGGACATGGAGGTGGTCTGCCCCGATGCGTGGCTGCTCAATTACACCAATCCGATGGCGATTCTGACGGGAGCGATGCTGCGCGCCACGCCGATCCGCACCGTCGGGCTCTGCCATTCCGTCCAGGTGGTCGGCCGGGCGCTGATGGAGGCCGCCGGCGTCTGGAACGAAGCCGAACATGAAGGAAAAATCCGGACCCGGGTCGCCGGAATCAATCACATGGCCTGGCTGCTCGACATCCGGGACGAGAACGGGAAAGACCTTTATCCCGAGTTGAAGAAGAAGGCGTTCAAACGGCTGGACGCCTTCCGCCGCGCTCGGAACCCCGAGGCGAAATCCGGCGACATGGTGCGGGTGGAAATGATGCGCCGTTTCGGCTATTACATTACCGAATCGAGCGAACACAACGCGGAATATTCGCCGCTCTGGATCAAATCCCGTTACCCGGAACTGATCGCGGAATACAACATTCCGTTCGATGAGTATCCGAGACGCTGCATCCGGCAGATTGAAAACTGGAAGAAACAGTATCAGGAAATCTGCGAAGACCCGCATCTTTCCCATACGCTCACCCACGAATACGGCTCCGCCATCATCAACGCCATCGTCACCAACACTCCCTGCCGGATCGGCGGCAACGTCCTCAATCACGGCCTGATCACCAACCTGCCCGCCGAGGCGGTGGTGGAAGTGCCCTGTCTGGTGGACGCCGCCGGCGTTCAGGGAACGTTCGTCGGTGCGTTGCCGCAGCAGTGTGCCGCATTGAACCGGACCAACATCAACGTGCAGCTGCTTACGATTGAGGCGGCGCTGACCGGTAAACGCGAACACATTTACCAGGCGGCGATGCTGGATCCGCACACCGCCGCGGAGTTGTCGATCGACGACATCATCGCGCTGTGCGACGATCTGATTGCGGCGCACGGCAATCTTCTGCCGGCCTATCGCTGACCTGAAAAATTCGGTCCCTCCGAACTCCTTTCCCCTTTTGCGGGGGGAAAGGGGAAAAGGAAACGGATCAGGATTCCCGGGCCCGGCGCAGCAGATCCCGCAGAATCGCCAGCCGCAGCGCCGGCGGGTTGGACGGATCGATGGTCGGGATCAGTCCGTTCCGGCGGTAGATGCCCCGACCGTTCTGCAGCAATACCCTGCCCTCCGCGACGGTCAGCGAATCGTAGCCGGCCAGCGCGGTGAGAATGTTCAACCGCCGCCACTGCAGCAGATTTTCCACCGGTTCCGGCAGCGGCCCGTAACGGTCCTCCAGTTCCCGGCGGAAATCCTCCAGCGCTTCCTCGCTGTTGAGGGTATTGAGGCGCCGGTAGGCGGCGAGGCGCGGGCGGACGCCGTCGATGTAACCGGGCGGAATGCCGGCGGCCAGCATGCCGTCGGGCGCCTTGTGGCCGTACACCAGAAAGTCCAGCGTGACCTCCGCCGCCGGCAGGAATCCGGTGGATTCTCCGCGCAGGGCGGCGACTTCGGCTTTGAGCAGCCGACAGTAGAGGTCGAAGCCGATCACATTCAGGTGGCCGCTCTGTTCCTGGCCGAGGATGTTGCCGGACCCGCGGATTTCCAGGTCCCGCAGGGCCAGTTGAAAGCCCGAGCCGAGCTGGGAACAGCGCCGGATCGCGGCAATGCGCTTGCGTGCGTCGCTGGAAATCAGTTCACTGGGCGGCAGCAGCAAATACGCGTAGGCCTGATGGTTGCGTCTGCCCACCCGTCCCCGCAGCTGATAGAGCTCGGCCAGTCCGAACCGGTCGGCGCGTTCGATGATGATAGTGTTGGCATTGGGAATGTCCAGACCCGATTCGACAATCGTGCTGCAGACCAGACAGTCGATTTTTCCTTCCAGAAACGCGGTCATGGCGCGGCTCAGTTCCGTCTCCGGCAGCTGACCATGGGCGATGCCGAAACGGACGCCGGGCAGCAGTTCCGCCAGGTGGTCGCGGCACCGTTCGATGGTTTTGACCCGGTTGTGCAGATAATACACCTGTCCGCCCCGTTCCAGCTCCGTCCGGATGGCGGCGGTGATCACGGCATCATCTTCCGGAGCGACGATGGTTTTGACCGGCAGCCGGAAACGGGGGGCGGTCTGGAGTGTGCTCAAGTCGCGCGCTCCCGCCATCGCCAGATACAGTGTTCGGGGAATCGGCGTGGCGGACATGGTCAGAATGTCCACTTCCGTGCGCATCCGGCGCAAGGTTTCCTTCTGTTTGACGCCGAAACGCTGTTCTTCGTCAATCACGACCAGACCGAGGTTTTTGAACTGCACCTCGCGGCTGCAGAGGCGGTGGGTTCCGATGACGATGTCCACGCCGCCGGAACGCAGGCGGGCCAGCACCGCCGCCTGTTCCTGCGGCGTCTGAAACCGACTGAGGCATTCGATCATCACGGGAAATTCCGCGAAACGCTCCCGGAACGAATAGAAATGCTGCTGCGCCAGCACAGTGGTCGGCGCCAGCACCGCCACCTGAAAACCGGCGGAAACGGCTTTAAACGCGGCCCGCATCGCCAGCTCGGTTTTGCCGTAGCCGACGTCGCCGCAGAGCAACCGGTCCATCGGACGGGGGCGTTCCATGTCCGCCTTGATTTCCCGGGTGGAGCGTTTCTGGTCGGGGGTGTCGGAATAGGGGAACGCGCCTTCGAACAGGCGGTTTTCCAGGGAGTCGGGGGGGAAGGCGATACCGGGTGACGCTTCACGCACCGCCTGAAGGCGGAGCATATCGGCGGCATAGGCGCGTACGGCCCGCCCGGCGGCGGCCTTGTCATTGTTCCAGCGGCTGCCGCCGAGGCGATGCAGCCGGACCCGCCCCGCCGCGCCGAGGTATCGGCTGACCTGATCGGCCTGATTTAACGGGACGTACAGCAGGGCGCCGTCTTGAAATTCCAGTTTCATGGCCTCCCGGCGGATGCCGCGGTTTTCCGCTTCGACGATGCCGCGGAAGAGACAGATCCCGTGCTGAAGGTGCACGGCGTAATCCCCTTCGTCCAGATCCGCCAGAAGCCGATGTTCGCCGGTTTCGAGCGTTTCCGGCAGGGGCGTCGGCGCCGCGTCCTCGCGATTTTCCGCGACGGCGGCCGGACGCTGAAACGCATTGACGGTAAATAATTCCCGCTCGGTCAACAGGACCAGTTTCCGGTCCGGAAAGAGATAGCCGCACCCGGGATCGGCCTGGATCAGCTGCAATGCGGGATGGTGGAGCTGGTGGGCATCGCACCACTGCTTGAGGTGGTGGAGTTTTTCCTGACCGGGCGCGGCGAGGCAGACAAGGTACCCGCCGTCCAGCCACTGATGCAGCTGCGTGAACAGAAGATCCCGCATCAGTTCCAGGGCACCGAATCGCAGTTCCGGCGGCAGTTCTCCGCCCAGGTGAGCGAGCGGAGGGTAACACCCCGCGGGGACGGCTTCCGGCGGGACGGCGGTTTCCGCCGGAGAGGTGAACTGGGTCCAGTTGCCGGCCTGTTCCGCCCGTTGCCGAATGGTTTCGACGCGTTGGATGGTGTCATCGTCCGCGTATTTCTCCAATCGATCGCGGCATTCCGTCGGATGCAGCAGCACCATCCGGCAGGCTTCCGGCGGCCAGTAGTCGAAGAAGTCGCTTTTCTCCGCGGTCTGCCGCAGGGCGTCGGCGGACGGGTGAGGGGCGATGATCCGGTAATCGGTGACCGGGCCGGTGGAACGCTGTGTTTCCGGATTGAAAAGACGCATGGAATCGATCTCGTCACCGAAGAATTCCAGTCGGCAGGGAGCCGGATGCGCCGGTGAAAACACGTCGATGATGCCGCCGCGCCGGGAAAACTCGCCGGAGATGGTGACTTCCAGTTCGTCATCGTAATCCAGGGCCACCAGTTTTTCCAGCAGCTCCTGCTGCGAAATTCGGTCTCCGGTATGCAATGTGAAGGCGGCCCGGCTGGTTCGCTCCGGCGTTGGTGCGGCCGCGGTCAGTGCGTGAATGCTGGCAATCAGAATATCCGGCGGATTTTCCAGCGATTCCAGCAGAATATCGGCCCGGCGGCTTTCCCCGCCGGAGACGATGAGGCGCCCCCGGACCGTTTCCGGAAGATGGCGGATTTTCAGGCCGCAGCCGAGTTCCGCGTTCAGCGCCGCCATTTCGGCCGCGAGTTGTTCCGCCGCCGCCAGATCCGAGGTCGCGACCAGCAGCGGCCGGCCGCGATGGGTCAATGCCTCCCGCAGCAGCGGCGCGGCGGCAGCCGCCGCGTCAACGCCGGCAAGCGGGCCTGAAACGGGGCTGTGGAGATAACCCAGCAGGTTTTTTTTCCAGTTTTTCAACAAAATATTTTGATTTTTTCAGTTTTTATGTTATAGTAAATAGATTATACGGAGTAGTGTGTCTGGGTGCCGGGCTTCTGGCCGGTGCCACTCATAATGTACGCCGGATTTGTTTTTTTTACAGTGTCAAGATGAAAAATCCGGGGTATTTACTTTTTTGTTGAGGGAATACGGAGCGGCAGGCATGGCGGAAAAAAAAGCAACTTCCAGGGCAAAGAGCGTGACGAAAGCCGAGGAGATGGTGGCGACGGAAGCCGAAGCGGCAGCGGTTGCCGTCCCCGGTTCTGAAAAACGCGCCGCCGGATCCGGGAAAAAAAGCAGGTCCGCGGGGAAAAAGGCTCCGGCTGAAGTGGAAGCTGCAGGGAAGCTGGACTCTGCCGCTGTTCTCCCCGCCGGCGCCCCTGTCGAGGCCGGGAATGAGCCGGCGGAGATGGCGGAGATGGCGGAGGTGGCGGTTGCCCCCCGGGATCATGAACTTGTATTGCCGCCGGACCGGCCGGAAAAGGTGCGTCGCAAAAGCGCTGTCGGCTCCACGCCGGAACACCCGCGTACCAAACGGGAAAAAGATACGGCCCGGCGTACCGCGCTGGATTCCAAGGTGACTTCCGGTTCGAAAAACGATACGATGAAGGTCTACATGACCGAGATTGCTCAGATTTCGCTGGTGTCCAAGAAGGAAGAGGCGGATCTGGCCGAGGCCATCCACGGCGATAATGAAGACCGCCACGAAGAAGCCCGGGCGACGCTGATCAAGGCGAATTTGCGGCTGGTGGTGAAGATCGCCCACGATTTCAAGGGCTTGGGGCTGCCGTTGCTGGATTTGATTTCCGAGGGGAACATCGGTCTGATGCGTGCGGTGGAAAAGTTCGACCCGGCGAAAGGTGCTAAATTCAGTTCCTACGCCGCATGGTGGATCAAGCAGTCCATGCGCCGGGCGCTGGCGAACCAGAGCCGGACGATCCGCATCCCGGTGCAGTCGGCGGGCAAGATCAACAAGATCAAATCGGTGCGCATGAAGTTGACGGAAGAACTCGGTCGCGATCCCACCGATGCGGAAATTGCTGAGCATCTGGATTTTTCGGAGCGGACCGTGGCGGGGCTCCGGCTGGCGGATCTGCGGACTTTTTCTCTGCATGACCCGATTCAGCAGGGGGAAGAAGGCGAATTTCAGGACATCATTCCCGACCGTCACGCCATGACGCCGGATCAGATTCTCGGCGATGTGGAATCGGTCTACCGTCTGATGGATCTGCTGGAAAAGCTGGAAGACCGGGAACGGAAGATTTTGGAAATGCGCTTCGGCTTGCGCGGCAACCGCCCCCTGACGCTGGAAGAGGTCAGCCAGGAAATCGGCAGGACCCGCGAACGGGTGCGCCAGATTCAGAACCAGGCGCTTTCCAAATTGAAATCATTGCTTGTGGACGAGGCCGGATTTGCCGCGGATTGAGCCGCAGCGTTTTCCGGAGAATCAATAATCATCAACCGGTGCAAAGGAGGTGAGATCATGGATACCGAAGTTCGCGTCAAAAAAGGCGAAGCCATCGAACGCGCGTTGCGCCGGCTGAAGAAAAAGCTTGACAAAGAAGGCACGCTGAAAGAACTCCGCAATCGGCGTCATTACGAAAAGCCGAGCGAAGTCAAACGCCGCGAAGCCAAACAGCGGCATCGCTGAGGTCCGGCTTTTGCAGGAAAAACACCGGGGAGCATTTCCCGGTGTTTTTTTTTGCCGACTGGAAGATCCGAAGAAAAAATTCTGGGGGGGAAAGCGCTTTTGCTTTTCCCCGGACCTTCCAGTTCATTTGCAAAAAAAGGCAGTGTGCCTTTGAGGACTACAGAAAAAAACGGAAAAGCCCGGCAGTCATTATGACGGAAGAAACCCCGGATTGAATATGTATTGTATTGATAATCAAGTGATTCCATAAATCCGTCATTTTCTGGAAAATGACGGGTTCTCTCGTCGTTTCCCCCCGGGGCGTTTCCGTGCAGGAATCGCTGGGGGCTCAGAGCTTCAAGGCTCCCTGTCGGAGAATGCGGGGCGTGGCGCCCGTGGCGTCCACTACAGTGGATGCCAGCGCTCCCGGTGCAATGGCGCCGCCGTCTATGACCAGGTCCGGTTCTCCGCGCAATTGCGCCAGCGCTTCAGCGACCGTCAGGACATTCGGCTGTCCGGAAAGATTGGCGCTGGTGGACGCCAGCGGGAAATCCAGCTCCCGCAGCAGCTTCAGGATGAACGGATGATCCGGGATCCGGAACCCCACGGTTCCGCCGTCCAGCCCCGGCGCGATGATGGTAATGGGGCCGGGACAATACTTTTCCGCCAGCATTGCCGGCAGACCTTCTAGCCTGACGCCGTCAAGCTTCCGCCAGTCCGCGGTGAAAAGGGCCAGCGGCTTGGACGCTTCCCGGTGCTTGAGTTCGTAGATCCGTTTACGGGCCGTTTCGTCCGCAGCCCGGCAAACCAGACCGTACACTGTTTCTGTCGGGACCAGCACCACGGTTCCCGGACGGCGCAATACCGCCGCGGCTTCCGCCACCGCCGCCTCACAATCAGCAAACAACTGCAGACACCGGGTCATTCCACTTCCTCTTCCGGTTCATCCAGTCGCCAGTGAGGAATCCGTTCCCCGAAATAGCTGCAGATGAAAGCCACCGCCCCGGCCAGAAAACCGTAAACCGCACCGCAGGTCAGAACCCGGCCGAATTCCGCGTGCTGCAACAGCGCGGTGAGATACCCGCTTTTTTGGATTTCCGCCTCCGCCACCTCAATCCCCACAGCGCCGACAAACATGTAACTCAACCAGACGCCGGTGGCCGTCACCATCGTCGCCCAGGCGCAATTCTTGGAGGCTTTCGGGACATACAGCGCCGTAACCACTGGAATGAAAATCACCACCAGCTGCGACGCCCAGCTGTTGATCATCAACTGGTAAATGCTGGAAACCTTCAACGCCAGAAATGTGGCGATGACCGTCAGCAGCAGCGTTGCCACCCGGGTGATGTGCAGCATCCACTGATCCGACAACCGCGGCCAGATCGGGCGAATGACATTATTCGTCAGCAGCGAGGAGGCCGCCAACAGCGAACTGTCCGCGGAACTCATGATCGCCGAAATCAGCGCGCTCAAAAACAGAATCAGCACCAGCGGCGACAATTTTCCGAGCACAATGACCGCCATGCGCGGCAGCACCTGATCCTCCAGGTTGTCGCCCATGACTTCCGCAGTGATATTGTATTGGGCCAGCACGATCCGGGCGGCGAAGCCGATGGTGATCGGCACCAGTGCGATCGCCGCATAGAAAAAGCCGGCGATGACGGCACTGGACGCGGCGATTTTTTCATTGCGGCTGGAGAGCGAACGCTGCACCAGGTCCTGCCCCACCATGCAGCCGAGGCCCATGATGATCCAGGAGCCGATGTAATACACCCAGCTTTCCGATTCCGGTTTGGCAATGCTGAGGTGTTCCGGCGGCACATTGGCGAAGACGTTGACCCAGCCGCCCGCCTCCTGCACCGCTCCGGGAACGATCAGGAACAGTCCGACGATGATCAACGAAACCTGCACAATATCCGTCAGCGTGACCGCCCACATGCCTCCGGCAATGGTGTAGATCAGCACCACTACCGCCCCGATGAGCGTGCCGTAAGCAAGATCCATGCCGGTCAGCACCTGGAGAATCGTTCCCATCCCGAGCACCTGGGCGCCCAGCCAGCCGACATAGACCGGAATCATCCAGGCGGAGGCGTAAACGCCCGCCCATTTGCCGTAGCGGCGTTCGATGATGTCGGTGACCGTGAGACACTTCAGGCGGCGCAGCAGCCCGACGATGAAAACCCCCGCCAGAATCAGGCTGAGCGATGCGCCGAACGGATCGGCGATGACCCCTCCCACTCCGTCGGAAAAGACCGTTGCCGCCACCCCCATGCTGGACCCTGCTCCGAACCAGGTGGCCAGCAGCGTCGCCGTCGCCATCCACAGCGGCAGTCGCCGTCCGGCGACCAGAAAATCGTTCATTCCCTTCACGCGGCGGCTGGCGTACCAGCCGATCAGCAGCATGCCCAGCACGTAGACGGCGATCCCGCACCACAATAAAGTCTGGGTCCGTTCCGGCAAGCCCAGTCCGGCAACGCCGGCCGCGGAGTTCACCGTTTCCGTCAGAGGAACAGTCTGATTTTCCATCTCACGATGATTCCTTATTTCTGAAGCAGCAAAAATAAAAAAACCGTACTTTCAATAAGCGCCATAACTTACTAGAAAATACGGTTTTTTCAATCCGTTATGGAGAAAAATCCCGGTTTTTCGGGGATCTTTCCCGATTTCCCTTTTCAGATTCCGGATCCGCTCCGGCGTGTCGGTCAGGCTTCCACGGTATTCCGCAGCGTACCGATTTCATCGATGACCACTTCCGTGACGTCGCCGGGGCGCAGATAGCGCGGCGGCTCCTGCGCCATGCCGACGCCGGAGGGCGTGCCGGTCAGAATCACCGTGCCGGGCATCAGCGTGATGCCGTTGGAAAGGTGAGAGATGATACGGCGAAGGCTGAAAATCATGTCGGAAACCGGCTGGTCCTGCATCAGCTGGCCGTTCAGGAACATTTTGACATGGAGTTTTTCCGGATCGGTGATGCCGGTCACCAGAAACGGACCGACCGGAGCAAAGGTGTCGAAGGATTTTCCCCGTGCCCACTGGCTGTCGATTTTAAGCTGCACGTCCCGCGCCGAAACGTCGTTGGCGCAGGAGAAACCCAGCACATAATCCATGGCGTCTTCTTCGCTGACATAGCTGGCGGTCTTGCCGATGATGATGGCGAGTTCCGCCTCGTAATCCACCGCGTTCGGATAGAGCCGGGGCAGGCGGATTACGTCGCCGTGTGCGGCCAGTGCGTTGGTGGTTTTGATGAAGACCAGCGGATTGGTCGGCGGTTCGGCATCGCATTCCCGACAATGGTCGACATAATTGGCGCCGATGGCGATCACATTCGGGATCGGTACGGGAGTCAAATAAGTCTGGATGGACGCGAGCGGGACGGTTTTCCCGGTTTCGCGGAGCGTGCCGGCAAAGATGCAGCCATCCAGCAGTTGAACTTCTTCACCTTCGACCCGGCCGAAGCACACTGCGCCGGCCGCATCTTTGAAACGGACGTATTTAGCCATTTTTCAATCATCCTTTCCGATTTTTGCAGGCGACGCGCCGCATTTTCGTGATTCCGACGCATGACGGGCGTGTCTGCCATGTTATCAAGCATATAAACTATAATATAGCATTTGTTTCTGCATTCGGCAACCCGGCATAATCTCCGTTTGCGGAGGGATTTTCCGGTTTTTTTCGGAGAACGGCTTGGACGATCCGCCGGTGTCGTGCTACATTACAAAATGGTTTGAGAGAATCAGCGCAGGAGGATGTTTCGTGAAATTCGAGGGTCGATGGGGTGTTGTGGCAGTGCTGGGGACGTTGCTGCTGCTGACGGGATGTGTCGGTGGGCAGACCGCCGTGGCCCGGATCACGCCTCCGGTCGAGGGTCAGGTGGCATCGGACGGTTCGCCGGTGGTGGCAAACCTCCTGGTGGAAAATCGCGGTGTCTATCTTTTCAACTGGCTGCCGGTGTGGTCCGGAAATCCGAACCGCCCGAATTTGCGCAAGTACCATCTGTTCCGGGACAGTATGCGTCCGATTCATATCCGGTTGATGCTGGAAACGGCGACTGAGAAAGCCGGAGCCGGCCGTTATCTGGATCAGAAAACCGTCACCGAGGAGACGGGGGCGTTTTCCCTGTGGCTGTTCTGGAACCGCACCATACGCAGTACCGCGGTTGCCGTTGACCGCCTGAACGCGGAGGAGAAGTGAGTATGGCGGACGGTGAACTGCCCGGTGCGCTTGAGGAGCTGGTCGAGCTGCTGCGGAAGCTGCCCGGGATCGGGCGACGCGGCGGCGAACGCATGGCGCTGGCATTGCTCCGGTGGCCGGAAGAAAAACTTCACGCACTGGGAACCTTGCTTGCCACGTTGCCGGAAACAGTCGGGTATTGTCCCGAATGCGGCGCACTGGCCGCTGCAGGAGAACGTTGTCGAATCTGCCGGATGTCCGGTCGGGATCGGACGCTGTTGTGTGTGGTGGAGGAGCCGCAGCAGATCTTTGCCATTGAGAAGAGCGGCCAATACCGGGGGTTGTATCACGTGCTCGGCGGCAAGTTGTCGCCACTGGAAAACCGGAATGGCGAAGATCTTCATACGGATTCCTTGCTGGAGCGCGTGGCTTCCGGGGCGTTTCGGGAGGTCATTCTGGCATTGAGTGCCGATGTGGAGGGGCGCGCTACGGCGGTGTATGTCGGGGAACTGCTGAAACCGACCGGCGTCCGAGTTTCCCAACCGGCGCTGGGCTTGCCGGCGGGGGCCAGTCTGTCTTATGCCGATGCTGCCACCATCGGTGCGGCTCTGGTCGGAAGAAGAGAGATGTGACGGAGTGTAACCTGTTTTCAATAAATTTGATAAAAAAATGACGGAATAATGGCGGAGCAAGGTTGCGGGAGAATTTGCCCGACACCGGCTGATCGGCGGAGACGGTGGAAGTGGTGCTTGCTTTACGGCAGTATGCTGGTACTGCTGCTGTTCGGTCTGCTGCAGGCGAAGACCGATGTGACGCTGGCGGGCAATGAGGCGACCCGTTTTGCGACGATCCGGGCGGTCGCGGAGCAGAATACGTTTGCCATTGACGGCAAGGTTTTTCGTTCGGTGGACCGGGTGGTTCGGGACGGGAAGGTGTATTCCGACAAACCGCCGCTGCTGCCCCTGCTGCTGGGGGGAGCCTGCAAGATTCCGGTGGTGCTGTTCGGCTGGAGCTTTGAAAAGCAATACGGACTGCTGATCTATCTGGTGAATTTTCTTTTTTTCACCGGGATCAATCTGGCGATTTTCCTTTTGTTCTTCCGCCGGATTCTGCGTTTGCGGGGGACGCTTTACGCCAAATGGCTCTTTGCCTTTTCCCTCTGCGCGGGCAGCTGGCTGCTCTCCTATTCGGTGACGCTCAACAATCATACGCCCGCCGCTCTGCTGTTGTTGCTCTGGTTCCTGGGACTGGAGAAAGCCTGCCGGGAACGGAGTGCCGGATATGCTCTGGGGGCCGGAGTGGCTGCGGGACTGGCGTTCGCAATGGAAGTTCCGGTCGGCGTAATCATCGGTCTGGCGGGGCTGCCCGCTGTCTGGCAGTCGAACGATGAGATGCGCAGGCGGATGCCGCTGGCGTACTGCCTTGGCGGAGCTGGTGCCGCCGCGCTGTTTCCGGGCGTGAATTATCTGGCTTACGGCACGGTTGTGCCGCTGTATCTGGCTGGAGCGGGAACGTACCAGCCGGGATCGGCCTTCCATTTTCAGGGCGTGTACTGGTGGGAGACGCTGTTCGGGAGGCGCGGGCTGTTTTCCTACCAGCCGCTGGTGCTGGGGGCGCTGCCCCCCCTGCTGTGGTGGAAGGGGTTGAAGCGTCCGGACAAGGCGCTTGCCGGCGGCTGCGGCGCCATTATGATTTTCTATCTGGTGTTCACCAACGAGTACGGCGGCTGGGCCTATGGATTCCGCTACCTGGTCGCGGTGCTGCCGGGGTTGTGGTTTCTGGCGGCGCGACGTTGGTTGCCGGTCTGTCGCGGGATCGGGCGGCAGGCGTTGCTGACGGTACTGGCGGGGGTGGGGGGCCTTACCGCTGTGGTGGGGAGCTACAATCCGTTCTGCAGCGGCTACGAAGGGTACCGCTCCCCGCCGGGCACGATCGACCACGAGGTGCGTAATTCCTTCGCCGCCAATCTTCTGGCCGCTTCTTTCGAGCAGGATCCGGAAGGCGGTTTGACCCGGTTGCTGTTTCGTTTCTACGGGGAACCGGTGGCGCTGCGCTATTTGTACGAGGCCTACACCAACACCAAAAACATTGAGATGCTGGCGATGGTGCATGACCGGTTGCAGGATCTTTACGAAAGAAAGGAGTGAGTTCTGATGTCATTCTCCCGTTCCCGGGCCTGGCGCTGGGTGCCCAGTCTCTATTTTGCCGAAGGGGTCCCCTATGCCATTGTCGGCACGGTTTCGGCTGTTTTGCTCAAGAACCTGGACATGACCAACCGGGAACTGGCAGTCTGGACCAGCCTGCTGACGTTTCCCTGGGTGATCAAACCGCTCTGGGCACCGCTGCTGGATTTGTTCAGCACCAAGAAGCACTGGTTCGTCGTCATGCAGGTGCTGATGGGGGCGGGATTCGCCGCGGCGGCACTGATGCTGCCGTTCCGTTTTTCCGACCGTCTGCTGATTGCGGTACTGATGCTGATTGCGTTTGCTTCGGCGACGCACGATGTGGCGGCGGACGGTTTTTACCTGATCGGTCTGGACGCGCATGAGCAGGCGTGGTTCACCGGGATGCGTTCGACCGCCTACCGGATCGCCACGGTGACGGCGCAGGGACTGCTGGTCATGCTGGTCGGTATGCTGCAGGAATATACCGGCGACATTCGCATGGCCTGGATGATCGGATTGCTGGCTGCGGGGGGGCTGATGGGGGGGCTTGCGCTCTGGCACGGACGGGTGACGCCGGCGGTGGAAAATGCCGCGGCGCATCCCGGGTTGCGGGAGGTCTTCACCGGTTTCGGGGCGGCATTCTCCGCCTTTTTCCGGAAGAAACATGTGGGACGGGCTTTGGCCTTTCTGCTGCTGTACCGCCTGGGCGAGTCGCAGCTGGTTCGGCTGGCCGCGCCGTTCATGCTGGACGGCCGGGAGGCGGGAGGCATGGGCCTGAACAATGTCCAGCAGGGTTTCATTTACGGTACGGTCGGCGTGCTCTGTCTGCTGGCGGGGGGGATTCTCGGGGGGATGGTCATCGCCCGGGACGGGATGCGGCGCTGGCTCTGGCCGATGGCGCTGGCGATCAACCTGCCGGACCTGGTGTACGTGTATCTGGCCTGGCGGATGCCGGAGTCGCTGTGGACCGTCGGCGCGGCGGTGGCGGTGGAACAGCTCGGATATGGTTTCGGCTTTACGCTTTACATGCTGTTTATGGTGGCATTCGCCGAAGACAGCGGTCGGTTTAAAACGAGTCATTTCGCGTTAATGACCGGATTCATGGCGCTGGGAATGATGATACCGGGAATGATTTCCGGGGATATTCAGAGCCGGATCGGGAATTATCTGGGCTTTTTCTGGTATGTCATCGTTTGTACGCTGCCGAGTTTCGGGGTGGTCGCATTGATTGCGAACGTGATTCCGGCGGATTTCGGCTGCAAATCCCGGAGCGAAACCGAAGCACAGTAACGGAAGGGCGTTGCCGCCCTTCCGTTATATGAGGCGGTCATTCCGTTTCCGGGGCGGAGCTCGGGAGCTGGAATTTCACCACGCGGGTGACGGCGAAACGCCGGACGGCGAGATTGAAACTGTGTTTGTCCTTGATCAGTTTCTCAAATTCCTCCAGGGATTTAACCGGCTGATCGTCGACGCTGACGATGATTTCGTAGGGTTTGAGGCCGGCCACCGAGGCGGGGCTGCCCGGACGGATTTTGGCGATCAGCATGCCGGGGTCTTCCGCTTTCATCCGGAAGTAGTTGCGGACTTCAAACGTGGGGGTGACCACGGTCAGGCCGATGTTCTTGTCGGTGAAACGGGGAGCGTTGCTGAAGTTGACGGGGGCCCGGGTGACGGTCAGCTGTTTTTCTTCCAGTTTGCCGTCGACGATGACGCCGAGGACGATCCGGTTGCCGATGCCGAGTTTGGTCAGGCGCGTATTCAGTTCGTTTTCCACCGGCGGCCACGGGGTGGGGATCTGATCGAAATACCGCTCGGGGATTTCGTCATACTGGGCCCACGGGAATTCCTGCAGATATTCGTTCATGGAGAAGTCATACCCGTTGAGTTCCATGCGCTGCTGGGAGTTTTCCGGGCGCAGGTAAAGCAAAACGTCCCCGGATTTCAGACCGATTTTCGCGGCCGGAGAATCAGGCAGCACATTGGTGATGAGCAATCCCTTGTTGCCGTTTCCCGTCTGGGACGAGGCGTTGTTGGCGCGCGCGAGTTCCGGGGTCAGGCGCTGAAAATCCGCGCCCAGCCAGGCGTTCTGATTGCGGTCGCCGGCTTTTCTGGGGACGTTATTGGCGTCCAGCGCCCGGTCCGATTGCAGCAGGGCGGCGAGGCGCTCTCCGGTGACCGGATCGGGGTGGTCGGAGGAGTAACGGTCCAGATTGTCCCGGCGGGTCAGCGGCAGCAGCAGCAGACGATGGTCGGGCGTGAACAGATAACCGTTCTCCCCGGAGGAATACAGCGGTACCGGAACGAGCATATTGTTATGTCCCGTTTCGAAGCCGATCAGGCGTGTGGGCTGGGTTTTGATCTGGAGTTTCCCATCAAAGTTCCGGATGGTGGCGACCTGGAGCTGCTGTCCGTACAATGCGCCGGGCCGGCGGTCATAAAGAGCAATGCCTTTGCCGGGGAGCGGCGAATCCGGTTTGGCCAGCAGCGCGCCGAAATCATTCAGGGAGCCGGCAAAACTGCAATCGATGATTTTGTCGCCGTGGAGGACGAAAATCCGTTCCAGCCGGGCGGTCTGGTCGGGAGAAAGACGCAAATTAATCAGCAGTTTCCCGTCGGTCAGCTTGATGGCGATGGCATCGAATTCATTTTTATCCTTGCCGTCGTTGCGGCGCATGATCATGATCTGGGGCGTATTGCTGTTTTGAGACGCTAATCGGATTCGGACCGGATAGATGTTATCCTTCAGGAAGGCGGTCAAGGTTTCCAGTTGTTTCCTGCGATCTTCCGCGGACTGCCGTTTCCACTCCGCGGGGGGAGCCAGGCGGTCGGCGTCGAGCGGGAATTGTTCACTCATATTGACGGTGGCGACTTTGCCGGAGTTGTCGACCAGCAGGGTATTGGGTTTGACGAGCTGGTAATCCCGGCCGGTTTCCAGGTTGCGGAAGACGCTTTCGCCGGCGTCCGGTGCGACTCCGGCAACGGGAATGCCTTCCTCATCCACCAGGAAGAACTGATAAAGACGGCCCTGAACATTGCGGTCGAACTGCAACGGCTTCCAGTCTCCGGGCGGATTTTCCACTTTCAGCAGGCAGCTTTCCTGTTCCGGGAAAAACGCGATCGGGCGTGCGGAGTATGCTTTCCCCCGGAAGATGACCTCCGTGCGGGCCACCCATTCCGGCAGCAGGTACAGATCAGTCGCCAGCACTTCATCCGGAGCGACGACGAATCCGGGCTGGGAGACCGGACGGTTTTCCTTGATCAGATCGTCCACGCCGGCGGTGTGGTACTCATCGCAGTTCGGGCACTTGTAGCGTGTGGTCATTTCCGGCATTTCTCCGGAGGGGGACGTTTTCAGAAACGTTTCCACGCGCACCACCGAATCTCCCAGCTCCGCCAGCAGTTTCCGGTTGAGCTTGGCGATTGCGGCGGTCTGCTGCCGCGCTTCCGCGGGGGCGGAGGCGGCGGTCTGAGCGGAGACGGTGGCCGCGCTGAAGACCAGCGTCAGCAGGAGAATCGCTGAGATGTGTTTCATAACTGCTCCTTATGATAATCGTTCAGATAATCCAGAACCAGCTGGCGTGGGGTACCGTTGCGCAGGATGTTGATGGTTACGCGGGTCTGGGTGTCCAGTTTCCGGAGGGCTTCTTCATAGATCCGCTGGAGTTCGTCGAGGGATTTGATCGGGACACCGTCGACGGACTGAATGATGTCGTTGCGCATCAGGCGGGCGTTGGCGGCGTTGCCGAAATTTTCCACGCCGTAGACGAACACGCCTTCCGGCTGGTAGAAGTACAGGTTCGGCGTATCGAATCGGTTGATGGCCTTGGCGGTGAAGCCCCAGCGGTCGAGCGCGACTTCGTCGCCTTCGATCCGGCCCTTGGCGCGGGGGGCGGCGGTGAGCGTCAGGTTTTTATCGTTGCGCACCACGGAAAACGACACAGGTTCGTCGAACGGCAGCAATCCGAGCATACGGCGGACGGCGGGCAGGTCTTCCTGGTTTACAGCCGAAACCGGCTGCCCGTTTACGGCGATGATCCGGTCGTTCGGCTGGAATCCGGCCCGGCGGGCCGGACTGCCCGGATCCGTACCGGAGACCATGACTCCTTCGGAAAAGTTAAAGTAGATGTTCCGGTCGAAATCATGCAGTGGCTGCAACTGGAACCCGAACCAGGCCCAGTTGACTTTGCCGTATTCTCGGATGCGCGGCAGCACGATGCGGATGATCGGCGATGGAATGGTAAAACCGATCGTTCCGCCAAGCAGCATGCCCAGCGTATTGATGCCGACCACTTCGCCCTGGGTGTTGACCAGGGGGCCGCCGGAATTGCCGGGGGAGATGGAGGCGTCAGTCTGGTACCAGAGCGTGTACCGGCCATTGGTGGGCAGGTATCGGTTGGCGCAGGAGATAATGCCGATGGCGACGGAGCGGGCCAGGCCCCACGGGGCGCCCATGGCCATGACGAAGTCGCCTTCATTGACCGGCGCCGCGGCCAGAGGGGCGAACGGCAGAGGCGGAGCGTCATCGGGGCGTTCCAGACGCAACAGGGCCAGGTCGAGATCCTTGTCGCTGCCGATGATTTTCGCCGGCCAGGCGGAACCGTCATGGAGCAGGCAGCGGATTTCCCGGGCCTTGTCGATCACGTGGTAATTGGTGAGCAATTCCCCGTCTGCCGAAATCAGTACCCCGCTGCCGGAGACGGCGTTGGCGCTGTTTTTGCCGCTTTCCAGGTCGTCGCTGACGACGCGGATGTACACCACGGCCGGGAACACCCGTTCACCGGCCTGCCGGACGATCTGCTGGAACTCCGAATCATACAACCCCGCCGGGTTTCCACTCCGGCAGCCGGCCAGTCCGACGGCAGCCAGGGTCAGGAGAGCGGCGGCCGTTCTGAGCGCAAAATTTCGCATGGATGGCAAAGACTCCCACGGTTACGCTGTTTTTTCTGGTTTCCTTACTGTAGGCGTTTTCTTGCGGAAAACCAGTTGCAGAAGCGGAAAAAGGGCAAATTTTCCCTGTTCGGAGATAAAAAGTCTGATTATTACCGCAGTGGTTTCCCCTGTCTCAGGGCGGAGAGCAGGCCGTTCAAGCCATGCCGTTTCGCAAAAGCCGCCACTTTGCGATAGCCGCCGCCGTAGACCGGATCGGGGTTGCTTTCCATGCGGCGGACCATTTCCGGCCGGCCGGAAGCGCGGTCGGCCAGGGCGGCCACATATTCGGCGAATCCTTCCCGGATGTCTTCCGGATACCGGGCCCCGGCATGATGTTGCATCCAGTCGTGGGCGATTTCGTGAGCGCAGCTTTCGATGAAGCGCTCCCGGGGCAGGTGATCGAGCACGTAGATCGCGCAACGGCGGTTGAGCACCCGTTCCTCGACCGGACGGTCATTCCGGTACAGGATCCGGCTGTTCTGTTCAAAGTGATACAGGCCCAGTTCCTCGTCGGTCCAGTTTCTTCCGGCTTCCTCCAGACGCCGCTGCAGCAGCGGCCGGTCGGCCAGAAAGAACTGCAACCGGCAGGAGGGCGCGTCGCCGAGCAGTCGAGAGACCAGTTCCCGGGTCTGCTCAAAGAGTTTCGCGGCCTCTCCGGGATCGGTAATCGCCGCACGGGCGCAGTCTGAACAGAGATGGCGGCCGTCCGGAAGGGTCGTTCCACGGCTGGGCAGACGACAGGAAAAACAGCGCGGAAGTGCGGCGCACTCATTGCAGTAAAGCAGTTCGCCGTCGGGCGTGAGCAGTTTGCGATAGGAGCCGACCAGTTTTCTGCCGCAGACCCGGCATGCGGGCAGTGTCTGCTCCAGGCAGCGCCGGGAACAGAACGCCTTGTCGCCGGAGGTCAGATATTCCGCTCCGCAACGGCGGCCGCAGACGCTGCAGCGGGGGCGGGTTTGAGCGAGACAGCGTTCGGAGCAGTAATCTTTTCCGTCCGCGGTCAGGTAATGGCCCCGGATAGGGGTTCCGCAGACGGCGCATACCGGTGCGGCGGCCGCCGCCGGAACGAGGCTTCCGATCAGACAGAGAAGCCAGACGGCCAGAACCGGAATGTTCACCGGAAGGCTCATTCGGCGAGAATCGCTTCGATTTCGGTCAGTTCCTCCGGAGCGAACGTCGTGTTTTTCCGGGCCTGAACCAGTTCGGTGATCTGTTCCGGACGGCTGGCGCCGACCAGCGTGGAGGTGACCGCGGGCTGACGCAGCAGCCAGGCGAGCGCCATGGCGCCGAGTGTCTGGCCGCGCCGGGCGGCGACGTCGTTGAGACGGGCGATTTTCAGTCGCAGTTCCGGGGTGATCCGGTCGGTTTTGAGAAAATGGTTGCGCGTCGCGCGGGAGCCCGCCGGAATGCCGTTCAAGTAACGATCGGTCAGCAGTCCCTGGGCCAGCGGTGAAAAGACGATCCCCCCAATGCCTTCGCGCGTCAGCAGCTCCAGCAGGCCGTTCTGCTCATAAGTCCGGTCGAATAAATTATAACGGAACTGGTGGATGATGAAGGGCGTCCGGGTTTCGCGCAGAATCCGCGCCGCCTCGGCCGTCGCCTCCGGACCGTAGTTGGAAATGCCGACGTAGAGGGCCTTGCCGCTGCGGACGATCTGTTCCAGTGCTCCCATCGATTCTTCCAGCGGGGTGTCCGGGTCCGGGCGATGGTGGTAGAAGATGTCCACATAATCCAGTCCCATGCGTTTCAAACTCTGGTCGCAGCTGGCGATCAGGTTTTTGCGTGATCCCCATTCGCCGTAGGGGCCCGGCCACATCAGGTAGCCGGCTTTGCTGGAGATGATCAGTTCGTCCCGGTGCGCACCGAGCGAATCCTGCAGAATCCGGCCGAAGGTTTGTTCGGCGCTGCCCGGTTCCGGCCCGTAGTTGTTGGCCAGGTCGAAATGGGTGATGCCCAGATCAAACGCGGTTTCGGCCATGGCGCGGGCGTTTTCATAGACGTCAACGCTGCCGAAATTGTGCCATAAGCCCAGCGAGATGGCCGGCAGACGCAGGCCGGAGCGACCGCAGCGGCGATAATTCATGTTTTCATAACGACCGGGATCCGCACAATACGTCATTTTGATGAAAGTCCTTCCATTTCGTTCAGTTGCAACATGTCGCGCAAGACCGGTGTGAGCGCTTCGGTCATCCGGTAAAAGCCGAGGTCGGTCGGGTGCACTCCGTCCACCGTGCATTCATCCCAGTCCTCTCCGAAAAAGCGGCTGCCGTCCACAAAACGGATGGCCCCGTCCCCCGCCGCCCGGCGACGTTCCACCTCGTCGCGTTCCACCGCCTGGTAACGGGCGCGCAGACCGGCGCGGTCCATGCTCCGGTCTCCGACCGCGTCGCGGCCGTACATGGTGCCGGAAATGACCGCGATCGGCGTCTCCGGATGGGCTTTTCGGAGAATATCGAGAAAGACCGGCAGCGTCTTTGCCATGTGTTCGACGGTGCCGGTGTTGGCCTCGTAATCGACGAGATAGGCGGCGGGGTTGGAGATTTCCGCGAGCATTTGCGCGATCTCCGGTTCGCCTTTGCCGCTGCCGGAGAAGCCGAAATTCAGCACCGGCATGTGAAATCGGCGACTCAGTTGCGCCGGATAACTCATGCCCGGGCGCGAAGCGCAGCCACCATGCAGAATGGAGGTGCCGTAGGCCACGACCGGACGGGAATCCCGCCATGGCGCAGGCGCCTCCACGCGGGCCTGCTCATCCACGCCGATAAATACGGAATCAACGCCGTTGTACAAGGGGAAATGGATCAGTATTTCCCGCATGTCCTGGGTCAGGTCCCGCACCGGCTCGGCGGTATACTCTGTTGCTTGCAATTCAAACCGGGTGACGCCGACGAAACGGAGCATTCCGGCCGGGTCCGAGCAGTACACGTCGAATCCGCCGCTGCCGGTCTGCGGCATATGGTCCATGACGTATTCGTTTTTCAAATGCACCCGGAGCACGATCCGGCTGCTGTCGGTGCGGAACCGCACTTCCCCGCCGGCGGTGTGCCAGCTCAGCAATGCCGCTCCGGCGGCGTGCCAGGGTTGTTCCGCGGCGCGGGGCATTCGGGATTCGTCGTTGGGGAGCCGGCGGTAGACGTGATCGCGGTCGTACCAGTAGAAGCCGGAAAGACGCAACGGCTTTTCTGCCGGGAGAAACCATTTCAACCCGTCTCCGTCGATCGGTTTGAGCGCCATGGCAGGATCGATTTTGCGGGCATCGCTGTCGGAATTCATCGCCAAAAACCCTTCTTCATTCAATTGTATTTCCGGAAAAAACGCGATAGATTACCATGCATGAAAAACAATTTACCGGCGGAAGGCGGGCAAGGCAAATGGACAATGCAGATTTTGAGATAAAATTTTCCACGCTCCGCCGGCGTGTTCAGGCACATCTGGATGCGGCGCCCGGATGTCATGATTTTGACCACACGCTGCGGGTGTTGCGCAATGCCGAAACCCTCGCCGCCGATACGCCCGGCGCGGATCTCCGGGTGGTCCGGCTGGCCGCGCTGCTGCACGATCTGGCCCGGCCGGAGGAGATACGGCTCCGGGGCAAGGCCTGTCATGCCCGGCTCGGTGCGGCCATGATTCCGGAGTTCGTGGCCGACTGCGGTTTCCCGCCTGAGCTGGTGGCCGCCGTGGCCGAGGCGGTGCGGACCCATCGGTATCGGGACGATGCCCGCCCCCGGACGGTGGAAGGGGCGATCGTCTATGATGCGGACAAGCTCGATTCGCTGGGGGCGGTCGGGATCGGTCGCGCGTTTCTGTTTGCCGGGCGTGCGGGCGCGCGACTGCATAACAGTGCGCAGGAGGCGCTTTCTTCACCGCCGTACAGCCGTGAAGATACAGCTTACCGGGAGTATCTGGTAAAACTGCGGAAGCTGCCTGCCGCCATGCTGACCGATTCCGGCCGGGCAACGGCGGCGGCACGGGCGGCGTTCATGGATGAATTTTTCCGCCGTCTCCATCAGGAGTGCGGCCAGACCCCATCTTCGGAGGAGGAGGCATGAAACTGGAGTGTCCATATTGCTGGCAACATTATGAAATCAATGCGGCCGACCGGGATCAGGATTTTGTCTGTCTCTGCTGCGAACAGACCTTCAACGGGAAAGACGCCCTGCTGCTGCCGGACACCCGTGGAGGGGAGCGGAAGTGGTGCCGGATTCTGCTGATCGCAGTCCTGCTGCTGGTCGGTTTGAATCTTGTTCTGTGGCAGCGGTGCGCGGCGAGGGAGCGCCAGGAGGCGGTTGCCGCGGCAAGTGTCGAGCCGCTGGGGCAGCCGTCGCTGGAGCGCGAACTCGCGGAACTGCGGGCGCGGCAGACGCGCCTGGAGGAACAGCTCCGGACCCTGCGGGAGGAATTGGGCAATCCGCAGACGCCGATCGGCGATCGGAGTCCGGCGGAATGAATGGACGATTCTTCAGTTGGGCACTGCTGCTGCCGGTCCTGGCAGCGGGGCTCGGCGGGTGCGGGACAACCGGGAATGTCTATTTCACCCGGTTCGATCCGAAGCTGGCCGGAGAGCGCCCCGGGTGTGAACTGCTGACGGAGGTACGGCCTTATCAGGCGTGTTCGGAATATCACAGCGGTCCCGCGGTGGTTTTGACGCTTCTGGATTACTACCGGGTGCCGGGCATCCGGCCGGATGCCGCCACCGAAGAGCGTCTGGCCACCGAACTCGGTACCCGCGGCGACGAGGCGCGACAGGCCGGCGGTTACGCCGGCACGTCCCCGGAGGAGATGAAAACGCTGCTGGAAAAATACGGGTTTCAGGTGGAGCTTGATTTTGAGAACCGGCATGACGGGTCGGCGCTGGCGCAGCTCCGGGCCAATTTGCGGAACCGGATTCCGACTCCGGTCAAATGGGTGGATCGCGGCGGTCAGTGGGCGCTGGCGGTCGGTTATGATGACCGGGGCACCCGGGATACCGGCGACGATGTGCTGATTCTGATCAATCCGGTGGATCGCGGCGATGACTACCGGGACGGTTATACGGTGGTCAATGCCGAACGTTTTTACGCCATGTGGTTTGATGTTTCCGGGCCGACCATCCATTGGCGTCCGATGCTGACCGCGACACCGCGCGAACGCGCCTGGAGCGTGCTGTAGGCCGATCGCTGCATCAGAGAGAGGGAGGTTTTTTAAAATGAGCTGGACGTTGGGAACGATATGGCACGGGGTCGCGGAAAAACTGGGACTGGCGTCTCCGGCCGGGACGGGGACCGGGGCCGTGTCGGAGAAGGTACCGGAAACGCCGGGAGACGAAGCGGTTGTTGCGGCGGCCGCCCCGGAAGCGGCTGCGGCGATTACGCTGGAGCGGGAGCTGGAGCCGTTCGAACGGCTGGCGCTTTCCGGCCCCTGTCGGGCGATCCTGCAATGCGGCGCCTGGAAAAACGCCGCGATCCTCACCTGCCCGGCAGGAGAAGAGGAACGTTTCACCTGCAAGCGGACCGGAGACAAGCTCACCATTGACTATCGCGGCGCTCCCGGCGCCGTTCTGGAAGTGAAAAGCACGATGTCCCTTCGCGTGTTGAAATTGCGCAAACACATCCGGGCGCGTGTCCATAATCTTGCCGGTGATGAACTGGTCTGCAAACTTTCCGGATCCTCCCGGGTCACGCTGTCCAACGTCGCGTTGACCGCGCTGAAACTGAAACTGGACAACGGTTCCCGTTCCGATTGCCGTGGCGACATTCAGCGATTGGACCTTTCGGTCGCCAACCGCAGTTCCGCCCGGCTGGCCGGCGCGCTGGATCGCATTCAGGCCAAGATCACCGGCACCTCCCGGCTTCGGGCAGGCACCATCCGCGATGCTGAAATCGAGGTATCCGGCGGCAGTTCCGCCCGGGTGAAAGTTTCCGGACGTTTGCGCGGTCGTACTTCCGGGTCTTCCCGGTTGCAGTATTCCGGACCGGTCCGGGACGTGGATATGGCCGGCTCCCGCTGACTTTGGAGGTTTCAGGCCGACAGGAAAAACGTCAGTTCTCCGTCCACCGGCCGGACCAGCGAAATCGGCGCGTCTGCTCCCGCCGGAGCAGGTAAACGCCGTTGCAGCAGGGTCGTCTTGGCAGATCCGGTCGCCAGGACCGCAATCCGCCGTGCCGCATTGATGACCGGCAGGGTCAGGGTCAGGCGCGGGACTGCCGGCGACGCCGTCCGTGGCGGCGGTACCGCCACGACCGTTTCCCGCGATTCCTCCAGCGCCGGGGAAAAAGGAAACAGCGATGCGGTATGGCCGTCCAGACCGACCCCCAGCTGCAGATAGTCGAACCGGGGGAAACGGCTATCCGTGTCGAACAGCCGTTCTTCATCCGCCAGCAGCGCCCGGTAACGCTCCGCGCCGTCGGCTTTTTCCGCCTCCATGCGATGGAGCCGTTCCGGGGCAAGGTGCAACGGGTCCGCCAGCAGCCGCCGTGCCCGTCCGAAGTTTGAATCCGGATTTTCCGGCGGCACCGCCCGCTCGTCCACCCAGAACCATTCCACGCGGTTCCAGTGCGGCCATCCCGCCGCCGCCAGCGCCGCAAACCATCCATCCGGCGTCGTCCCGCCGGAAATCGCCGCCAGGCAGACGCCGTGCCGCGCCAGCGCCGCCGTCGCCACTTTGAAAAAGTCCGTCGCCGCCTGTTGAAACATCTCTTCTGCTTTCATATCCGTCCCATTCTCCGGTTGTTTTACATGGTTTCGCGAAGGCCGGTGGGAAAGACAAAATTTTTTGCAGAAAGTCTGTTCCCTTTCTCCCCGGGATCGGCGAAACGGTGCTTCAGAGCGGGCGCCATTCGCGGTGATCCTGGAAGAGGAGCCGGGCCGCGGCATCGGGGCCGTCGGTTCCGGCCGGATAAAAGTGGAGCGGCGAACAGTCCGGAGAATCACGCCAGGCGTCCAGTACGGGAGAAAACAGCTGCCAGCTGGCGGCGATGACGTCGCTGCGGATGAACAGCGTCTGATCGCCGAGGAGCGCGTCAAGCAGCAGCCGGGCGTAGGCGTCGAGGTTGTCGGCCCCGGCGAATTCGGCGTAATTGAAATGCAAGGTCATGCCGCCCATGCAGAGTTTGGGACCCGGCTGTTTGGCCTGGATGGTCAGGGCCATGCCTTCTTCCGGCTGAACTTTGAGCACGAGAGTGTCGGGCTCCATGTCGGCGGAACGGATCGGGGAGAAAATGGAATGCGGGACATGTTTGAAGACAATGGCGATTTCACTGAGTTTCCGGCCGAGTCGTTTGCCGGAACGCAGATAGAACGGGACGTCGCGCCAGCGCCAGTTGTCAATGAAGAGCCGGGCGGCGACATA
Organism: uncultured Lentisphaeria bacterium; assembly: GCA_949282965.1. Classification (GTDB taxonomy): domain Bacteria; phylum Verrucomicrobiota; class Lentisphaeria; order Victivallales; family Victivallaceae; genus CALXOD01. Next base: position 51,192 of record CASDQW010000007.1, read on the forward strand.
GGTTTCGATGTTGGAATCGGCGGCGACGCCGGGTTCCTCTCGGTACCCGGGCAGTCCGGCCCCCGCAACGTACTGGGCGCGGACGAAATCGGCGGCGGGACAGGCGGAGTCGAACGGACGGATGGAGCGGATGAGTTTGAGTTTCTCGTCACGCACGGCGTCGGGCAGAAAACTTTGCGGCATTTCCATCGCGGCCAGCGCCAGCATTTCCAGCATGTGATTCTGAAACATGTCGCGCAGCAGTCCGGACTGCTCGTAATACCCGGCGCGGTGTTCCACCCCGAGCTCCTCGGCCACGGTAATCTGGACGTGGTCGACGTAATGGCGATTCCAGACCGGCTCGAACACGAGGTTGGCGAAGCGGAGCATGGCGATGTTCTGCACCGTCTCCTTGCCGAGATAATGGTCGATCCGGCAAATCTGGGATTCGGTAAGTGAGCGGTGCAGTTCGTGGTCGAGCGCCTCCGCGGAGGCGAGGTCGTGCCCGAAAGGCTTTTCCAGCACGACGTGCCGCCAGGGAACGCCGGATTCTGGTTCCCGCAGCAATCCCGCACCGGCGAGGCGACCGATCACTTCTCCGTACAGAGTCGTGGAGATTGCCAGATAGAAGAGGTGATTCAGCGGCGTGGCCGATTCCTTGCGGTCCAGAGCCCGCAGTTCAGCGCCGAGCGCCTGATAGGTTTCATCCTGCCGGTAGTCGCCGCGCAGATAGTAAATCACATCGAGAAAGCGTTCCCGCGCACCGGGATCGTCCGCTGGAAGCGCCCCTCGAACCTTTTCCCGGAAGGCGGCCGTCTCCAGCGGGGCCCGGGCGCAGCCGAGGATGACGGAATCTTCATGCAGCAGCCCGCGGCGGAACAGACGATAAAGCGAGGGGAAAAGTTTGCGCTGTGCCAGATCTCCCCCGGCCCCGAACAGCACCAGCACCGCCGGCGCCGGAGCCACCTCAATACACCATTTCCCCTGCCAGTAATTCTCCTGCATGGATCCCTCCCCCGTCTCTGGTTTTTCCGGACAATCCCGCCATCCGGGGGTAAACGCCCCCTGGCTGCCGTCGCCCGGGCGGCGGCTTTTAGAAATCAGTGCCCGGAGCAGCGGCACTTGCCGTCGCCGTGGCCGTCGCCGTGTTCGTGTCCGTGTTCATGCTCGTGGTGATGATTGCACCGGAAATCGGGATCGGCTTTCAGCGTGCCGCCCAGATACGCGCCGACCGCTTCGTCGACGTCTCCGGAGACGCCTCCGATCACCTGAATGCCCGCTTCGGTCAGCGCCTGGATGGCGCCGCCGCCGATGCCGCCGCAGAGCAGCAGATCGACACCGTGTGTTTTCAGGAGGCCGGCCAGTGCGCCGTGACCGCTGTCGCCGGTGGGGAGTTCCGTTTTTGCGGAAATCAATCCTTCGGAGATTTCATAGAGGGCGAACGACGGCGTATGGCCGAAATGCTGAAATACCTGGTTGTTCTGACAGGTGACCGCGATTTTCATGGATGATGCCTCCCTTGTTCGAGAATGTTGCGGTGTGTTCTCCGGACAATATAGCGTTTTTCGAACGGCTGTCAACTGTTTTTACCGGCCGCCGCCGCCTCGAACTGCGAAATCGGCGGGAAAAATATGAAGCCGAGACTTTTCTTGACGGGAGAGACGTGTTATATTATGATACGCTCTATAGGATTCCGGAACGTACAACGCTGAAAGACTATTCCACAACGATGGATGAAAATACCCGAAAATACCGGTCCCTGGTGGTGATTCCGCGCCGCTGGGGCATCCTGCCGACGCTGGACCTTTATGTGCTCCAGGAATTTCTGATCAAATTGAGCGTTCTGCTGCTGGTCTTCATCATTCTGTTCGTGCTGGGGGATGTCTTCAACGAGCTGGGAGATTTTCTGGACGAAGAGGCGCCGATGCGCGACTTCTTCACGTTTCTGCTGCTGCGGCTGCCGGGCAATATCCGGTTCGTGCTGCCGATTTCCATGCTGCTGGGGTGCATGTGGACCATGGCGACGTTCGGGAAGAATCTGGAGGTGACCGCGATGCGGGCTTCCGGCGTGTCGCTGTTCCGCTGCGGGGGGCCGATTCTGGTGATGGGGCTGCTCGTAACCGCCGTCAACATCTATTTCAATGAGGCGCTGGTACCCTATACGGAACGGGAGGCGATGGTGATCCGCAACACCGCGGTGGAAAAGGGCGAGGATTTGAAAATGCTCACCTATCGTTCGCCGGACCGCTCCTACAACTGGTTTTTCCGTTCGTTTTCCTCCGGGACCGAAAATTCCGGCGTCACGCTCAAGAAAATGCGGCCGGACGGTTCGCTGGACTGGGACATTTCCGCCGCCCGGGTGCTCTTCGACGAACACCGGGGCTGGACGTTCGAACGGGTGGTGCGGACCCCGTACAGCCGGGACGGACTGATGCCGAAACAGTCGGAGCATCTGCCGTCGCTGACGCTGTCGCGCGAGGAGCTGCCGGAGACGCCGGACGATATCTTCAACGCCATCAAGGACGAAGAGGAGTTGCCCACTTGGGTGATCTGGAGCCTGGTGGCCCGCAACCCGGACATGTCGGACCGGGTGCGCGCCATTTACATGACGGTGTTCTATTACCGGCTGGCTTTCCCCTGGGCCTGCTTTCTGGCGGTGTTTCTGGGAATTCCGCTGGCGACCAAGAACGAACGTTCCGGCAGCCTGATGGCGATCATCATGGCGGTGGTGATCATCGTCGCCTACATCGTGATTGCACAGGTGTTTCTGGTGCTGGGCAAGGGCGGCATATTGCCCGCGCCCATTGCCGGGCTGGCGCCGACGATTGCCTTTATCGCATATGGTTACTGCAAAGTGTTTTACAGCCGGGCTTAGCGCGGCGGCGTCCGGTGGCGCCGGCCCGGGCGGAAAATGCGGGAGGTTGGCATGAACAGAATTTCCGATGGAGAGCGGGCTGCGATTCTGAGGTTCGTCCGGGCGTGCATCGCCGCGGAATTTTCCGAAGCGGAAACGCCGGCGGTGTCGGACGATGCTCTGTTTCGGGCTGACGGGGCCTGCTTCGTGACGCTGCACGAGGCGGATGGGACGTTGCGCGGCTGCATCGGCAACCTGGAGGCGTTTGAGCCGCTGGGAGAAAATCTCCGCCGCAACGCCTTGAACGCCGCATTCAGCGATCCGCGGTTTCCACCGCTGGAGCCGGAGGAGCTGGAGGAACTCCGGATTGAGGTGTCGGTGCTGACTCCGGCGCGACCGATTCCGGGACCGGAGGATTTTGAGATCGGCCGGGACGGCATCATTCTGCGCCGCGGAGAGCGGGGGGCGGTGTTTCTGCCCCAGGTGGCGCCGGAGCAGGGCTGGGACCGGGAGACGACGCTGGGGTATCTGGCGCGCAAGGCCGGACTGCCGCCGGATGCGTGGCGCTCGCCGGATGTGCGGTTGTTCACCTTTCAGGCGGAGGTGTTCGGCGAACAGAGAGCGTAACTTGCATCCGGGATGAAAAAAAAGGGGGGGCTTGGATAGTGGTTTCTCGTTTTTTTGCAGGAGGCCTTGCGTTTTTTCAGATTGGAGTGTATTAATATAGTCACGGTAAAGGGGAAAAGGCTGGAAAGATACGGGAAGGATTCCCCGGTTTGCGAATGGACAACGGAGTAGGTTTAACATAAGCGGGAGAAGGACGGAATGGAAAGTAGAAATGATCTGAGGGCTGCGGTGGACCGTTCCCGACTGATGATTCGGCTGTCGGTGATCGGCGGCCTGCTGGCCTTTGTGTTGCTGGTGCTGGTGGTGATCATGGGGATCATCAAGGACAGCTTCGCCGGATCGGACGTGTTTGCGCTGTCGGTGATTCCGTTGACTTTGTCGGTACTGTTCGCCGTGGCTTCCCTGATCTACGGCATGCTGGGCAGCGCGGCCGCCGTCGAGGATGAGGAGAAATACCTGCTGGAAAAACGCAAGGAAAATCGCGCGCTCAATGTCGAGGAGGACGTGCGTTTCACCGCGGGACGCTCTTTTGAGAATTATAAGAAGTACGCCCCTTATGTGGTGACGGTGTTGGCAGCGCTCGGAATGGCGCTGCTCTTGTTTTTGTTCTCCCGTTACTGGCAGGTGCGGCTGGGCGGCGGGCCGAAACCGATCAATTCGCTGAATTCGGCTCTGGTGTCGGCGATTCTGATGCTGCTCTGCCTGTTCAGCGGGGCGTTTTTCGTCGGACAGTCCCGGCAGGCGGCGTTCCGGTGGCTCCGGCCGATGGGGAGCTGGCTGGTCGGAGCGGGCGGGATCCTGCTCTGTGCGGCGGTGGTGTCGATCTGCAATCACAACCAGGTGGCCATCGACGGGCGGCTGGCACAGGTGGTCTTCTGGCTGCTGGCGGTGTTGAATGCGGAATTCGTCTTGAACTTCATCATCGAATTTTACCGGCCCCGGACGCTGGAGGAACCCCGGCCGATTTTCGAGAGCCGGCTGCTGGCGCTGTTCACCGAGCCGGGCGGGGTCATGCGCAATATGGCCGATGCGCTGGATTACCAATTCGGTTTCAAGGTTTCCGGAACCTGGATTTACGGATTCATCGAGCGGTCGCTGTTCCCGCTGGTGGTGATATGGGCGCTGGTGCTGTGGCTGTCCACGTCTGTTTATGAAGTGGGGCCGGACGAAGTCGGGATTCGGGAACGGTTCGGCCGGGTGGTGTCCGAGACGCCGTTGCGCGCCGGGATTTATTTTGATCTGCCGTGGCCTTTCGGCAACATCAACCGTTTCAGCTGCACCCGGATTCATGAAGTGGTCGCCGGCGAAAACGAACACGCCGAAAACGCCGCCAATAATGAAAAGAAACCCGAAGTGATCCTCTGGACCAAGGCACACGCCACCGGAGAAAACAATTTCGTTGTCGCCGTCGAACCGGAAGGCATGCAGCGGAAGCGGGAAGCCGGCGAAGGGGTCTCGATTGCGTTTCTTTCGCTGTCGATGCCGGTGCAGTACCGGATCCGGGAGGCCCAGCTCATGGATTACGCCTACAGGAACCGGGATCCGGAGGTGATTCTCAAACGGATCAGTGAACAGGTGGCGACGGAATATCTGGCCAGCTGTTCGTTGATGCACATCATGTCCGACGGACGGCACGAGGCCGCCGACGCGATGCGGGACCGGATTCAGAAGCTGGCGGACGCGGAAACGCTGGGGATCGATATTGTGGCGGTCAATCTGCTGGGGATTCATCCGCCGGTGGAGAAGGTCGCGCCCGCCTTCCAGGAAGTGATCGGCGCGATGGAACAGAAGGAAGCCACCGTGCTGGAAGCCCGGGCCTACGCGGCGAAAATTCTGCCCGCCGCCGAATCGAAAGCCCGGCAGATTGTCCAGGAGGCGACCTCCTACCGGTATCGGACCAGCAAGGTGGCCGAGGCCGAAAGCCAGCGTTTCGGCAAGCAGTTGCGCTCCTATCTGGCCATGCCGGAGATGTTCATGCTGAATTCACATCTGGCGCTGTTGGAGAAAGATGCCGCGGATACGCGGAAGTTCATCCTGAGCGCTTCGCTGCGCAATGAGATTTACGAGCTCAATTTCGAGCAGAAGGAACGGCTCGATCTGGTCGACGCCGATCTCGGAACATTGGTCAACAAGGATTGAAATTGCAATAGGAAAAGCATGCAGGGAGGCGAAGAATTTATGTCGACGAGCAATTTTTTCAAGCATTGGCCGACGGTTCTGCTCGGGGTCATCGTGGCGGTGGTGTTGTTCATGGCGATCGTCACGTATCAGGTCAATCAGAATGAATGCGCGGTAATCACCACGCTGGGACGGATCGAACAGGTCAGTCCGGAGCCGGGGTTGCATCTGCGCTGGCCGTATCCGTTTCAACGGATTTATAAATTCGACCGGCGGACCCGCTGTTTTGAAGGCAACGCCGGGAAACTGGAGGAATCCACCACCGCGGACGGTCAGAACATCCTGATCGGGATCTTCGTCAATTACCGGATCAGCAATCCGGAATTGTTCTTCACCTCGTTCGAACGGATCAGCGAGGCGGAAAAGCAGCTGAACAACTGGATGCGCGATTCCCGGAACGCCACATTCGGCCGGTATCGGTTCAGCCAGATCATCAATACCGACCCCCAGAAGATGAAACTCGGCGCCATCCAGGACGAGATCCTCAAGGAACTGGTGGAGCGCGCCGCGCCGTTCGGCCTGGAAATCCAGTCGGTCGGGATCAATACGATCAATGTGCCGACCACGATCAGCGAAGAGGTGTTCAAGCGGATGATTCAGGAACGCAAGGTGGTGGCGCAGGATTATCTGTCGCGCGGAGCACAGGAAGCCTCCGATATCCGGACCAAGGCGGAACAGAGCCGGGCGGAAATTCTCACCAATGCCGAAGCAACCGCCAAGAGCATCCGGGCGGAAGGCGACGCCGAGGCGGCCAAGTATTACGAAGTGTTCAAGGAAAATCCGGAACTGGCGGTCTTTCTGCGCAAGCTCGATTCGCTGCGCCGGATCATGAAGGGGCGTACCACGCTGGTGCTGGACACCAATGCCGCGCCGTTCGATCTGCTGAAGCCCGGTGCTGAAAAGCTCAAACCCGTAGTCGGCCCGGTCGCCCGCTGAAGAACGGCACAGGAGAGACGGCAATCATGACGGAAATGGAAAAAAATACAACGGAATTCGACCACAGCGGTCAGTATAATTCCGGTCTGCAGTCCCTGGTGCGCAGTCTGCGCATGGCCTTTTTCTTCCTGCTGGTGTTGATCATCGGCATGCTGGTGTACTTCTTCACGTTGGGGGGATATGTGGAGGTCAAGCCGCAGGAGGCCGTTATCGTTCTGCGTTTCGGAAAATTTCATCAGGTTTACGACATTGGCTGGCACTGGTTTGTGCCCTATCCGGTTACCCGTTTTGTGACGGTGCGGACCAGCCCGCAGTTTCTGCGGGTGGATTTCACTGCGGCGTCCACTTCGATTGACGGCGGGGATCAGGAGGGGCGACCGCTGGAACCGGGACGGGACGCGTACCTGATGACCGGGGATGCCAATATCATTCATACCGCCTGGAACATCGTGTACCAGGTGTCCGACCCGAAAAAGTACTATGAACAACTGCAGACACCGGCGGATCCGACGGCGCCCGATGAACTGGAAAAAGACGAATACGGCTATTCCGGTCGCCGCGGACCTCAGACGTTGCTGACCAACTTCTTCCGTCAGGCGGTCATTCAGGTGACTTCCGGGTTGAAGGTGGACGATATTCTCTACACCAAGCAGAGTGCTTACCGGGAAGCGGTGCAGCGGGTGTTTGCCCAGCTGGTGGAAAAAGCTGACTGCGGGATCGAAGTGACCGGCGTGACGCTGGATCGTGCGTCGGCACCGCTCAAGACCAAGGCGGCTTTCGACGAGGTGGCGGCGGCCAACAATACGATGTCGACGCTGATCAACGAGGCCAAGGAATACATGGTGCGGATCGGCAACGAGGTGAAGGCGGATGAGGTGAGCATCATTGCCGAGGCGGAAACCTATCGCAAGCAGGTGGTGTCGGAAGTCAAGGCGGAAAGCCAGTATTTCCGGAGCATCAACGAAGCCTATCAGGCCAGTCCGAAGACCGTGTTGATGGCGCTTTACAATCAGACTCTGGCCGATGTGCTGGAGGCGCAGGAAGGCAAATACATTCTCGGCACTGCGACCTCGGAGGATCGCAAACAGGTTCGACTCAAGATCAATCCGGAACCGCCGCGCCTGGCGAAACCGGCGAATGCGGAGGCGGAGTAAGCTATGACTACCGAAGTAAAATCCAATTCCTGCCCGGCCTGCGCCGGCAAACATGATCATGCCCATCATGACCATGAACATCATGATCACGTTCATGCGCATGAACATCACGACGGCTGCTGTGGGACGGCGGCCGAGACGAAAGGCTTCTGCCCCTGCGGGCATGACGCGCCCGGCGGAGTCGGACACGACCGCGCCATGGGCCGGGTGGCGTTCGCCCTGCTCGGCGGTATGCTGTGCGCCAATTCCTTCCTGCTGGACTGGCTGCTGCCGGAGCAGCAGTTTACGGCTATGTTCAGTGCGTTTCTTGGCGCGGTGGTGCTGGCGCTGCCGATCGTCGCCACGGCGGTCAAGGACCTGCTGAACGGCAAGGTTTATATGAACGAACTGGTGGCGCTGGCGATTTTGGCGGCGCTGGCCAGCGGGGATTTTCAGACGGCGGGGATTATTGCGTTTTTCCTGTTGCTGACCATTATCATTGAAACGCGGACTGCCAGCGGCGCACAGCGCTCCATCGAAGAGCTGATCAAGCTGACGCCGAACACCGCCCGGAGACTGGACGGCGACCGGGAAGTCGAAGTCGATGTGGTGGCCCTGCGGATCGGAGACATCATCCGGGTACGTCCCGGAGAGAATTTCCCGGTGGATGCGAGAATCGTGCGCGGGGAAAGCACCGTCAACCAGGCCTCCATCACCGGGGAATCGCTGCCGGTGGACAAGGATGTGAACGATGAGGTTTATGCCGGGACGCAGAACCTGACCGGTCTGGTGGATCTGGAAGTGACCCGGGTCGGTGAAGACACCACGCTTGGCAAGGTGAAGGAAATGATTCTCGCGGCGGAAGGGAGCCGTCCCCCGGTGGTGCGGATCATCGACCGTTATGCGGGGTATTACACGCCGACCGTGCTGATGCTGGCGGGGGTTACCTGGTGCTTCACGACCGATATGGACCGGGTGATCACGCTGATGGTGATCGCCTGCCCGTGTGCGGTGGTGCTGGCCACCCCGACGGCGGTGGTGGCAGCCGTGGCGGCGGCGGCGCGTCTGGGGATTCTGATCAAGAACGTCAGCCACCTGGAGCTGGCGGCGCGGATTACCGCGTTTGTTTTCGACAAGACCGGGACTCTGACCGATGGGATTCTGTCGGTGGTGAAGCTCAATGCCTTTGCCGGCGTCACGCAGGCTGAATTGCTGAAGACCGCCGCTTCTGCGGAACGCTACAGCAACCACCCGACGGCGCTGGCGTTGCAGGCGTTGGCGCAGGAGGCCGGAATGCAGCTGGATTCTGCGGATGACTTTCAGGAAGTGCACGGCAAAGGGGTGCTGGCCCGGGTGGGCAGCGACCTGTGCCGGATCGGCCGGGCGAAGTGGATGGCGGAACAGGGGATTGCGATTCCGGAGCATGAGGTTTCCGAACAGGAAGGCATGAGTGTGGTCTATGTGGCCCGCGGCGAACAGCTGTTGGGATGGATCGGCTTCAAGGATAAGCTGCGGCGGGAATCTGGCGCCATGATCGGCGATCTGCGGAAGCTGGGGGTTCGTTTCGTGGCGATGGTGACCGGGGACCGCGGTTCGGTGGCGGAAACGGTGGCGCAGCAGCTGCAGCTGGATGAATTCCGCAGCGAATGTCTGCCGGAAGGCAAGGTTGAGTTCGTCGAGGCGGTGAAGAAAAATGCCCGGGTCGCAGTGGTTGGGGACGGGGTGAACGACGCTCCGGCTCTGGCGGCCGGCGATCTCGGGATCGCCATGGGGGCGATCGGTAGTGACATTGCCATTAACAGTGCCTCTATTGCTTTGATGACGAACGACTTGCGTCGTATTCCGATGCTGGTTTATCTGTCGCGGAAATCGCGCTTGATCATCAACCAGAATCTGGTGTTCGGGATGCTGTTCGTCTTCGGCGGGATGGTTTTGTCGGTGTTCGGCTGGATGACGCCGATCTGGGCGGCGGTGCTGCACACGGGCAGTACGCTGATCATCATCTTCAACAGTGCGCGTCTGGTGCGTACCGGAGAAGAATTGACATTGGAAGAAAAAGCGCCGGCCGAATAAGGCGGTCGCATCAACGGAAGGAATTTTCACGTAATGGCGCAGCAGTCAACACCGGTGGTCAGCGCCGTCGGCCTGACCAAGGTTTTCCGGGATTTCTGGGGGCGTCCCAAAGCCAAGGCGGTCAATGACGTTGACTTCGAAATCCACGAAGGAGAGGTTGTGGGGCTGCTCGGTCCCAACGGCTCGGGCAAGTCGACCACGGTCAAGATGATTCTTGGTTTGCTTTACCCCACCGGCGGTTCGCTGTCGGTGCTGGGGCGGTCTCCGCGCGCGGTGGAAACCAAGCGCGAGATCGGTTATCTGCCGGAAGAGTCGTATCTGTACAAATACCTGACCGCGGAAGAGACGCTGGATTTCTTCGGGGCTCTGTTCAATCTGTCCAGGGCGGAACGGCGTCGCCGCATTGATCAGCTGCTGGAGATGGTCGGGATGGCCCACGCCCGGCGGCGTCGGGTCGGGGAATTTTCCAAGGGGATGGCGCGCCGGATCGGTCTGGCGCAGGCGATGATCAACGACCCGGCATTTCTGATTCTGGATGAACCGACTTCCGGGCTGGACCCGCTGGGGTGCAAGGAGGTCAAGGACCTGATCACCATGCTGAAAAAACGCGGCAAGACCGTGGTGATTACCAGTCATCTGCTCAGTGATATTGAAGACATTTGCGACCGGGTGATCATTCTGTACGGCGGCCGGGTGCGTGCGACGGGGACTTTGCATGACCTGCTTACGGTCAACGACGAAAATCGGATCATCACTCCGGCGTTGCCGCCAGCGGTGATGACCCGGCTGGTGGCGCTGCTGCGGGAAAATCTTCATGGCGAAGAGTTCCGGATTGACCATCCGCGCCGGACGCTGGAGGAATTCTTCCTGGAGGTGATCAACCAGGCCAAGGCGGAAAGCATCGAAACCGCCGGGGTGGTTGGCGGCGGAAAGATTGCCGAATATCTTTCCGAAGAGGAAAAGTCGAATGCCGTGCTGGATGCCTTGATGAGCGAAAGTGCCGCGCCTGCCGCCGATACCGTTGAACCGGCGTCCGTGTCGGAACCGGCGGCACCGGAGCCGGCCGAACCGGTTCTGGATGAAAAACTGGCGGAATTGACTGGTGAAACCGCCGCTGCCGCACCGGAAGCAGAGGCGGCGGAAGAGGCGCAGAAGAAGCAGGAAGAACTCGATGCCGTCAATGCCAAACTCGATGATCTGCTGCGCGGCAGGAAGTAACGGGACGATCAGCCGGAAACAGAAGAAGAACGGAAAATTATGAGAGCATTCGCCGCCATAGTGCACTTGACGTTCCGCAACGCGATGCGGTCGCATATTTTCCAGCTGCTGCTGGGATTGCTGCTGTTGTGCGTCGGATTGATTCCGACGACGATCAGCGGCGACGGAACGGCGACTGGGTTTATCCAGATTTCACTGCTGTACAGCTTGTCGGCGGTGATGCTGGTGTTGTCGCTGTCATCCGTGTGGCTGGGGTGTTACGTGATGACGCAGGATGTGGACAGTTATCAGCTTCACATGGTGATCACCAAGCCGGTGTCGCGGGTGACGATCTGGCTGGGGAAATTCAGTGGGATTTTGTTGATCAACACCATTTTGCTGATTTTTTCCACGACCATTATTTACTTCATTATGCTGGCGAAGTTCTATCAGCAGGACTTTTCCAAGGAAGACCGGGCGCGTATTGAAAACGAAGTCATGGTCGGGCGCCGGGTGTTCTGGCCGGATCGCCCTGATCTCGACCAGATCGCGCGCAGCGCGCTGAGTGAAAAGCTCAAGGTGCTGGAGGCCCAGGGCAAGGAAATCGACCGTTCCCCGCAGGGACAGGAAAGGATGCTGGCCGAAACCAAACGGGAAATCCAGGCCCAGATGTCGGAGCTCAAACCGGGCCAGACCACGTACTGGACTTTTTCGAATATTCCCGCGGATTTGCAGCGGCCGCTTTACATGCGTTACCGGTTGTACATCGACAAGGTGGCAACCGAGGGGCAGCGGCTGACCCATGGTTTGTGGCAGATCGGCAAGCCGCGCATCAACGAGGAGAGAGGTGCCAATGTATTTGAACAGGCACGGCGTCAGGATTATGATCTGCACATGTTCAATTTGAGCGAGATGCCGGAGCAGGTCAAGAGCGGCGATTTCCATGAAAAGGTTTTCCCGCCGGAATGGGGGATCGTTACGCCGGACGGGAAGGTGGTGCTTGGATATACGAACTTCGACCGGCAGAACGGGACTCAGCACTTTCAGCCGGGAGACGGTCCCAAGATTCTGTTGCGGGTCAGCGGGTTTGCGGTCAACTACTTCCGGGCGGTGTTCGTTATTTTCCTGGAACTGGTGATCCTGACCGGTCTGGGATGTGCGGCGGCGGCGTTTCTGACCATGCCGACGGCGATTTTCGTGGTGATTTCCTATCTGCTGTTCGGGAGTTTCGCCTCGTATATGGCTGAAACGAGTTATTTCGGCGGCGCGGCGGATTACATCGGCTACTATGTCGGAAAAATCCTGCTGCTGGTGGTGATTCCGATTCAGAAGTTCGAAGTCACCAATCTGGTGGCGAACGGCGAACTGGTGGAATTTTCTTTCATCTGGCGGCTGATCTTCGCGTATCTGCTGCTGCGGGCCTTGCCGCTGTTTTTGTTCGGTATTCTGATGTACCGGCGGCGTGAAATGGGGTTGATTATACGCAAATGAATCGATTCAGAACACTTGTCATGTATTGTTCGCTCCTGCTGGTGACGCTGGTGCTGATTTTCGGGATATCCCGGGTGGAGAAGCAGCTGGACGGCATGGTGCGGGAGAATCATCTGCGTTTTACCGGCCAGATCAAGAATGCCCCGCCGCTGGTGGCATTCACCACGGTGGCGCTGGGCAGCTTCCGGGGGCTGATCGCGGACTTGCTCTGGTTCCGTGCGGGAGGATTGCAGGAGAAGGGCAACTACTTTGAAATGGTGCAGCTGGCCCGCTGGATCACGGATTTGCAACCGACCTTTTCCGGGGCGACGGCGTATCTGGCGTGGAACATGGCGTATAACATTTCCGTTACCTGTTCCGACTACGCCGACCGCTGGCGCTGGGTCAATGAAGGGATCAAGCTGATTCGCGACCGGGCGCTGGATTACAATCCTGAGGATCCGGTTCTGTACAAGGAGCTGGGGTGGATTTTCCAGCACAAGCTGGGCAATATTCTGGACGATGCGAACTTGTATTACAAGAATCAGATCGCTCTGGCGATGACCGCGATTCTCGGGGCGAATCCCGATATTGCCGGCATGGCCGCCGCGCCGGTCGGCGAGAAGGAATTCATGGCGAAATACGCCGACAACAAGCGGCTGTGGGCTGCGGCTGCGGCGGCGGGCTGGCCGACGTACAATGAATTGTTTTCCGCGTTCAAGAACAACGAAAACGAATTGCCGCTGGCCTTTACGGAACGGCTGGATGACGCGAAGCTGGCCCGGGCGCTGGAGAATTATTTCCGTGCCGAGCTGCTGCGGGAACGGTATAAACTTGATCCCCGGGTCATGCAGGAGATCGATGAAAAGTACGGGCAGTTGGACTGGCGGGTGCCGGAATCCCAGGCCATTTACTGGGCCACGATGGGGTTGAAGAAAACCCCCGGACACCGGGATTTGAATTGTGAGCGCATGATCACCCAGTCGCTTTACGAGGCGTTCCGCAGCGGTCGGCTGCTGATGCTGGATCCCAAGAAGTTTGAAAGTGTGGTTTCGGTGCCGAATCTGAATCTGGTCGATGCCGTGGATCGGACGTTCCAGGAGGCCTACGAGGCCAATGACAAGCAGTTTACGTTCTTCTCCGCTCGTATCAATTTCATGAAGGAGGCGATTACCATCCTGTTCAATTACGGCAAGTTCAAGAAGGCGGAAGAATACTTCAAAAAGCTGGCTGAACTGGATCTGGAAGCACGTCTGGCGCGGTCGTTGGAAGACTTTGTCATGAAGCGCTGGGCGGAGAACGTGCGGGATGCCTCGGTCAAGAAGGCTAATGATGTGATCAGCGGTCTGATTTTCCGCAGTCTGTTCTATCTGGTGCACGGAGATAACGACGCGGCATTGGCAAATGAGCGGATTGCACGCTATATTTATAGAACATATATGTCGGGTACCGCGAAAGGTCAGGAATTCCGGGTGGGATTGCTGCCTTACGCGGACATTAAGAAGGCCGTGGTGGAAAATTGTATGAAAACATTTCCGCCGGCCATGGTAACCATCCTGAAAGCAAAAATAGAAGAGGAGCAGGCTGCCGCCGCGGCGGAAGCAGCGGCCGAAGCCGGAAAGAAATGAAAACCGAGAGCGAACCCGAAGAGCCCTATCCGAGTAGCAGTATCGACGCATTCCTGACGAAAGGAGGCGTTCGATGATTATCCTGATTATCAGTATTTGTGTGGCATTGCTGGTGTCCGCGCTCTGTTCTCTGCTGGAAGCCGCACTGCTCAGCCTGACGCCGAGCCAGTTGGCGCAGATTCGACAGAAAAATCCGGGATTGGGAGACATCTGCCGACGCCTCAAACATGAAATCGAAAAACCCATCGCCGTCATTCTGGTCACCAACACGGCGGCCCATACCATCGGGGCGGCTGTGGCCGGGGCGCAGTTCGATCATCTTTACGGTGCCAGGTGGCTGGGGGTATTCACCCTGACCTTCACGCTGGTCATGGTGCAGTACACGGAAATCCTGCCGAAAACCCTGGGGGTGCGTTACAATCGGGTTGTCATGCATTATGCCGCGGGCCCGCTTTCGGTGCTGGTGACGGTGATGATGCCGTTGATTACGTTGATTCACCTGATCAACCGGCCGTTCGAACGTCCGACGACGAAGAGCGGTCCGACGGCGGCGGACGAAATTTCCGCGCTGGCGGCGCTGGCGCGGAGCAGTCAGCAGATCAGCAGCCGTCAGGAGCGGATCATCAAGGCGGCGCCGCTGTTGTCGCAGCGCAAGGCGAAGCAGATTATGCTGCCGGCGGAAAACATTTCCTTCCTGTCGAGCCGGCAGACGCTGAGCGAGGCGATCAGCTGGACCGGGACGGATTTTCATACCCGCTACCCGGTTTGTGAGGGGGACAATCGGAACCGGGTGCTGGGGTACGTCAATTTCAAGGAGGTGGTGTCCACCTACCGGGCCAATCCGGAGGGAGGGAAATTGGCGGATATTCTGCGGCCGATCAGTTTTGCCGATCCGGAAGAGTCGGCGGCGGCGCTGCTGGAACGGTTTGTGTCGCAGCATTGCCACATGGCGATTGTCCGGGACGCGCAGGGACAGACGCTGGGATTGGTGACGCTGGAGGATATTGTCGAAGAGCTGCTGGGCGATCTGGACGACGAATTCGATCCGCTGCCCCGGACGTTTTATTCGCCGGGCGAAGCGGTCTGGGTGGTCGGCGGCGGGATTCCGATGACGCTGCTGGAGCGGGAGGCGCGGCTGATGCTGCCGAAGCGGATGGAGCCGGTGGCGGTATGGTTCGCGCGGATGCTGAAGCGGCAGCCGCGTATCGGAGATGTGCTGCGGCACGGCAATGCGGAGTTCTATGTGCGCAAGGTGCGCCGCGGGCGGGTGCTGGAATTCAACGTCAAGAAGGTCAGTTCGCCGGTACCGCAGAAATGAGAGGGAAAGAATGAAAATGCATCCGGGACATGCGATTTCGGCGGGGCTGCTGTTGCTGCTGCTGGCCGGATGCGTGGACGTGGAATACGTCGGGCAGCGGTTTGAGCCGCTGCCGGAGACGGATCCGGTCCGCATTTATGATGCTCGTTCGGACTATCCGATCGAGGATTACCGGACGATCGGACGTGCGGTCTTCACTGCGCCGGAGGATTACGGGATGCTGGAGCTCCGGGAGAAGGTGGAGAACACCGCCCGGGAATACGGCGCCGATGCCGTGAAGGTAGTCTCTTCCGGACGGGAATTGATTGCGACGGTTTATCGGCAGCCGCAGCGGGACCGGCAGCGGGTCAGCGCCCGAACCGGGACGACCGGCACCACTTCCGACGGGTCGCGGCTGTATGTGGACACGTTCGGACAGGAAACGCAGCTGACCGGAGCGCAGCTGGACCGGTATGAACTGGTCATCAGGGTGCTGATGCTGATGCGGAAATCCCGGTTCGATCAGCTGATGGCGGAACGTCGTGCCGCCGCCGGGGATACGGCAACAGCAGCGGCCGATGCGGCGACGGAAACGCCGTCCGCCGAAACCGAAACGGAAATCGGAACGGAAGCTGATGAGGAGGCGGTGCCGTCTGCTCCAGAAAAAGGGGCGGCGGAGCCGGAAGCGTCGGTTCCGGGTACGACGGAGGGGAACTCGGAAGCCTGAGCCATCCGTTGTTCCATTGCGAAGGACGACGTGAAGAGGCGGCGTTGTGACAAGAACGTCCGCTGTTGAAAAAAACACGGGAGACGGGCCGTCGATCATGAGGCGCCGTTCTCCCGTGCGTTTTTTCAGTCATTTCCCCTGGAGAACCCTGGTGGGGCGACGGCGGATAAAACTGCCGTCGCCACGTTGCGTTGCGGGGTCAGCGCAGCGGATTGTTCCAGGCATTGAGATGAATTTTTTCCGGTTTGTATTTGTCCTTGGGGCGTTCCGCTCCGGTCGGATAGCCGATGGAAATGACGTTCAACGGCAGAACTCCGGACGCCAGCCCCAGAACGCGACTGACGCCGGCGACCCGTTCCTTATTGGGGTAGACCCCCAGCCAGACTGCGCCCAGACCGGTGGCTTCCGCGGCAAGCAGAATGTTTTCCGTGGCGGCGGAACAGTCCTGCACCCACATTTCCCGGCCCTCGCCTTCCAGAAATTCCTTTTCGACGCCGCAGACCGCGATGGCTCCTCCGGCTTTGGCCAGCATCCTGCCGGACGGCAGCGCTTCCGCCAGCGCGTCCAGCTGCTTCCGGTCCGTAATGACCACGAAGGCCCACGGCTGGGAATTGCGCGCAGTCGGGGCGGCCATGCCGGCACGCACCAGCGTCATCAGCGCTTCCTGGGTCACCGGTGCGCTGGTGTAGGAGCGAACGCTTTTTCGATTGTGAATGACCTCCAGCGTGTCGGGTGCGGCGGTGGTGGCCGGAGGGGTAGCGGGAGGTGTCGCCGGCTCCGGCTGGGTTGCCGGAACGGAAACCTTGACGGCGACCGGTCGGAATAAAACGACCAGCAGGGCTGCGATCAGCAGCAGAATGACGATGCGTTCATAATTCATGGCGAGTTCCTTTCTGAGTTGGATCCGGAGTTCCCCGGCGGAAAAACTCCATCAGTGCGCCGAAGCCGCAGAACCAGCGGCACCACAGCCGCGGCAGAAAAAACGAGACGATGAGAATGACCGCTCCCGCCGCGATCATCCACCACGACTGCAGTCGGAACGCGGAAAACGGTTCAAATGGTTGAAATCCGACCTGGAATAGAACCCCCGCAACGGTCAGATTGAGGATGATCCGGCGCAGATACCCGCCGGGGAAGACGGCGGGCCCGGAAAACGTGCACCCGGCTTTGTGCCCGGCCTTTGCCGCCAGCTCCTGCAGACAGCCGAACGGGCAGAGATGGTTGCAGTAGAAATTCCGGCCGGTTAAAACGATGATCAGCACCACCGCCGCGAAAAGAAACAGCAGCCACGAGACCGCGGGATGCGGCAGCGTACGCATCCAGCCGGCCGTCTGCGCCAGTGAAAAGTAACAATGTGCGCAGAATCCGAACACCGCCGCATTGATCACCAGCTGGAACACCCGCCAGCCGCCGCGAAGCGGCCGGAACAAGGCCACCAGATTGCCGACGATCAGCAACAAAGCCAGCCATTGTCGCCAGGATAATCCGGAGTTTTCCGGCTGCCGGACGGACGGCGGCACCGGAGTGGCCGCAACGCGGCTCAATACCGATTGCACCGTTTGAATCGCGGCCCGCGACGAGAGGGTGGCGCCGGTGACGGCATCCACCGGCAGCTGCAGCGCTTCCGCCGGAGTTTTTCCGGGAAAGGCGGCGAAGAGATCGGCATCCCGTACCCGCTGCCAGTATTCCGGATCTTCGGCATTCGGCAAAAATTCGATGGTGCGAATGACGCCGGAACCGGGATCCAGCGTGATGCGCACCGGCGTCGGACCACCGAACCCGGATACCGGGTCTGTCGCCGGAGAAGACAACAGGAGCCCGGGCGTTGTTTCCGGTGCCGCGGTGGCGGTGGCGGTGTCCTGCCAGTTCCGGGCGAGTACGGCCAGCGCCGTCAGAGCGGCGGCGAACAGTAAGGCACCGAAGCGAGCGGTTGCGTTCGACAGGCGTATGTTCATTCCCATGCTTTTCATATTTGCTGGAAATGTACTGGGAAACACGGAAAAATACAAGCTGTATATATACAGTTCGTTGCTGCTTTTTTTGGAAAAGTGTTGACATTTTTTTTAAAGTGTCTTATAATTTAATCGCAAGAGGTGTGCAGTTTGGAGCAATTAGTGAAAATTGCCCACTGTAAAACGATTTCCTGAACAACCTTGAAAAGGAGAGAGGTTATGAAAAAAATGGTTCCTGCTGAAGTGCGGCGGCGGTTTACGCTGATCGAACTTCTGGTGGTGATCGCGATCATCGCGATTCTCGCCGCCATGTTGTTGCCGGCCTTGAACAAGGCCAGGGAGTCCGCGCGGATGATCTCGTGCACCAACAACCTTAAAACCGTTGGTTTGATGATGACGTTTTATGCCGACACCTACGACTATCTGCCGCCGTCCAATATG
>CASDQW010000008.1 GCA_949282965.1 uncultured Lentisphaeria bacterium
CGATGAATTTGGCA
The DNA here is from genome assembly GCA_949282965.1 of uncultured Lentisphaeria bacterium. Classification (GTDB taxonomy): domain Bacteria; phylum Verrucomicrobiota; class Lentisphaeria; order Victivallales; family Victivallaceae; genus CALXOD01. Next base: position 15 of record CASDQW010000008.1, read on the forward strand.
TATGTAGCAGTAGCCGTACTTTCGTCCACCGCCAGCGCCTTGGGCATCGGGAAACCGATTGCAGCAGTCATAATTCTTCCTCCAAAATTTTATTATGCTTTACAGCATTGAACTTCCACCATTGCCGGACCGGTCGCGTCGCGACAGCGGTCCGCATGCATCCATTCCCGGAAGAGGAATCAGACACGCCGACGCTTCGGCGGACGGCAACCATTGTGCGGAACCGGCGTAATATCTTTGATCGCATTCACTTCCATACCGGCCGCGACAATACCGCGCACGGCGGATTCACGTCCGGCGCCCGGCCCTTTGATCCGCACTTCGACTTCTTTCATTCCGAGCAGCTGCGCCTTCTTGGCGGCATCGCCGGCGATCACCTGAGCAGCATACGCGGTGCTCTTGCGGGACCCCTTGAAACCGTTCTTCCCGCCGGTCGACCAGCACAGCACGTTGCCGTGCAAATCGGTAAAGGTAACCTTGGTGTTGTTGAACGTCGCCAGCACATAAGCAATGCCGGAGGGCACATAGCGGCCGCTCTTGCCGCGTTGTTTCACTTCCTTGGCCGCGGGGGCGGCAGTCGCCGGAGCTTCGGCGCCGTCAATATTCACTACCTGATCTTCAGCCATAATTCACTGTTTCCTACGTAAAATCTCCATTGGGTCACACGGACACGCCGTCAGTCAGGCGGCGCACCAGAAGGACCGATCCTCCGTGATCAGCCCTTCGCCGCCAGACGGCGCTGAGTCTTGTCGCGGATGGCGCCGATCGTAACCTTCTTGCCCTTGCGGGTACGGGCGTTGGTTTTGGTCCGCTGGCCGTGGCACGGCAGGTTGCGGCGATGGCGGATGCCCCGATAGCAGTTGATCTGCTGCAGCCGGCGGATATCCGCAGCCACGACGCGGCGGAGATCCCCTTCCACCATCATTTCGTTCTGAAGAAGACTGTTGATCGCGGCAATCTGCTCGCCGGTGAGATCCTTCGCCTTGATTTCGCGGGGAATATTCAATTTTCCGATGATTTCCAGGGCTTTCGCCGGCCCCACACCGTAGATGTAGCGCAGCGAAAATTCAATGCGCTTGTTTCCCGGAATATCGACACCAATGATTCTCGGCATACTCTTCGATCCTTGCTTTTACCGGTTACGGGCTCAGCCCTGTCTCTGTTTGTGACGGGAATTGCGGGAGCAGATGACCCGGATCACACCATTACGCTTGACGATCTGGCAGAACTCGCATCTGCGTTTGACCGATGCTCTTACTTTCATTTTCCGACCTCATGAAATTCGCGTTTCTGCATCAAAAAACAAAACAAAAACCGAGCGTCTTCCGCGCTTCCGCGTTCAACGCGGATGCCACGGACCACACTAAGCTTTTTTCTGGTCGGCCCCCTGTTTCACGAGCGGTGGAATAACGATATGAAACACGATGCCGGTTTTCCGTGCTATATAAAATAATCGGAGTTTTGTTTTTTTCAAGTTTTTTTCGTTTTTTTCCGGAAATCATTGGATTTTTCACTTCCCGGCCCGCACATTACCGTGAAAATTATCCCAATGAAAGACTAGAGGAAGAACCATGAAAGAATTAATGGCACTGAACATCGCGGCCCTCCCCGGGCTCATTCACGGTGCGGCGGCCTGGGATGTCGACGACCAGGGCTGGATCCTCTCCCGAATGACGCCGGAGCTGACCGCTTTTTTCCAGGAAGACGAAAATTCCGCCATCCGGGCGGCGTGTTCCTCAGGCGTCCGCATTGCCTTTCGCTCCAATACCGGTGCACTCGCCATGCGGTTGCGCTACCTGCGGGAGGCACGACCGGTTTATGCCGCAGACATCCGGGTCGACCGCGAAACCGTGTTGACCTTTGCGCCCGAACCGGGGGAAAAAGAATACGCTTTTTTTACGGAGCTGCCCGGCAGCGGCGAACGGGAGATCGAAATCCATTTGCCACACCTCTGCGAAATCCGCCTTCAGGAACTGGCGTTGGAAAACGGTTGCACCTTGCGCCCGGCGAAACGGCATGCTGAACGCTGGCTGTTTCTCGGCGACTCCATTACGCAGGGCATGACCACCTCCTGCCCCACAGCCGCGTATCCGGCTCGCATCGCGGCCGCCCGGAACGCCGATTTCGTCAATCTCGCGGTCGGCGGTGCCACGCTGCACCGGGAACTCGGTCCGCTGGCTGCCAAATATGCATGGAACAACGCCGTCGTCGCATTCGGTGTCAACGACTACCACCTGGGGCGCCCGCTGGAGCAGTTCCGCGATGACTGCCGGAAACTGCTCCGCTCGCTGCGCCGACGGCGGAGTGCCCAGGTCCGGCTCATCACGCCGATTCCGTGGCTCCGGGACCCCGGAAAAAACAGCAACGGACATACCCTGGAGGATTTCCGCCGCACCCTCTGTGAAGCGGCGGAGGATTGCGAAAGCGTTACCGTCGTGGACGGTCGCGCACTTGTCCCGGCGGAGGAATCGTGTTTCGCCGACGGCCTGCATCCCAACGACCGGGGAATGGCATTCTTCGCGGAAAATTTACTCCGGCAACTCTGACCCGGCTTCCACCTTCGCTTTCCGCCCTGTCTCCTGCAAACATGTACCAAAAAAAACGCTCCGGAAACCCAAGTTTCCGGAGCGTTTATCTTACCCACCCATGTTCAGGCGGGAACGGCCTTCATCAGTCGATGAATCCGAGCATCTTCTGAATCATCGGCGAGAACTTGACGATCACCGGCGTAAACACGATCGCCACCATGCTCATCAACTTGATCAGAATGTTCAGCGACGGCCCGGAGGTATCCTTGCAGGGGTCGCCGACCGTGTCGCCGATCACCGCCGCGGCGTGAACCGGGTTCTTGCTGCCGTCCGGCAGCCGCTTGCCGCCATGCGCGCCTTTTTCGATGTATTTCTTGGCATTGTCCCAGGCACCGCCGGCGTTGTTCAGCATGGTAGCCAGCAGGAAGCTGCACACCAGACCGCCGGCCAGAATGCCGACTACACCAGGCACACCGAGAATCAAACCAGTCACCACCGGCACGATGATCGCCATCACCGAAGGCATCAGCATTTCACGCTGAGCGCCGGCGGTGGAGATGGCCACGCAGCGGGCATAATCCGGTTTTTCGGTACCATCCATAATACCGGGTTTTTCCTTGAACTGACGACGGACTTCTTCCACCATCGAACCGGCGGCGCGGCCCACGGCCTTCATCGTCATTGCGCAGAAAACGAATGCCATCATGCCGCCCAGGAACAAACCGCTGAGCAGCAACGGATTCATCAGGTGCAGCTGGTACTGGCTGACCAGCCGTTCAATCGCGGACGGAGCAGCCGCGTTGGAAGTGACCACTTCCGTCGTTTCCGTAACCGTCTGGGCCGCCACGTCGATGGTCTTCTGCACCGTGGCGACGGAAACCGCAGCCACCTGGTCGACGCCATCGGCGATCTTCTCCGCAATGCCGAGCTTTTCGCCCCAGATCCGGGCTTCTTCCAGGAACGCGGCCAGCAACGCCATTGCCGTCAGAGCGGCCGAACCGATCGCAAACCCTTTGCCGGTGGCGGCCGTCGTATTGCCGAGCGAGTCAAGCGCATCGGTACGCTGCCGGACTTCCGGCGGCAGACCGGACATTTCGGCGTTGCCGCCGGCATTGTCGGCGATCGGGCCGTAAGCATCGGTCGCCAGCGTGATTCCCAGCGTCGAGAGCATCCCCACCGCAGCAAAACCGACCCCGTAGAGCCCCATCGAGAAGTTCGAGAAGCCACCCGCCAGACCGAACGAGAAGAGAATGCCGAGCACAATCGTCACCACCGGAATCCCGGCGGAATACATCCCGGTCGCCAGACCATCGATGATCGTAGTCGCCGGACCCATTTTCGCCTGGTCCGCGATGCCCCGGGTCGGAGCATATTCATCGGAGGTGTAATATTCCGTACCCTGCCCGATAATCACCCCCGCCAGCAAACCGGCGATGATCGATCCGAACACACCCCAGGAGATGAAGTCCAGCCAGACCAGGAACACCACCGCCACCAGAATCAGAATCGAACTGCCGAGCGTACCGGTCAGCAAGCTGCGCAGCAGCTGCTTCTGGCTCGCGCCTTCCCGGCACTTGACCATGTTCATACCGATGATGGAGAGCACGGTACCGAACCCGGCCACGATCATCGGAGCCAGCACCATCCGGAGCGGGTCGACCGTCCCGGGCGCGGCTTCCGCGGCCACCGCGGCGCCGAGCGACGCCGTCGCCAGAATGGAGCCGCAATAGGATTCATAGAGGTCCGCACCCATGCCGGCCACGTCACCGACGTTGTCGCCGACGTTGTCCGCGATGGTGGCGGGATTGCGCGGGTCGTCTTCCGGAATACCGGCTTCCACTTTGCCCACCAGGTCGGCGCCGACGTCGGCGGCCTTGGTGTAGATCCCGCCGCCGACACGGGCGAAGAGCGCCTGTGTGGATGCGCCCATGCCGAAGGTAATCATCGTCGTGGTGATGTGCGTGTATTTGGCCACTTCCGTGCAGTTCGGCTCAACCACGTGCATGCCCAGGAATTTGAGGCCTTCGGCCATGTGTTCCGGGGTGTAAACCAGCTGATCCAGAATCCAGTACCAGATACAGATGTCCAGCAACCCGAGTCCGACCACCACCAGTCCCATGACCGCACCGGAACGGAATGCCACCTGCAGTCCGCGGTTCAGTCCTTCGCTGGCAGCCTGGGCGGTACGGCTGGAAGCCGCCGTCGCCGTGCGCATCCCGATGTACCCGCACAGTCCGGAGAAGAACCCGCCGGTCAGGAACGCCACCGGCACGAAGGGGTTCTGAATTCCCAGGAGCGCCAGTACCGAAAAAATCACAAACAGAACCACAAAGACAATTGACACGATCTTGTACTGCCGGAACAAATACGCCATCGCGCCCTCGCGAACATAACCCGCGATTTCGCGCATGGTTTCGTTGCCCTGGTCCGCCTTCATCATCATCTGATAGAATTTGGCGGCCATCAGCAGCGCCAGAATGGAGGCGAACGGCGCCGCCCACCAGAGGGCAGGCAGACCCAGAATCGTTTCTCCGGCATCTTGTACGGGGACGACTGCCCCCGCCGCCTCTTCCGCCGCGGCGCTGAGTACGCCGAGCACGGACAGGCAGGCGAGCGTGAAAGCTCTTTTCATGGTCCTGTTATCCTTTTTTTTGATGGTTGAAAAACTTTTTATGTCGGCTGTTTAAAAAACACGGTCATTATAAAATAGTTTAAAAAAACGCAATTGCAAGATTTTTTTCCGGAAGTACATTAATAATGTCGAGAAACGCTGTTCCCGCGCTTGCCTTCCACGGCAAACCGGGGCATATTGACCGGATCATTCATTCATGCATGACAAGGGAGACACAAACATAATGAACGAAGAAACTCAGTCCGTTCCCGGCGGCGACAACTCCGCCGAGGAGACCGCCCGGATCAACGCCCTGTTCCGCCAGCGCCAGACCAAAGCCGAAGAACTCGCCGCGGCCGGGATCAACCCCTTCGGAGAACGCTTCGACGGCGACCGCCGGATCGAAGAATACCGGGCCGAATTCCGCCCGGACTGCGACACGCCGCAGCCCGCCGTCGTCGCCGGACGTTTGACCGCCATGCGGATCATGGGGAAATCCATCTTCGCCGACCTGCGCGACAGTACCGGACGCATTCAACTCTTTGCCGGGCGCGGCGAACTGGGGGACGAAGCGTTTGCCGCTTTCAAGAAACTGGACATCGGCGACATCGTCGGCGTTCGCGGCGAACTTTTCGTCACCCGCATGGGCGAACTGACCATCCGGGTGCACGAATGCACGCTGCTGTGCAAATCGCTGCGCCCGCTGCCCGAAAAGTTCCACGGACTCACCGATATCGAACAGCGGTACCGTCAGCGTTACCTCGACCTCATCATGAACGATGACAGCCGGCGCGTCTTCCGCCAGCGCATCCGGATCATCAGTGAACTGCGCAAGTTCATGGAATCCCGCGGCTTCATGGAGGTGGAAACCCCGATGCTCCAGACCCTCGCCGGCGGCGCTTCGGCCAATCCTTTCAAAACCTATTACGAAGCGCTCAACGCGCCGATGTATCTGCGCATCGCCCCGGAACTCTTTCTCAAACGGCTGCTGGTCGGCGGCTTCGAACGGGTTTTTGAAATCAACCGGAACTTCCGCAATGAGGGCATCGACCGCCGCCACAGCCCGGAATTCACCATGATGGAGGTCTATCAGGCCTACGGCGACTGCGCCTCCATGATGGAGCTGATCGAAGACCTCATCACCACCGTCGCCCGGAACGTCATCGGCACGTTGCAGATCGACCACGGCAACGGCAAGGTGATCAACCTCGAAAAACCATGGCGGCGCGTCACCTACCAGGACCTCGTCCGGGAAAAGGCCGGCGCAGACTGGTTCGACATCATCCCTGCCGAACGGCTCGCCCGGGCCCGGGAACTCGGTCTGGCCGTAGACGAATCCATGCCGGATTTCGAAGTGACCAACGAAGTCTATGAAAAACTGATCGAACACACACTGATCCAACCGACCTTCGTCATGCGCATGCCCGCCGTTCTGCTCCCGCTGGCGCGCGGCTGCAAGGACGACCCGTCGGTGGTCGACGTTTTTGAACTCGAAATCAACGGCCAGGAAATCGCCCCCGCCTATACCGAACTCAACGACCCCATCGAACAGCGCCGCCGTTTCATGGAACAGTTCGAACGCGAAAAACAGCCCGGCGACACCCTCGCCGACAAAGTTGATGAAGACTTCCTTGTCGCGCTTGAATACGGCATGCCTCCCGCCGGTGGCATGGGGGTCGGCATCGACCGGCTGGTCATGCTCCTTACCGGCGCGGAATCCATCCGCGATGTCGTTTTGTTCCCGCACATGCGTCCCCGGAAATAACCGTACCTCCGGCGGGCCCGGCTTTGTGCCGGTTCCGCCCCGGACCAGCGCATGCCTCAGGAAGACACACTGTTCTCCGCGACCTTGCGGGGGGAGGTTACCCGGATCGTTTACGAAAACCGGGAAGGTACCTATGCCGTGCTCCGGCTGCGTGATGCGCAAAACGAGGAAAAAACCGTCGTCGGCGCGCTCAATGGACTCGAACCGGGCCAGTGCATCGAAGCCACCGGGCGATGGGAGAAACACGCCGAATACGGCACGCAGTTCCGTGCCGTCCGTTTCCGGCCGGTGCTGCCGTCCACCCATGACGGCATCATTCGTTTTCTCGGCTCCGGCGCCATCCCCGGCATCGGCGAAAAAACCGCCCGGTTGATCGTCGATTACTTCGGCGGGGAAACGCTGCAGATGCTGGAACACTACCCGAAACGTCTCTGCGAGGTGCCCGGTATCGGACGGAAAAAGGCCGCCGCCATCATCGAAAAATGGCGGGAAAGCGCTTCCCGGCGGGATATTTTCATCTATCTGCAGGGGCTGGGCATCACCCCGGGATACTGCCAGAAACTGTATAAACGTTACGGGGATAAAACCGCTGAAATCGTGCGCGCCAATCCTTACCGGCTGGCGGAGGAAGTGGACGGCATCGGTTTTCTCAAGGCCGACGAAATCGCCGCTGAAATCGGCATCGCCCGCAATTCGCTTGAACGTCTGACCGCGGCCGCCGTTTATGAAATGAATCAGGCCATCGGCAACGGGCATGCCGGTTATCCGGAAAGCGAATTTGCCCGGTGCGTCGCCGAGCTGGCCGGACAGCCGGTGGAACTCGCGGCGGCGGGCATTGACCGGGCGGTGGCGCGCCGCATGCTGGTCCGCCAGGACGGTATGATTTACTCGCCGCCCCTGGCCCGCGCGGAAAGGGAGCTGCCCGAACGCATCCGACTGCTGGCCGAAAACGCCGATTTCGCCGGACGCCGCTGCCGGAATGCCGGCCCGGCCCGGCTGCGTCTCAACGCAGCACAACAGCTTGCCGTCGAACGGGTATCCCAAAGTCCCCTCTCCATCATCACCGGCGGGCCCGGCGTCGGAAAAACCACCGTCGTCGGTGAAATCGTCCGGCGCGCCCAGAAAGCGGGACTGCGCATCGCCGCCGCCGCCCCCACCGGCCGCGCCGCCAAACGCCTGGGAGACGCCACCGGAATCGCCGCAAAAACCCTGCATCGGCTGCTGGCTTTCGATCCCCAGAGCGGACGTTTCGGCTACGACGACACCAATCCGCTTCCCTGCGACCTGCTGATCGTGGATGAAGTCTCCATGCTGGACCTGCTGCTGGCGCTGGCGCTCTTCCGGGCGGTGCCGCCGGGAGCCGGCGTGGTGCTGGTGGGGGACCGGGACCAGCTGCCGTCGGTCGGTCCGGGAACAGTGCTGGCCAGCTTCATCGAATCCGGATGGTTTCTGACCACGGAACTGACTGAAGTTTTCCGCCAGGCGCAGAACAGCCGGATCATCCGCAACGCCCACCGGGTCAACCGCGGCCTGCTTCCGGAAAAAAACGAACGTACCGACGGGCTTTCCGATTTCTACTGGATCGAACAGGACGACCCCGACAAAGTGCTGGAGCTGATTGTCCGCTTGGCGGCGGAACGCATTCCCCGGCGCTTCCATTTGAACCCGATCGACGACATTCAGGTCCTGACGCCGATGAATCGCGGCGCCTGCGGCACGATCGCCGTCAATGCACGGCTCCAACAGGCGCTCAACAGGGGCGACAAACCGCAGTTCCGTTCCGGAGAACGTCTCATCCGTTCCGACGACAAGGTCATGCAGACCTGCAATAATTATGAAAAACTGGTCTTCAACGGCGACCTCGGCCGGGTCAGCCGGATCGATACCGCCAAGAAGACCTTTCAGGTGGTCTATGACGGCACCCGTCCGGTGGAATACGACTGGGACGAGGTGGAACAGATTGCTCCCGCTTACGCCATCACTGTCCATAAGTCGCAGGGCAGCGAATTCCCGGCAGTCATTCTGCCGATGTTGAGCCAGCATTTCGTCATGCTGCAGCGGAATCTGCTCTACACCGCCATGACCCGGGCCCGCCGTCTGCTGGTGCTGATCGGCAGCCGCCGCGCACTGGAGATCGCGGTTCACAATACCCGCCTGGCGCCGCGATATTCGCGATTGACCGAACGGCTCAAGGCCGAACAACGGCGCTGATCCGCCCCCAACCGCAAGGTCCGGCCGGAACCGATTCCTCCCGGACGCGACAACAACAGGAGTTTTTGATCCAATGGAAATTCTGCTCAATCCGGTCCTGCTGGCGGTGGCCGCGCTGCTGCTGCTGGCGGCCATGCGGCTGAACGTGGTCTTTTCCCTGATTCTGGCGGCGCTGATCGGCGGCCTCGCCGGCGGCATGGGGCTGGAAAAAACCGTGAACGCCTTTTTCGCCGACCTCACCGGGGGCGCGGTGCTGGCGCTCAATTACGTCATGCTTGGAGCGCTTTCCGTGGCCATAGCCCAATCGGGCATCATCGAATGGCTCGCCGATGCGCTGTTCCGCAGGGCGGATCGCGGCGGGGAACTCTCGGAACAACAGAGTTTCCTGCTCAAATACACACTGTTCGGCGTACTGACGCTCATTTCCATGTCGTCGCAGAACCTGATCCCGGTGCATATCGCCTTCATTCCGATTCTGATTCCGCCGCTGCTGGCGCTCTTCGACCGGCTGCGGATCGACCGGCGGGCCGTCGCCTGCATTCTGACGTTCGGGTTGATCACCCCCTACATGGTGCTGCCCTTCGGTTTCGGAAAAATCTATCTCAACGATCTGCTGCTCAAAAACGTCGTGAAGTTCGGCCTCCCCGAAGCCACCGCCGCGATGGTCATGCCCGCCATGCTGATCCCCGCCGGCGGCATGGTGGCGGGACTGCTCATCGCTGTCTTTCTTTCCTACCGCAAACCGCGCATCTACAATGTGGACCGCACCCTGCTGCTGGTGCAGGAGCCGCCGCGATTCCACAAAAGCGGACTTTTCGTCGGCATCGCCGCGATTCTGACGGCTCTGGCAGGGCAATGCATTCTGGACAAAATGGCGTTCGCCGCGCTGGCCGGCATCCTGGTGTTTCTGGTGACCGGGCAGCTGAAGCTGGCGGCCACGCAGGATCTGTTCGCCCGGGGCGTCCAGATGATGGGCGGCATCGGCGTAGTCATGATCGCGGCCTCCGGATTCGCAGGTGTCATCACCGCCACCGGCGGGGTGGACGAACTGGTGGGAGTGCTGGGCTCCGGAGCGGACGGCAGCCGGGCGCTGCTGGTCTTTCTGATGCTGCTGATCGGGTTGATCGTCACCCTGGGTATCGGCTCGTCGTTCGCCACGATTCCGATTCTGGCGATGATCTACGTGCCTCTGTGCCGGGAAATGGGGCTTTCGCCGCTGGCCACGCTGGCGATCGTCGGCACCGCCGGAGCATTGGGCGACGCGGGGTCGCCGGTTTCGGAATCGGTGCTGGGCCCCACGGCGGGATTGAATGCGGACGGCCAGCATGATCACATCCGGGATTCGGTCATTCCGACCTTTCTGCATTACAACCTGCCGCTGCTGGTTGCGGGATGGATCGCCGGCATGGTCCTGTAACCACCCTCAGCGGTAGTGCCGCATCACCCGCCACAGAGCCAGTAAAATCCGGAACCCGTGCCGCATTTTCAACTTGGATCCACCGACATCCCGCCATATGGACAGCGGAAATTCATAAACCACGCGACGCGCCCGGTCCCGGGGCATCCGGCGCAACAGCTCCACATCAAACAGCCAGCGGCTGACGAACGGCTCGGCAAACAGTTGTTCCGCCGTCTCCCGACGGAACAGCTTCGCCCCGCATTGCGTATCGTAAACCGGCAGCTTCAAATAAAGAGAAAAAATCGTCGCCATCACCCGCCCGATCAGATGACGCACCAGCGACCGCTGAATCTCCGATCCCAATCGCTGCAGACGACAACCGGTTACGACCTCCAATCCGGGATTCTCCCGAAACAACGTTATGAAGTTCGGAATTTCCTCCAGCGGCGTTGCCCAGTCGGCATCCCAGTATCCTAACAACGGGGCTTCGGACCGACCGGCTTCCAGCATGCCGGCGCGCACCGCCTCCGCCTTGCCGCCATTGGCGGGCAGTCGCAGCGACCGCACCGTCCGCGGCAGCTCCGCCGCCAGGCGATCCAGCAATGCACCGGTTTCATCGGTGCTGCCGTCGTCCACCAGCAGAAAAAGAATTTCCGGGTGTTCCCCCGAAAAACGCCGCAACGCTTCCACGTCCAGCCGTTCCCGCTCATTGTAGCAGGGAACTACGATGACCGCCTGACACATACCGCATACCCCGAGAGTCCGGGCAGAATCACGCCGCGCCGCGCCAGCCATCGGCAGATTGCCGCATCCATTCGCAACCAACGCTCCAGCAACCGGTTCAACCAGAGCGGACGCACCGCGCCGCAGCCGATGCCATCCCGCCGTCCCATCAGATGCAGCAGCAGCCGGACCACTGGAAGAACCGCAAAGAAATACCCGGACTCCAACACTTGAAAACCATTTCGCCGTAGCAGTTTCGTCAAGCCTGCCCGGTCATACCTCCGGAAATGCCGCAGCATCCGGTCGTGCTCCCCGAACAGACACTGAAATGCCGGCACCGTCAAAAACAACAACGCTCCCTCCGGAAGCGCGCTCCCCAATCGTTTCAGCTCCGCCTCGTCATCCTCCAGATGTTCCAGCACGTCGAACATCGTCACCACCTGGAACTCCGATTCCCGCACCGCCTCCGGACGATTGACCACCCGCGCCCCTCCGGTTCGACTCATCCGCGCCGCCGTCTCATCATCCAGCGCGATGTCCAGCGCCGTGTACCGCCGTTCCGGAAAATCCGCCATCATCCCGCTCAGCAAATATCCATCGCCGCAGCCGAAATCCAGCAGCGCCCCAGTGGGAAAAGCCGGATAATCACGCATCAATTGCCGCAGAAACGCCGCCCGCGCCGCCTCCCAGAAATGGCGCTCCCCCTGAAAAGCCGTTGATCGTTCACTCAAATCCATGTTCGCGTTTCCAGCGTCTCAGCCATCGGCGGCCACCTCACTTCCGCTCGTATAGATTGCCGCCCTGCGCGTCAATGGCCACCACCAGCGGCAGGTCTTTCACTTCCAGCCGGTAGATCGCTTCCGGCCCGAGATCCTCGTACGCCACCACCTCCGCCTTGATAATGGAACGGGCGATCAAAGCTCCCGCTCCTCCAGTTGCCGCGAAATAAACGCCGTCGCATTCCCGCATCGCCGCGGTGACGCCGGGGCCGCGTTCCCCCTTGCCGATCATGCCCCGCAGCCCGGCTTCCCGCAGCAGCCGCGGCGAATACGCATCCATCCGTCCGCTGGTAGTCGGTCCCGCGCTCCCGATGACCCGGCCCGGAGGTGCCGGACAGGGCCCGACAAAATAAATCACCTGATCGCGCAATGTCACCGGCAGCGGTTCGCCCGCGTCCAGAGCCGCCACCAGCCGCTTGTGCGCCGCGTCCCGCCCCGTCCAGATCACGCCGGACAGCAGCACCCGGTCTCCGGCCCGCAAAGTCCGCGCGGTCGCTTCGGAAATCGGAGTCGTCAATACAATCGCCGTTTCGCTCATAATTCAAACCCCGCATGTCGCGCCGCATGGCAGTTGAGATTGACCGCCACCGGCAGCGACGCAATGTGGCAGGGATAATGTTCAATATGCACCGCCAGGCTGGTAACGTCCCCGCCCAGCCCCTGCGGCCCGACCCCGGAGGCGTTGATCCGCTCCAGAATTTCCCGTTCCAGCGCCGCGTATTCCGCATCCGGATGCGGCTGTCCCAGCGGCCGCAGCAGCGCCTTCTTCGCCAGAAACGCCGCCTTTTCGAACGTGCCGCCGATACCGACGCCGACGATGGTCGGCGGACAGGGGTTGCCTCCCGCCTTCACCACGGTCTCAGCGACGAAATCCACCACGCCGGCACGCCCTTCCGACGGCTTGAGCATACGCAGGGCGCTCATATTTTCCGAACCGCCGCCTTTCGGCGCGAGAATGACGGACAGCCGATCTCCCGGCACCAGCGTCAGATGCACAATCGGCGGCGTATTGTCCGTGGTGTTGCGCCGGGCGAACAGCGGATCCGACACGATGGATTTACGCAGAAACCCTTCCCGGTAACCGCGGGCAGTCCCGGCACTGATCGCCTCGTAGATGGAACCACCGTCAATACGGAGGTTTTCCCCCATTTCCACAAAGTAGACGGCGAATCCGGTGTCCTGGCAGATCGCCATGTTTTCCGTTTCCGCAATCCGCGCGTTTTCCAGATACTGCCGGAGAAATTCCCGGCCGACGGCGGTCGACTCCCGTTCCGCCGCCTCCCGGATCGCCCGCAGCACATCGGGCGGCAGCCGGAACGCAGCCTCAAAACAGCAGTTCGTCACCGCGTCTACCACCTGCTGAAACGGGATGACTCGCATCCGTTCCAGCGGCGTCCGACGATCGATTCTGATCTCCATGGCAACTCTTCTCTTCCAATGAATCCAATTTTAAAGTTTGATGTAGTGCTTCTGAATTTCCGGAGTGCGTTCGGCGATGTTCGACAGATGGTCGCCGAGTTTTTCCAGTTCCCCGAGCATTTCGATGAAAATCACGCTGATCGCCAGATTGCAGCTGCCCTTGCGCAGGCGTTCAATGTGGGCGCTTTCATATTTGTCGGTCAGCTTGTTGATCTTCTGCTCGCTTTTCAGCGCCAGCTCGATTTCGTGCGGATCAGAACTGCCGAGCGCGGTAATGACGTTCTTCGCCTCCTCGTCCAGCAATGCCCAGATCTTCTGCAGGTCCTTTCGCGCCTGGTCGGAAATCGGCTTGCCCAGTTTCGCCAGCCGGTCGGTCAACTGCAGAATGTTCTCCGTATGGTCGGCAATCCGCTCCGCATCGTTGGTACAGTGCATCAGCAGCGGCACCAGCGACGACTGCGGCCCGGAAAGCTCCCGCCGGGTAATCTGCACCAGATAAGCGGTCACCTCTTCCTGCATCCGGTCGATCCGTTCCTCGGCTTCGGCCAGTGCCTTGACGCCTTCGGCCTCGGTGCGTCCCTCCATGAAATATTCATTGACCGCCCGATCCACCATTTTCCAGGAATCCTTCACCATGCGCCGGATGGCGAAAATCGACTGTTCCAGGGCAATGGACGGCGTCGCCAGAAGGTGCGGTTCCAACATCTGGAACTTCACGCCATCCTTCTCCCGGATCGGCATGAGAAATTCACAGAGCCGGGCGAACCAGCTGATGAACGGCAGCAGAATCAAGGTCACCGTAATATTAAAGAACGTATGCGCCATGGCGATATGCCGCTCCACCCCCTGCGGCACCGCGGCAAACACATTGCCCGGCGTAATCGCGTTGATGAAGTACAAAAACACCGGAATCCGCTCCGGCCCGTACGGCACATAGAACAGCACCAGCATGATCACCGTCCCGATGATGTTGAACAACGAATGCGCCAGTGCCGCCTGTTTGGCCACCCGGTTCGCCGCCAGTGCCGCCAGGAACGCCGTAATCGTCGTCCCGATGTTGGTTCCCAGCAGCAGCGGCACGGCCGTGTAGAAGTTGATCAATCCGCCCCCCGCCAGCGCCAGCACAATCCCCATCGCCGCGGAACTGGACTGAATCACCACCGTTGCCGCAATCCCGATCCCGATTGCCCCCAGAATCGCTCCGAACGGCATGAATCCGCCCGCCGTAGCCGGCGTGCAGTCGAATGATTGAAAGACGTTCACAAAGGACGGAAACGTCCCCAGCATCTTCAATTCATCGCTCATCGTGTTCATACCGAAAAAGAGCAGCCCGAAACCGAGAATGGTTTCCCCCCACCCCTTGACCGTCTCCTTCCGGAACAGCGTGATGATGAAACCCAGCGTAATCGCCGGCATCGCGATTCCGGAAAGGTTGAACGAGATGATCTGCGCCGTCACCGTGGTTCCCACGTTCGCCCCAAATATGATCCCGATCGACTGCGTCAGCGACAGCAACCCCGCGTTGATGAACCCGATCACCATCACCGTCGTCGCACTGGAAGATTGAATCACCGCCGTCACCAGGGTCCCGGCCAGCACCGCCACAATTCCGTTGCGGGCGAAAAACTGCAGAATCCGCCGCATGTTCTCCCCGGCCACCTTCTGCAGCCCGTCGCCCATCAGCTTCATCCCGAAAACGAAGATCGTCAGTCCCCCCAGAACCGCGATCACCACGCTCCACACATTGATGCCGAGCAGCCGGACCGTCTTCCCGCGCATGAAGATCCCGCGGTCCGGATCCGCCACTTCCACATTGACGTGATATTCTCCGGACTTGTCGCCCAGCTTGACAAAACACCGTGCCTCGCCGTCCCGATCGGTCATCACGTCCGGCGCCCGGACTTCCGCCTTCGACGCCGTGCCCTCCGGCGTAACCCCCATCCGGAAATAAACGGGCACGCCCGCCGCCGGGCGACCGTCCTTGTCCACCACTTTGACCGTCAGCGGATCCGCGGTCAATTCCCCGGCGGACTGCTCCTGTTCCGCTCCGGAAATCCGGATCCCGGTAATGAAGCGGACGGTAATGCTCTTGTCCTCCGCCCCTTCCGGAATGATTTTCAAATAATGATCCCCCGTCTCATGCCCGGCGGTCACCTTCACCGCCACCGTCCCTCCGGCATCGGAAACCGCGGTCGCGGGCGTCACGGTCAACCGGGAATGGTCCACCGGCACAAAATGCACGGTACGGCCCGCCACCGGGGGACGTTCACCGGCGCCACCGAGCATGCCCCGACGCTGTGGTCCCTGTAATTCCACCCGCAAAACTTTTTCGAACGTTTCCCCCGGCAGAGCACATTGCTCCGCGCCCTGGAGCACCCGGACCCGGTTGACCACCGTTTCCTTGCGATTGCCGTCACAGCCGCACACCAGCACCATCAGCAGCAGAGCCACTGCGGTGAGGCTCATGTTGATTCTTCGAATATTCATACGCCTCCCTGCGACACGGACGGAGCCGCCGTCTTTTCCTTACCGAACAGCCGTTCTTCGGCGGCGGCATCCGGTGTCCCCAGTTCCGCCTCGGAAAATTGCACCCGGGATCGCCAGTCCGGACCGTAAAGATTCAAGATCTCCGCATAATATAAATCGTTTTTCTTTTTGAAGGACCCCGTTTCCAGCGTCCGCACCGGATCCCCCTGCAACGCATCCCGCGAAGCGTAAAATTCCGCCTTCAACGGGAAAAAATAACTTCGCGCCACATACACCCGCGCCACTTCGCTCCGATCCGGCGCCTCCAGCACCAGCACCCGGCAGGGAATTCCCTTCACCAGTGTGCCCGATTCCTCCCGGACCAGATTGTAAAACAAAAAGCCCATCGACAAATCCGTCGGGCGCAACCCGAAACGCCGTGCCGCCGGCTCCGGCTGCAGGGCCGTCCCGAACGGTTCCACCCGCGTTTTGCCCGATCGCTCCTGCATAATCCGATAGCCTTCCCGGCCGTCGATCAGCAGTTCGGCCCGGGTACCGTCGCGCCGGATCAACACCGTCAGCGCCACCGGCAACGTCTCCATGCGCCCGCCGTCCGGACGATGCTGCATGATCCCCTTCATGCGGGCATAACTCTCCGCCGCCGCCGGATGCCGCACCCGCTCCAGAAATTCCCTGGTGTCAAGCTCCGCACCGGACACCGTCGCCGGCAACCGGAACGCGCCCGCCGACAGTGACAGCAGCAGCAACATGCGACCTATGCGCTTCATGACTGTTTCTCCTCATCATCATCCGCTTTCACCGGCATCAGCGCCAGCTTCGCCGCGGCTTCAAAACGACTGACGAAGAAAAACTCCAGCTTTCGCCGCACTTCTTCCGGTAATTCCTCGGTATCCTTGCGGTTTTCCTCCGGCAGAATCACCTGACGGATTCCCGCCCGGAGCGCCGCAATGACTTTTTCCCGGATCCCTCCGACCGCGGTGATTTTACCACGCAACGTGATTTCCCCGGTCATCGCCAGATACGGTCGAACCGCCCGCCCGGTCAGCAGCGACAGCAGCGCAATCCCCAGCGTGATCCCCGCGGAAGGCCCGTCCTTCGGCGTCGCCCCGTCCGGGACGTGAATGTGAAAATTGTACTGGCTGAACGTCTCCGGCGCGATTTTCCACTCCTTCGCGCGGCTGCGCACGAAACTGTACGCCGCTTCGGCACTTTCCTGCATGACTTTTCCCAGCGAACCGGTCAGTTTGAGATCCCCCTTGCCGGGTACTGAAAGCACCTCCACCGGCAGAATGGTGCCGCCACAGCTGGTCCAGGCCATCCCGGTGGCGGTCCCGACTTCCGGCCGGGATTCAGCCTCATCCATCAAATAAGTGCGCGGTCCGAGCAATTCCCGAACCAGCGCGGCATTGACCGAAATCACCTTTTTCCCGTCCAGCTTCCCCTCGACGATGCGGCGGGCGATTTTCCGGCACACCTGGGCGGCGGTGCGTTCCAGTTCCCGGACGCCGGCTTCCCGCGTGTAGTGGTCGATGATTTCATTGATGGCGGACAGATTGAACCGGATCTGCCGGGCCTTCAGTCCGTTCTCCCGGATCTGGCGCGGCACCAGATAGCGCCGGGCGATCTCCCGTTTTTCAAAGGCGGTGTATCCGGGAAGCCGAATGATTTCCATACGATCCCGCAGCGGCGGAGGAATCGTATCCAGCAGGTTCGCCGTCGCCAGGAAGAAAACCCGGCTGAGATCGTAATCCAGCTCCAGATAGTGGTCGTTGAACGCCACGTTCTGCTCCGGATCCAGCACTTCCAGCAAGGCCGAAGCCGGATCGCCGCGCACATCATTGGCCAGCTTGTCGATCTCGTCCAGCATGAAGACCGGATTGGCGACGCCGGCTTTCTTCATCCCCTGAATGATCCGCCCCGGCAACGCACCGACATAAGTACGGCGGTGGCCCCGGATTTCCGCCTCATCGCGCACGCCGCCGAGAGCAATGCGCACGAATTTGCGGTTCAACGCCCGCGCAATGGACTGTCCCAGCGAGGTCTTGCCCACGCCCGGCGGCCCGACCAGACAGAGAATCGGCGCCTTGCGGTCGGGCTTCAACTGGAGCACCGCCAGAAATTCCAGAATCCGCTCCTTGACATCCTCCAGCCCGTAATGATCGGCGTCGAGCACCTTGGCGGCCTGTTCGACATCCAGTCGATCCTCGCTGCATTCCAGCCACGGCACGTCCAGCAGCCAGCAGATATAGGTATAAGCAATATGGTATTCCGGGGCGGCCTGGGGGATGATTTCCAGCCGGGCCAGTTCCTTGGCCACCACTTCGGAAACCCGTTCCGGAAGTTTTTTCTCCGCAAGGCGCTTTTCGATCTCCACGATATCGGGATTGCGGCACTCCTCGCCCAGCTCCTGTTGAATGGTGCGCAGCTGCTCACGCAGGAAATATTCCCGCTGCGACTGACTCATCGCCTGATGCACGTCGTTCTGAATTTTCAACCCGACGCGTGTTACCTCTATCTCGCGGTTCAGCAGCGTGATCAGCAGCCGGAAACGCTCCAGCACCGATGCGCAGGTCAGCACCAGCAATTTTTCGACATAATCAAAATTCAAATTGTCCGCCAGCAGATCAGCCAGACGTTCGGGCGCCTCAGTATTGACCACTGCCACCTTCAGCTCGTCCGGCAGATTCGGCTGCATGCCGGCGTATTCCTGAAACATCCGGATCGCGGCCTTCATCGCGCCTTCCAGTTCCAGTTGATCCTCCGGTATTTCCGGCAGCGGTTCCGTCCGGGCGCAGGCCACCCCGCCGGAATACGCCGGAGCGGCAAAACGTGCCCGCCGGATTCCGCGCAGCAATACCCGCGTCGTCCCATCCGGGAAATTGAGGACCTTGACCACCCGTGCCAGCAGCCCGTTCACACACAACCGGTGGCCACAGCATTCGAACGTCTCGAATTTGCAGGGATATTCGCGATTAGCCGACTCCTCTTCGCCAGGCATTTCCGAAAAAATCGCCACCATCCGGTCGCGCCGCATGGCCAGTTTCAAAGCCTCGGCGTTCATTTCGCCATCGATCAGCGCCGGCGTCAGGCTGTACGGAAATACCACCGGCTCCCGCAAAGCCAGCAACGGCGACCCGACATCGCGGCTGCTGTTATCAATCGTCAAATTCAGCTGATTGCTCATACATTCTCCAAACCGTCCGCATCGCGCGGCAACGGCGATTCCGTTCCCGCCCCCGATGTCCCGGCGTTATATTCTCCGTCCGGCGCCCCCGCCGCGTCTTTCACACCAGATCCAGCGCAGCAGTGGGGGCCACCGCTTCCAGCACTTCTCCAACCAGATACAGGGAACCGGCCGCCACCGTTCGCCGCCCGGTTTCGCGCGCCAGCCGCACGGCTGTTGCCGCGTCCGGAACCGCGCGCCATGCCGGGCGCGATGCTTCCGGCAGCAGGTCCGCCAGTTCTGCCCCGCAATAACTCGGCCGCTCATCCCGGAGCGGTGTGAACAAAAACTCCGCCGCCAGCGGCGACAGAATCCGCAAATTGGTTTTCACATCCTTGTCCTTGAATCCGGCAAAAATAAAGGTAAACCGTTCCCCGGGATACCCTTCCCGCAAAGCCTCCGCAAGCGCCGCCGCGCCATCCGGATTGTGTCCGCCGTCCACCAGCAGCCATTCACTCAGTTCCTGGCAACGCCCCGGCCAGCGCACCCCGGCCAGTGCATCCAGCGCCCGGTCCAGCGAAAACCCGTAACGTCCGGCAAGCTCGCGCAATACCGGATAAACCACCTGAAAATTCCGCCGCTGCATCGCCCCGATCAGAGGCAGGCGGATTTCCCTTCCGCGATGCCGGAAACGTTGAAAGATTCCCCGTTCATCCCGTCCATATTCCGCCGTCTCCGGCACCTCCGCATCCGGAGAAAACAACGGTGCTCCCAGCGCCGCCGCCCGTTCTGCCACGACCCCGGCAGCGGCTTCCGGCATCTGTCCGGTGAATACCGGTTTCCCAGGGCGGATGATCCCGGCCTTTTCAAACGCGATTTTTTCGATGGTATCCCCGAGATACTGCTGATGATCCAGCGCGATCCCGGTAATGATCGCCGCCTCCGGCTCCACCACGCTGGTCGCGTCAAAACGGCCGCCCATCCCGGTTTCCCAGACGGTGAAATCCACTCCCGCGCGCTGAAACGCCACCGCGGCCAGCGCCGTCAGAAACTCGAAATACGTCGGACACCGCCCCTGCTGCCGCATCTTTTCCGCCGCGGCCCGCACCACGGAAAACGCGGCATTGAAATCCGCCACCGACACGGCCCGGCCATTCACCCGGATTCGCTCCCGCAGATCCACCAGATGCGGCGAAGAGTAGAACCCCGTCCGGAAGCCGCACCCGCGCAACGCCGCCTCCAGCATCGCCCCCACCGATCCCTTACCGTTGGTTCCCGCGATGTGCAAATATCGCAACGACAGCGGTGCGCCGCAAAGACCGAAAAGCTCGGAGGTCTGTTCCAGTCCGAGCTTGATGCCGAACCGCAGCAGAGCGTCCAGCTCCCCGAGGTTCCGCTCATATTCGCAATGGGGAGAATCCGGTGAGGTCACTTTGCTCCTTTCGACCAGGCGGGCATGGAGAGAGCATTGCCCGTGGCCAGCAGCTGCCGCACCTTTCCGGTCCAGGTGTCCACGACGAACAAAGAAGCGCGCCTCCCGTCCGAACGCTTACACACGACCTGACGGTTGTCCGGCGCCCACGCCGGAGATTCCCAGGTGCCCGGCACGTTGGTGGCACGGATGTTCTCTCCGGTTTTCAGGTCCAGCACAGCCAGCGTATAAACGCCGTTGACCCGGGTGGCGTACACAATTTGATCGTCACCCGACCAGTCAGGCGTCACGGCTTCGCTGCCGACACTGGGCAGACGTTTGCGACCGGAGCCGTCGATCCCGATCGAATAAATCCGCGGCCGACCGCTTTCGTCGCTGACAAAGCAGATTTTCGTACCGTCCGGGCTCCAGCAGGGCGAGGCTTCCACCGCCTGCCCGCGGGTCAACCGCCGCAACTGCCCCCCGGCAACCGGTCTTACGTACAAATCCACCAGATGGTCCGGGCTGAGAATCAAGGCCATGTTCCGGCTGTCCGGACTGATGGACACCCCCACGTTCAACCCCGGAAACGAAGTCAGCCGTCGACTCATCCGGGGAGAGATCCGGGTCTGCACCACGTCGGTAACGGCTTTCCCGTATTTGGTGTAGCCGATGGAGTCGCCCCCCGGAAACCAGCAGGGCTCGACGCAGAGGCTGTTAAAATTGGTGATCTGCTCGACGTCGCCGCCGTCAATGTCGCAGGCATAGATATTCTTGATGCCGCGGGCGGTATCGGCGCAGAAGGCGATCCTGGTGCGACAGAGCCCCTTCACCTTGAATAACTTATCAAGGATGGTATCCACGGCGAGTTTGGCCGCGTTGCGCGCATCCGCAGCCGGAACGCTCCAGGCGCCGACCGGCGCGCCTCCCATGCGCAGCTCGAAACGCATGCGCCCCCCCTCGGCCGTCCCGCTCAGCACATAATCCGACTGGGCGTCCGACACCACATCGAACCAACCGCAGCTGCGCAGAAAGGAACGTACCTCCTGCGTCAGCGATTCGCTGCCGGCGATACCGGTGAAACGAATGGTGGGATTGACTTTGACCTTGCCGACGATTCGGATCTCCTCTCCGGCACACCGGCTGCACGGATAAAACACCGCCGCCAGCAACAGTACCGGTACGAACCAGGTAACGACTCGAAACCGCATGAAAAAACCTCCTCCGGAAACCTGCATATGACTTCAGAATATAATTTATTTCAATATATACCCGCAAGCCGACTTTTCCAGTCCGCCAAAAACTTTTTTAACGGCGGCACTCCGGAATGTCGGACAAAAAATCTTTCACAAGTTGCATTTCTTTTTACAGCCGTGTACTGTAACTGCAATTAATCATGTCGCCTGCGCTACTGAAAGGCTTTTGTCCATGCTGAAAAAAACAGTTCTGCTTCTGTTCCTTGCCCTCCTCTTCCCGTTGTTTCCCGGCTGCCGGGAAACCGCCGGAATCCAGGCGCCGCCACCGGTCGCCGAATCCGACCCGATGGGAGTCCGTATCGGACGACTTTCCAACGGCATCACCGTTTACCTGTCCCCCAATCAGGAGTTGCCGCAGGTGGTCGCCCGGATCGGCTTCCGCACCGGCGGCCTCGACGACCCGGACGACAAAACCGGATTGGCGCACTATCTGGAACATTTGCTGTTCAAAGGCACATCCCGGCTGGGCACCACGAATTTCGAGGCGGAAAAACCCCTCCTGGACCGCATCGACGCCCTTTATGAAGAGCATGAAAAAACCGCCGATCCCGAAAAACGGGAAGCCATTTACCGCGAAATCGACCGCCTCTCCTGTGAAAGCGCCCGTTACGCGGCCTCCAATGAATTCGCCCGCCTGATCCAGGGCATGGGCGGCAGCGGTACCAACGCCTACACCTCCTTCGATCGGACGGTTTACGTCAACACCATCCCGTCCAATCAGCTATGGAAATGGATGCAGCTGGAGGCAGAACGCTTCCGCGACCCGGTATTCCGGGGCTTCCACACCGAGCTGGAAACCGTCTTCGAAGAGTACAACATGTATCAGGACCGTCCCAACAGTCGATTCTGGCAGGAAATCATGGCTACCGTTTACGCCGGTCATCCCGCCGCCCGACCGCTGATCGGCCTGCCCGAACACCTGAAAAATCCCTCGCCGCGCCGGGTCATGGATCATTACCGGCGGTATTATACGACGGAAAACATGTACATCATCCTGTCCGGCGATTTCCAGCCGGATCAGACCATGACGGAACTGGAAAACACCTTCGGCAGACTCCCCGCCGCCTCGAAACCCGACCGCCCGGACCGCCGCCCCGATCCGGTCAAAGGGGAAGTCATTCGCACCATGACTGCGCCGGATTATGAACTCGCGGTCCTGATCTGGCGCTTCGACCGTCCCACCCGCCGGGAACTGGACATGCTGAACATGATCGCCCAGGTACTGGACAACAGCGCCGCCGGCCTGTTGGACCAGAACTTGAAAATTCCCCAGAAAGTGGCGGACGCCTTCTGCGTTTTAAATGATCTGCCCGGCGTCGGCGCCATGCTCTATCTCGGTGTCATCCCCGCTTCGGGCATGAAACCGGAAGCCGCCCGCGAACTTCTGGATGCGGAAATCGAAAAACTGAAGGCGGGCGACTTCCCCGACTGGCTCCCCGGCGCGATCGTCGATCACATGCGGCTGGACCGGATGAGAAGCCTTTCCAGCAACTATTCCCGGGCGGAACAGATGCTCGATGCGGCCATGGCGGGCCGGGACTGGCAGGAAGTCCTGGCCGAAACCGACCGGCTGGCCCGCATCACGCCGCAGGAGATCGCCGCATTCGCCCGCGCCCGGCTCGGCCAAGACCGTTTTGTCTTCTACCGTTACTCCGGCCCGGCGAAACCGGCGCAGAAACTGGAAAAACCACCGATCACCCCGCTGCCGGTCAACCGCGATGCGGAATCGGATTTCGCCCGCCGGCTGGAAGCGACGCCGGTGGAAGAACTCCGTCCGGAATTCCCGAATCTCGCCCGGGACCTGCGGCGCTACGATCTGAAATTCGGACAGCGGACCATTCCGGTTTCCGCCGTCGACAACCGCCGCCACGATCTGTTCGAGTTGACGCTGACCTTTGCCGTCGGCACCGACCACGACCGGCTGCTCGGACTGGCCGGAGAATACGCCGAGCTGGCGGGTGCCGGCCCCTATTCCGCCGCACAGTTTCAGGTGGAATGCTACCGCTTGTCCGGGAAGATCGCGATTCGTGCGAACCGGGACCGGACCACGGTCTCCATTTCCGGCCTGGACAAGAACATGGCACCGCTCCTGAAACTGGCCGGAGACCTCCTCACCCGGACCCGGGATAATCCCGAGGCCCTGAAAAAACTGATCGATACGATTCAGCTCTCCCGGAAAGTCGCCCGGGAACAGCCGGGACAAGTGCTTCCCGCTCTGAGCCACTATGCCCAGTTCGGAGCACATTCGCCGCAGATGGATGAACCTTCCAATCAGGAACTGCAGAAACTCTCTCCCGCGGAATTGACCGCGGCGCTCCGCCGGGTGCCGGGCGCCCCCTGCCGGATCGCCTACTTCGGTCCCCGGAACCGGGAGGCGCTGGATGCGGCGCTGACGCAGGACCTGCCGCTTCCCGCCGTGGAAACGCCGCCTCCCGCGCCGCGTCCCTATCCGGAACTGGCTCATGAACAGCGCCGGGTGCTGCTGGTCAATCTGCCCAACTTCCGCCAGGTGCAGCTGCTGTTTCTGGAGCGCAAGGGACTGTTCGATCCGAACACCATCGCGCTGCGCCAGATTTTCAACGAATATTACGGCAGCGGCATGTCGTCGGTCGTTTTCCAGCAGCTGCGGGAAGCCAAATCGCTGGCCTACAGTTGCGGGGGTGCGTTCCTCACGCCGCAGCAGGCGGACAAGCATCATTATTTCCTGATTGCCCTGAGCACGCAGGCTGATAAACTGGCCGAAGCGCTCCGGGCCGTGGAAGCCCTGGGCTTCCCCGTTTCCGAAAAGGCGTTCGCCGACGCCCGGACCTCCCTGCTGAAACGCCGGGCCGCCATGCGCTGGCACGATCAGGCATTGCTGCATATGGCCGAAGACCTGCGGTGCAAGGGATTGCCGGACAATACGATGGAAAAGACGTACAAAGATATCGACGCCGCCACGCTGGAACAGCTGAAGGCGTTTTACGAACGGGAAGTGCGCACCGTCCCCAACGTCCTGCTGGTAGTCGGAGACGCCTCCCGGATCGACCGCAAGGCGCTGGAACAATTCGGACCGATTACCGAACTGACGCTGGATCAGATCATGCATTGACGTCGGAAGGCAAGGGATCACTTCCATGAAAATCATCTCCATTACCGCCATGCGCGAACTGGAGGCGCAAGCCATGGCCGCGGGCGTCTCCGGCTTTCGTCTGATGGAAGCCGCGGGACGGGCGGCCGCGGCGGAAATCGCCACCATGTTCCGCCAACACCCCGGCGTGAACCGCATCGCGATCGTTACCGGGAAAGGCAACAATGCCGGAGACGGACTGGTCGTCGCCGCCGCACTGCCACCGGACATTCCGGTGACGATCCATGCCGCTGCGCCGCTGCATACGTTGCGGGGGGACGCCGCCGCTCATGCGGCCCGGCTGCCGCGCCGTGTTCCGGTACTGGAATCCGAAACACCGCCGGAATTTGCGCCGGACACGCTGATTGTCGACGCCCTGCTGGGCACCGGGTTCACCGGCGATCCGCGCGAACCGCTGGCCGGATACATCCGCGCCGTCAACGCCTCCGGCTGTCCCGTAGTCGCACTGGATCTGCCTTCCGGCCTCGACGGGGACAGCGGACGGGCGGGACGGGAGGCGATCACGGCGGATCTCACCATCACCTTCGGGCTGCCCAAAACCGGTTTGTTCCGCGGCGACGGCCCCCGGTTGTGCGGCGCGCTCCGGCTGGGCGAAATCGGTATCCCCCGGGAACTCCTCGCAAACGTTCCCGCAGACGGAGAAGCCTTCTTCGCCGCCGATGCCCGGACGCTGCTGCCGCGTTTGCCGTACGATTCCTACAAAAACACCCGGGGCCGACTGCTCATTGCCGCCGGATCCGCCGCCTATCCCGGAGCCGCCACTTTGTCGGCACGGGCGGCATTGCGCGGAGGCGCCGGATTCGTCCGGCTGGCCACCCCCGTCGCTCCGGAAGGGCCGCTGCCCGCGGCACTGGTCCGGCACCGCCTGACCGCGGCAGCGGACGGCGGCTTCGGTAAAATCGCAGCGACGGAACTGGATGAACTTCTGGCGGTATCCGACGCCGTAGCCGCCGGACCGGGCTGGAGCCGGGGCGCGGAACGGCAGGTTTTCCTCGAACGGCTGCTGAATTCGTCTCTGCCGCTGGTGCTGGATGCCGATGCCCTCAATACGCTGGCGGAACAGCCACGACGCTGCCGTGACGACATTGTGCTTACTCCGCATCCCGGGGAAGCGGCCCGGCTCTTCGCCGCCTTCGGTGCCGACTTTCCGGCAGACCGCCGGACGGCGGCCGTACAGCTGGCGGCGCTGACCGGCGCGGTAGTCATTCTGAAAGGGCCCCAGTCCGTTGTCGCCGCTCCGGATGGTCGCGGTTCGTACAATACCGCCGGGTCTCCGGCACTGGCGACCGCCGGTTCGGGTGACGTGCTCACCGGTTTGACCGGGGCACTGCTGGCGGGCGGGCTTCCGGCTTACGATGCGGCCCGGCTGGCAGCGTTGCTGCACGCCCTGGCGGGAGAAATCTGGCCGCGACGCGGATTCTGCGCCGATGATCTGCCGGACCGTTTGCCGCAGGTTCTTGCCGCAGTTTCTCCGCTGGCCTGAAGATTCTTCCCAAAAAAAACGCGGACGCAGCTTGCAGGAAGTATCGTTTTGATGTACATTGATTTTATTATATTCTGCGGCAGAACCGCTTATTTTTCATGGAGGAGAAAGTTTTCATGTCCGTTACCGTACTGCACGATCTGCTGGAGCTGGCGGTCAGCTCCGACGCTTCCGACATCCACATCAAAACCGGATCGCCGTCTGTTTTCCGTGTCGGCAACGATATTGTCGATACCAGTTTTGTGCCGGACGCGGCACTGATCTCCAATTTCTGCCACCAGGTCGCAACCCAGGAGCAGCTGGATAAATTCATGCAGGTCGGCGACCTCGACTTGTCCCTGCTGGAAGACAACATCGGCCGGTTCCGCGTCAACATCCACCGCCAGCGCAACAGCACCAGCATCAACCTGCGCTGGGTGAAAAACACGGTGCGCACCTTTGCGGAACTGGGCTTGCCCGACACGCTGGGAAAAATCTCGGAGGTTCCCCGCGGCATTATTTTCCTGACCGGTACCACCGGGTCCGGGAAATCGACCACCATGGCCGCCATGCTGGAATACATCAACCAGCGTTATCGCCGGCACATCATCACCATCGAAGATCCGATCGAATACGAATTCACCGATAATCTGTCGATTTTCGAACAGCGGGAAGTCGGCATCGACACCGAATCCTTCCAGTCCGCCCTCACCCACGCGCTGCGGCAGGACCCGGATATCATCATGGTCGGGGAAATGCGCGACAAAACCAGTTTTGAAGCCGCCCTGCAGGCCGCCGACACCGGCCACCTGGTCATCACCACCCTCCACGCCACCAACGCCTGGCAGTCGATCAACCGTATCGTCGACCTGTACGAAAAGGAAGAGCAGGACCAGATCCGGGAATCGCTGTCCAACAACCTGACCGCGATCATTTCGCAGCGTCTGGTCACCCGGGCACTCGGCAACGGTCGGGTTCCCGCCTGGGAAATCATGATCAACAACGCGGTCATCTCGAAACTGATCCTCGAAGACAAGCTGGACAAACTTCCCGGCGCCATCGCCGGCGCCACCAACGAAGGCATGGCGACTTTCAACCAGTGCCTGCTGCAGCTGGTCAACGAGGGACAGATTTCCGAAGAAGACGCGCTGGAGGCCTCGGACAATCCGGACGCCCTGAAGATGAATTTCGAAGGCATTTTCCTGACGGCCACCGGGGGCGGCGCCATTTCCGGTCAGTAACGGATGAGCGACCGCCTGCTCAGTACCGCCGAAGCCGCAAGGCGGCTCGGCATCAGCGATTCGACGCTCCGGCACTGGGCGGGGTGTGGTCGTTTTGCCCCGGCGGCGGAAGCACCATTGCGCTTTGAAGCGGCGGCGGTGGCGGCACTTGCCGCGGACATCGCCGCCGGCAGAAGTTCCCGGCTGCGACACCGGGCCAACCGCAGCGCCCGCGCCGGCTTCGCTCCGCCCGACCGACCGGGCTTGACCCGTCTGACCGTCCTGCTCCGGGAGGGGCTACGGCCCGGTGGACCGGGCATCCGCAAACGCCTGTACGAACTCGCCGCGGCACAATGTCTGAAAAACGGGGAAAGCGCCTCCCTGGCAGACGCATGCCGGGGGCGATTCCGGCGGCCGGTCGTGACCGCGTTAATGGCGGGCTGGCGGCAGCTTTTCGCCGATACGCGGCCCGATGCGGAACGCATCGAACGTCTGGCCGCAGAACTGGAGCGCCCCGGTCTTCCGGAATTTCCCGGAGCCGCAGCCATGACGGTTTTAAATCCGCTTTCGCACCGGGTGCGTCACGGGAGGTTTTTCACGCCGCCGGTACTGATCGAGCGCCTGACCGCCGGAATCCGCGGCGACATGGGGCCGCTGCTCGACCCGGCCTGCGGCACCGGAGAATTTCTGCTGGCGGCGGCGCGCAACGGTGCCTTGCCGCCGGAACATCTTCTTGGCATCGAAATTGATCCAATTGCCGCACAGTTTGCCCGGTTGAATCTGCTGTTGAGTTTTCCTGACTCCGATGTTCCGCCCGATATCCGCACCGGAGATGCGCTGAAGCAACATTATCACCGGAAATTTCCACTGATCATCGGCAACCCGCCGTGGGGCGGACGGTTCGACCAGCAGCAGGTCCGCCGCCGCTTTCCGGAACTCCGTGCCGGGGATTCCGCTACGGCATTCCTGGCGCTGGCGCTGGAACTGGCCGCGCCGGACGGACGGGTGGAGCTGCTGCTGCCGGAAGCCTTATTCCGTATCCGCCGGCATCAGGGATTCCGGGAATATCTGAACCGGCGCGGCGGCGAAATAACCGCGACACTCCTGCCGGAAAGTTTCCCGGGCGTCATGAGCCGGGTCGTGCACCTCCACCTGCGGCTCCACACCAGTCCGGTCTCCCGCGCCTCCGCCGTCTGCCTGCTCGACTCCACCCCGGAATCGCCGTTGACAACGCACCTGAAACAATTGCCGTACCGAACCTTGTACGGACACGCCTCCTGGGGTATGGGCATCGTTACCGGCGACAACCGGCATCACCTGCATGCCGAACCGGCGCCGGAACGGGAGCCGGTCTGGCGGGGAACGGGAGTCCTGCCGTTCCGCTTCGGAGAACCGGCCGGGTATCTGCATTTCGATCGCGACCGGTTCCAGCAGACGGCGCCGGAGACACTTTACCGCGCACCGGAAAAACTGGTCTACCGTTTCATCGGCAAACGCCTGGTGTTTGCACGCGACACCCGCGGACGCCTGACCCTGAACAGCGCCAATTTCGTCATAGCCGCCCTGCCGGGGATGTCGATGCTCCGGCTGGCGGCCTGGTTTAACAGTCCGTTCGCAGAGCTCTGCCGCCCGACTCCGGGAGTGTTGAAAGTGCTGCGTTCGGAACTGGAACATCTGCCGATTCCGGATTTTCTGGCCACTCTGCCGGACTCCTTTGACCGCCTGCTCCTGGTACAGGAACAGACCGGCGGCCGGGACGAGGAAATCCATGATCAACTGGCGGCGGCGGCCGGATTGCCGAAGGATTGGCGTAACGCCTTGTAAACAGCTTGACTTTTTTCGTATATCAAGATATATTTCCTGTTATTGGTATAAATCGGGAACATGTAGGACAATTGCCGCCCTGGTTGAGGTTTTCCAGAAAAAAAGCGACACGTTGAAACAACAGATTCAACCGGCTGCGGTCGCGCGGCCCCTAAAAAAATTACAGGACACTCATGCGTTTTTTATGCCCGCATTGCCGAACGATTCTCTCCGGAGACATCGGAGCAGAAGTCGAATGTACGCACTGTCATGAAAAAGTCAAGTTTCCGGACAGCCGGACCGCACCCGGTTCCGTCATCGGCGATTTTGCCATCGTCAGCGAAATCGCCCGCGGCGGTGTCGGCATCGTCTATCTCGCCCG
This sequence comes from uncultured Lentisphaeria bacterium, assembly GCA_949282965.1. GTDB lineage: Bacteria > Verrucomicrobiota > Lentisphaeria > Victivallales > Victivallaceae > CALXOD01. The sequence goes on from CASDQW010000008.1 coordinate 29,764, forward strand.
GCAGATCTCCCTCGACCGGCCGGTAGCCCTGAAACTGCTGCAGGAACGGTTCACCGGCGACAAGGAGTTCGTGGACAATTTCGTACGGGAAGCCCGTGCCGCCGCTCGCATCAGCCACCCCAATATCGTTCAGGCCTATGCGGTAGGTGAAGAGGACGGCATTTACTATTTCGCCATGGAACACCTGGACGGCGACACCATGAAGCAGGTGCTCAAACGGGATAAGATCGTTCCTCCGCGCCGGGCGGCGGAGATCATCTCCGAAATCGCCCAGGCCCTCGACTGCGCCTGGAACGAGCAGAAACTGGTGCATCAGGACATCAAACCCGACAACATCATGCTCACCCACCGCGGCCAGGCCAAACTCGCCGACCTGGGACTGGCCCGGGTGGCCACCGAAGCCCACGAGGACAATGACGCCGACGAGGTCATGGGTACTCCGCAATACATCAGTCCGGAGCAGCTGACCGGTGCGCCGACCGACGTGCGCAGCGACATCTACAGTCTCGGCGCCACGTTTTTCCATCTGGTGACGGGACGTTTTCCCTATCTCGGCAAAGACGGCAATGAAATCGCCCGGCAACACGTGGAAGGCACTCTGACCGAACCCAAAACGCTGGTCAAGGACCTCCCGGATGAGATCAACCGCATCATTCTGAAAATGATGGCCAAGGACATCAATCAGCGTTACCAGTCCGCCGCCGACGTCGCAGCTGATTTGAAAAAATATCTCGCCGGCAGTACGGAAAACGCCAAGCCCAAAATCGTTCTGGTCCCCAAAGGCAGCGGCAATTCCGGTCTGAAACTCGGGCAGTCCCGCAATGAAGGACCGAAACTTGGCGAATCACGGGAAAGTGGACCGCATCTCACAACGTCAGCTCCGGCTTCCGTAAGTGCGCCCGCGGTGTCGATGCCCGCAGAATCAAAACCGACGCTGATGCCGCCCAAAGGCGGCGCCAAACCTTCCTTCGGCGTCAAGGCCACCAGGCCGGCCCCGGCCCCCGCGCCGGCAACGGCGCCGGCAACGGAAACCCCACCGGCGGCAGAGGCGGCGACTTCTCAGTCCGGGATCAATCCCCCCAAAAAACGGGGCGGATTGGCCAAAAAATCCGCTGACGCCCTGCCGCCCCCCGCCCCGCTTCCGGCGGAAGAAAAAATGGCCCAGGAACTGGCACAGAAGCCGGAACGGGACTGGACCCCGCTGAAAAAATTCCTGAAGGTCGTCGCAGTCCTCCTGATTCTGGTGCTTCTGCTCGGCGGCGGCTCCTACGGAGTGCTCCGTTCCGGAAAGCTGCCGGAAAAATACCTTCCTCATGCCAATAAAGTACTGGCCCTGCTAAAATTGCAGGTGTCCAAAGACGGCACCATCAGTTCGCTCAAAGGCAACGCGGCCCCCGCCACGGAAACGGCTAGTCAAACCGCCAGTACCCCCGATACCGCGCCCGCAGTTGAGGAACCGGCAAAACCGGTCGAACCGCCGAAGCCGGTCACCCGCCCGGAATTTCTGGCGGGCATTGAAAAATGTCTGGCACAACTGCGCGCCAACCCCACCGGAGAAAATGAATTTCTGGGGATTGCCGACGAATTTTTCGCCACCTACCCGGCCGGCGCGGTAACCGACGAGGAACGCGCCGCCCTGCAGCAGCTGGTGAACCTCTACGGCCGGATCGACGAACGCTGCCGCATGGCGCCGATGCGCCGGAAAGCCCGTCAGGAACGCGAGGCCGCCATTGCCCGCCGCCAGAGCGAATCCGAACAGCAGCAGGCGGAAGCCGCCGCACAACTGGCCGCCCAGCAGAAAACCGCTGACGACGCGCGCCGCGCGGTTCAGGCAACCGCCGCGGAAGCCGCGGAAGCGGCCAAGGCACTCCGAGCGGAACTGATGGTCCGTGCCAATGCGTATTTTGCCCGAATCAAGCCGGAACGGCTGGCCATGCTGGCTGAATTTCCCGCCGCCGTGGCGTCTGAAGATCCCGCCTCCTGGCTGGAGCTCCAGAAAAAACTTGTTGCGGAAAAACAGAAAATTCCCGTCAACGCCCTGCCGGAAGAGCGTTCGGCCGCCGAAGAAATTTCCCAGCTGGCCCAGGCGCTCGGCAAGGATTTCGAACAGACCCGGGCCATCCGTGAGATTCTGACCACACCGGATAAAATCTCACAGGTCACGCTGGAACTTTCCCGGCGACGCCTGGTGCGCGCCGCTCGTCTGGAAGGCCCCATCCTGGTAACCCGCACCTCCGGCGGACAGGAAATCAAACTGGACCTGAACAACGAAATGGTTTTCTCCCGCTTCGCGGAACGGCTCGGCCGCAAGTTCAAAATTCAGAACGCCCCCTTCTATCTGGCACTGGCCTCGGAACAATACCAGTTCTGCGGCAAAGCACCTGATGCCACGGTGGCGAAAGCTCTGCCGGAAATGTTCAACGCCGTTTTTGCGGAACGCTGGAAACAGGCCGATGAACAAGGCAAGGCCGCTCTGCGCAAACGCTACGGCTCCATGCCGGAATTCCGCCGGGCGATCGGAGAATGAGACGCGCACAGTTCCGCCCCTGTATCGACCTCCACGACGGGATGGTCAAACAGATTGTCGGCGGCAGTCTCTCCGATCACGGCGGGCCGCCGCGCACCAATTTCATCTCGACGCGGACGCCGGATTATTTTGCCGGCCTCTATCGCCGGGACGGCCTCAAAGGCGGCCATGTCATTCAACTCGGTCCGGGCAACGAACAGGCGGCCCGTCAAGCACTGGCAGCCTGGCCGGGCGGATTGCAGCTCGGCGGCGGCGTCCATCCCGGCAATGCCGCGGCCTGGCTGGATGCGGGGGCCAGTCACCTGATTGTTACGAGTTGCGTCTTTGCCGATGGCGAACTCCGCCGCGATAAACTGGCGGAACTGGTCCGGCTGGTCGGAAGGGAACGACTGGTGTTGGATTTAAGTTGTCGATTCCGGGATGGCCGCTATTTCATCGTAACGGACCGTTGGCAGAAATTCACCCGTCATGCCGTGCAAGGCGAACTACTGCGGGAATTGGCCGACAGCGCAGCGGAATTTCTGATTCACGCTGTGGACGTCGAGGGAAAACAGGCCGGTATTGATCGCCGGCTGCTGGCACTCCTGGCGGAGGAATCCCCGATCGACTGCGTCTACGCCGGCGGCATCGCCTCGTTTGACGACATCGCCGCCATTGAAGAGGCGGGACAAGGAAAAATTCACTACACGATCGGATCGGCGCTGGATCTTTTCGGGGGCCAACTCTCTTACCGGGAGGTCGTGAAACACGCCGCATTGCCGCCGGAATCAGCCAATCGCGGGTGATTGGCTCCGAACTTCCGTACCTGTCCGGCCACGGCGGTTGAACCGGCTACCAGTCGAGAACATTCACGCTTTTTCGCGAACAATGGCGATGAAAGTTCCGCATTTCCGTGCAAAGCGAGGCGTGGGTGTAACCGCAATCCGGAAAATGCTCCAGATAACAGGCCAACATCCGCTCACCCTCCTCGGACGGCAGCCGCATGTCGCTGAGAATGGTGTACAGGTCGAAGGCGATTGCCCGTTTCATCCGCACATGGAAAACGATCCGACACCTGGCCACGTCAATCCAGAACACCTCCATCGCCCCGTCAGAACGCAGCCGCCAGAGTATGTTCCGCGGATGAATCGCCTTGTGGAAAAAATTGTGCCGATGCAGATTTGCCAGAATCGGCATATTGATTTTCCAGAATTGCTCCCGAAGTTTCCGGTTTTCCCGGAAAGCGCCGCCGGGCATGAAGCTGCGTCCGTCCCGCGTGTCGGGAATATACTCGGTAATGAAAAAAGAATCGTGCAGATGACAGAACGTCCGCCGTTCCCCGAACGCCAGCACCTTCGCCGCAGGCACCCCGAGCTGGTACAGCACCTGATAGTTGCGAAATTCCCGCGCGGGCAGCGAGAGGTCCAGCCAATAACGCCAGGGTTTCTTGCCGTGGCAGATCTTGTAGACGGCAGTCTTTCCCCCGGCTTCGGCCGGCAGTGAAAGTTTCCAGACTTCCTTGCCGCCGGTCCGGCTCAGCAGGGCTTCTTCGCAACGGAGTTCCGGGTGCTGCGCGATATAGGCCATCCCCCCCTCAAAACCAGGGGCGGTCCAGTTGCGGTAATAGAGAAAATTCAACGGCAGACGAAACGGCGACTGCTCACTCGGAAACTTCATTGCCTCTCCCCATCAGAGAACGTTTTCTTTTTCACCAAACATCCATGTTTGCGCCCCGCACGCCCGGACGCCATCGGCTTTCACCTTTCCTCGGTCCGCAACAGAATTAACACCGGTTCCGCCTTCTGTCAAGTGGTCCCGGTCATCTTTTGCGGAAAAAAGCACCTCGGCGTGCGGCAACGGCCGCTTCCCGCCGTTCCGGATTACTGCCGCGCGTATTCACAATAAACCTGACGGGACTCATCGGTCTGCACCAGAAAACATTTTTTTCCGAACAGCAACCTGGCCGGAATCCGCCAGGGAATGCCGCAATAGAACTGATCCGCCACCAATTGCCCATCCGCGTAAATCTGCGCCACATCAAACGCCTGACGTATTTCCACAAACCCCTCTCCGGAGGAAACCTCCAGCCGGAAATAGCGCCGCGGCCGCCCCCCGCCCAATTCCAGTTCTTCCGGATAGACTATCGCTCCGGGAGCCTCTGCAACGGGAGTCAATCGCAGTTCAGCCGGAGTAAACGGTTCCCCGACATGCTCCTGCTCCCATGCCGTACCGGTCCAGCGAAACGCCTTCCATAGACCGGGCTGTACCGTCCGGACAACTCCGTCTTCCTGATACAGACTGCAATCCGACGCCAGCCACAGCTGCCCTCCCAGACGGCGCAGGCCCAGAGCCATGGAAAGGGAAAGCAGCACGATCCCGATACCGCCGTGCCGCACCAGCCGCCCATCCGCTTTCGGCACCATCACCGTCCCGTCGTCAAAACAGAATTCCGGTCGCATCCCCGGCAGCTCCAGAAAGAAAAACACCTCCCCCTCCCGACACAGCAACTGCGCCAGTGCGTAATCCAGCCGCAAGTCCGCCTTCAGACGCAGCTTCAGCGGCAGAATAAAGGCGGTTTCCCCCACCAGATCAACCGGCGGCAACTCCAGACCGCACGCCCGCCAGCGAACTCCGGAAACGTCCCTCAGCGGATACAACCGTTGATAGTGGTTCACAAAGAGAAAACCGCCCGCGCCGTCGGTTCGCAGCATACAGCGGAGCGCGTCATCCTTGCGCCCGGCCTCCGGCAACACCGCATCCACCGGCGTCATCGGCGCCAGCATCTCCTGAAAATCATGGAGAAACAAATGCAGCAACTGCAACCGGGAATACTGTTCCCGCACCTCCCCGTATTCCGAAATCGGCGCCTGAAAATCATAAGAAAGGATCGGCACGTCATTGGGGTACCCACTGGCCTTCGATTCCTGCAAAGTAGCGTTCTCCCCCAGCGGATTGGTTCCGCCGTGATACATGTAATACCCTTGAAAGTTATTACCGCATCCCAACTTGGTCAGGGCGATCGCATAAATATCCATGCCGCGGATGATGTAACGCCGGTGATAGGTGCTCTGCAGTCCCCCTCCCAGTTCGCAGGTCGCGAAAGGATATTGTTCGTAAGGCAGTTCCCAGGAATCCTTCGAGCCGTCCCGGTCGGCCAGATCCGCCCCGATCGCGCAATCATTGCGCATCCGGCAAAAGCGGTAGTGCACGGACGGGGGCAGCACCTCCGTCCCGGTTGCCCACGGAGCATCACAGTACCCCCCGAACATCGGCAGAAACTCCCGAACCGGGATTCTGGTGCCGGAGGCCCCGCTCCAGCCGGTTACCGTATAAAGCGGCGCCACCATCCCCAGCTCGATCGTCATACGCTTGAGTTCCGCCAGATGTTCCGGCTGATCCGGGAGTTCATTTTCAATCTGGATGGCGACGATGTTGCCGCCCTCTCCCCAGAAAAGCCCGGTCAACTGTGCGGCGATATGCTCGAAGTAACGCCGAACCAGACGCAGATACTCCGGATGATTGCAGCGCAGAGGAATGTTTTTTTGCAACAGCCAGTCCGGGAATCCGCCGTTGCGACTCTCTCCATGCACCCAGGGCCCGATCCGCAAGGCCACCTCCAACCCAACCTCCCGACATGCCAGAACGAACGCAGATCGCAGTTTCCATCGAAACGCAACACCCCTTCGGTCTCTTCGTGATGATTCCAGAAAAGGCAGGTGGAGACCAGCTCGATGCCGCCCGCTTTCATCTTGCACAGCTCGGTCCGCCATTCCCGCCGATCTCCGCGGGAAAAATGATATTCCCCCATAACCGGAATCCACGGCCGGTGGTTCCGAACCAGGTAAAGGCTGTTGACTTCGATTGTCTCTCCGGCAGGCGAAACACCCCCCAGATTCAGATGTCCATGCCGTATCTCCGGTGGCCGGAACTCCGCAAAGGCACACACGATGCCGCCATCGCCCGTCTCGCCCGTCTCCCTTTGGGTCCACTCCATTTCCGACACTCCCTGTCGCCTGTTACCTTACAACTTCTCCGAAGCCACCGTGGCATCCTTGCCTTCGTATCGCATTGCACACCGCCCCCCAACCTCAGATGTTTATTATATTTGCATATGGACGTTTTTCAAGGAGTCCCCTCCAACAGAAACTCCGTTCCCGAAACCGGCAAGGACCCGAACCCCATTCTTGACCTTCCCCAACTGCCCGAAACAAGCGGAACAACCAACAGGGCAATCGCACCGGATACGTTCCGTGCCGCAAAGATCAGAAAAAACAAACACGTCTTTCTGGATCTTCGCCGGAAAATCCTCATTTTGCCATCATCGGCAAGGAAGGAGATGGTACTTCTTTCTGTTTTGCACCTGGCAATCTTACTCTCCCAGGCAGAACATGGTAAAATATTCCATCATATTGACAGTTCATGGAGCAACCGGAAGAAAAACACCACCTGTTTTTTCACTGAAAAACAGAATCATTTATTTCCGCATACGGCACTACCTTTTGCTGGAAATCGCCTTTTGGATTGTCATGACGGCAAACAATATGATAACAATTAAAAATGTTCGCCAGAAATGGGGAAATGGATAGGGCACACAATAAACGGCTACGCCGGCGATTCCTCCCCATAACCAGGGCGACCGGTTCTCCATACTCGCCGCCCGGGCAACCAGACAGGCTGCGATCGCCGCATATATGATGATGGTGGGGTCGAGAGAAAGCATGTTTATTTGCTTTTTAACTTCATAATCAATATGACAACGATGATAACACCGCTTAAGATACCCCAAAGCCATCCGCCATTATGCAGCAGCCAAAGACCGATTGTCCTCCGCAAAAAGCGCAGATTCCGTGTTCAATGTTGGTCAATGCTCAAACTAGCGCTGAATGGCAATTTTTTGACCTGAGGTAAAGTTGCCAATATAAGCCTCCCCATATTCAGCTTTGTTTTCGACGGTTATGATCTTAACTCCGGGGGGTAATTCAAATAATTTTTGATCGATCTGGGCAGGGAAAGATATTTTACCCCAATTTCCGGATGCAAGAATCTCTCCATTTTTGTTAAATGCCTTGTAACTATAAATAAAAGGTCTTTCCGCCGATTTGCCAATCCATAGTTCAATCGCCGCAAAGGCATTATCTTGTAATTCATTGTGATTGTCATGAAATTCTTCCGAAGTAAAATTACGATAACGAATTTTCTGATCTGACTGAAAAAGGTTTGAAACAGTCCGCCATTTGAATAAAAAGGGAGATAAAGTTTCCCATGCGGTCTGGTTGCTTTTTGATACCGTTATTTTATAGCATGGTATCGTATCGTAACTGCCGTCCTGCACCGTGAAACTTGCATTTTCAATAAATGAAGTATGCGTCAGCGCATAAACAATCGGCCACCAACTCCAATTAGTGGGATAATGCCGTTCAATTACAATGTTTTTCAGAGCTCCACCATTTGCAGTCAGCCAAACATATTCTTTTTGTGCAGGTGGAGCAGGAATCATGATGACTTGATCTCTTGCCACTTCATCAACGACAGTTTCTATGCGGAGCATGCCCCTTGAAGAATAGACTTTGACTTGATCCAATGTTACATCATCACTCATGGGAGCGATGCTTTCAAAAGTGGCTTTCAGGGAGAATTCCACGGCTTGTTCTAACGTTTTTTTCAGCTCCTGCGTCGTCGCGGCATGACATAACGAGACAAGGCATAAGATACTGATGACCCCCAGCTTCTTGTTGAATACACTCATTCTGCGCCTCTCCCCTCGGTTGGACAACATTTTATTGAAAGATTGGTGTAAAAGCCTTTGAGTTACTCTATCCCATTGCTTGCCGATTGCAAGTTCCGAACTAGACGTCATCCGGCGTCTGATATTGGAGTGCCGAATGAATCCGCCTGGAATTGTAAAAATTCACATAATGCTGGACACCAAAGCGGAGCTGCGGCAAGCTGACGTACTCTTTGATTTTGATATCCTCATATTTCAATGCCCACCAGAAACGTTCCATTTTTGCATTATCCAAACATCGTCCCCGTCCGTCCATGCTGATCTGAATGCCATGGTTCCGAAGTTCCGTTACAAACTCCGAGCTGGTGAATTGGCTTCCTTGATCTGAATTGAAAATCTCCGGTTTCCCGTAGGAATCCATTGCCGTTTTTAACGTTTCGACACAATGAAAAGCGCCCATTGTATTCACAACGTTATAAGCCAATACCTTGCGGCTGAACCAGTCGACAATTCCAATCACAAATGCCCGATGACCGGCAACCGCCGTGTAAGTAATGTCCCTCCATACCTGATTCGGACGCTCTATCTTGCATTTGCGCAGAAAATACGGGAATTTCTCATGTTCCGGATGCGGTTCCGAGGTATTGAAACGCTGACGCGGATAGACCGTCCGCAGATTCAAGCATTTCTGCAACCTGCGCACCCGTTTATGATTCACTCTGTAACCGCGGCGTTTCAGTTCAGCAGTCAAACGGGGAACTCCGTAAAAGGGCGTCTCCATATAAATCTCCAGCATTTCGTCCTTGACCCGCTCGTCGGATGCTGTCCGGGAAATCTCCTGCCGGCTTTTGTAATAAAAGCTCGAATGAGGAACCTGAAGCAGCTTCAACTGACGATTCACGCTTAAATCCGGATTCTGATCGCTTATTTGAGCTTTTCTGGATTCAAGCCGCAGGCCAAGGACACATTTCGTAAAAAGTCATTCTCGATTTCGAGGCGTCCGATTTTCTTCATCAGATCGTCCTCGGTATACGGCTTGCGTTCTTTCCGCTCGGCCTTGGACTGGAAAATCTCGGAAGCGCCTTCCATGAGTTTCTTTTTCCACTGCTGATCCTGATTCGGATGAACCTGGTATTTCCCCGCAATCTCTGTCACGGTCAGTTCCCCGCGCAGCGCTTCCAATGCTACACGGCTTTTCAATTTGGAGTCATACGATTTTTTCATAAAAACGCCCTCCCTTTTCAGGTTAATTTAACGGGCATTTTACACCAAGTCAAGTTGTTCAGCTTTCGGGGCCAACCGCAATATATGGCAGACTGAATCAGTGCTGGCTGATTCTGCTGTCCTACATACACGGCGGTGTCCGGACATAGAGCTTTAGTGATCAGAGTCGTCGGTTGATTTAGCCGCAAGGTCCGTGCATATTTTCCTCTTGGCAAACTGCTGACCAATTGTTACTTTCACCTCTCTATTCCAGGAGGTTCAGTGTATTGTAGCCACAACAACGCCGTTTATCTTTGAGTTCTTGCAATCGGCAAATTGCGGGATATAGTAACTCAAAAACATTTACTCTAATCTTTCTATAAATAATAGTCCAGTTGGGGGAGAAGCGCAGTTTTTATTAGCGCTAAACTGAAGATATCATAAGTCGCTTTGAAAGGATCAGGAAATGTATTCTTCAAGAATGCAGATGTATAATTTAATTTGCAAGTATTATGAGGGAGAAATAGATAATTTTGAACTTGAAGATTTATTTCCTTCGACCGATGATTTGTTGATAATGGAA
>CASDQW010000009.1 GCA_949282965.1 uncultured Lentisphaeria bacterium
TTCAAACCGTCCGGCCGCCCAGCGGCCGATGCTGCCCGCCGGGTTGAAGTGGCCGCCGGACACGTGGCCGAAGGCGTAGGCTCCGGTCAGCACCGTCAATCCGAAAGCCAGCGCGATGCCGACGTAGCCGATTTGCGACCCGGCGAAGACGGCGGCGCCGCATCCTCCCAGCACCAGCCAGAAAGTCCCGATCAATTCAGCGACGGTCTGTTTCGATACGAAGTTCATGATGGACGTTTTTCCTTTCTGCTGCAGGGGGCGGACGGAATGGCGGTCCGGTTGTATTCGTGGTGTCGGACCGTTGTTCCGGCGCCGCCGGAAGGTTAAGGTGCCGCGGGAACCGATCCGCGGCGGTTGCCGAAATGTACAACACGGTCGTCATTTTTTCCGGTTCCGGATCACATTGAAAACCAGAAAATCAGAAAAAATTGGGTTTTTACTTGACTTTATTTTATTTTACGTCATAATATTAATGAAAAATTCTAAAATATGGAATTTACATGAATAACACTCTGCAAAACGGTTTCATGCTTCTCGAATACCTCGCGGCCGATGCCGGCGAGTGTTCGGTCCGGGAACTGGCCGCCCATTTCGGGCTGCCGGACAGTCATGTCTGCCGCCTGCTGAAAACGCTGGTCGACACCGGTTACGTCGAACAGGCTCCCGGCAGCCGCAAGTACCGGATCAGTCTTAAAATTCTGAACCTGTCGAACCGGCGGCTCATGCGACTCAAACTGCGCAACATCGCGCGTCCTTATTTACAGAAACTCGTGCGCGAACTCGGTCGGCCGGTGTTTCTGACCGCTCCGTACCGGAATCGTTCGCTGATCGTGGCGACCGAATATCCGGAACGGTTCAGCGGCGATGCCGGCATCGCCATCGGCCAGATCCACAGCGTCAACCGTTCCGCCTGCGGGAAGATCTGTGCGGCCTACGCGCCGGAGGAGGAACTCGACGAACTGCTTGCTACCTGCGACTGGAGCCGGATCACCGAACACTCCGTTACCGATCCCGCCCGCTTCCGGGAGGAACTCCAATCGATCCGGCACTGCGGCTATGCGCGTATGGCGGCGGAGTTCGACGAGAACACCGGAGCGGTGGCCGCGCCCGTGTTCAACGCTTCCTGCAAACTTGCGGGTGCGGTCGGCGTCATTCTGCCGGGGGACGCTTCCCGCTGGACGCCCCGGCTGTGGACGGATTTCATCGAAGCAACCAGAACCTGCGGCGAGTCGATTTCATTCGCGCTCGGCCGTCCGCTGGAATAACCAGGAGGAGCATGGTATATGCATGTCGCGGAACTCAAACAGGCGGCCCGGCATTTCGGCGCGGATCTGGTCGGCGTCGCCCCGGTGGCGGCATTCGCGCATCTGCCGGAACGGAACCGGCCTGAAACCGTCTCGGACCGCGTCCGCTCGGTGATTGTGGTCGGGCACCGGATCATGCGCGGCACATTGCGCGGCGTCGAGGAGGGGACGAATTTCGGCTCGACCTACCAGACGTACGGTTTTCTGTGGATGGAGGATCTGTTTCTGTCGCGCACCGTGTATCATCTGAGCTGTTTGCTGGAGGACGCGGGGGCGGAGGCGATTCCGTTTCTCGCCTGCCGGAACCCGGATGACGCTTTCGAACCCGATTACCAAACGGCGGCGGAAGCGGCCGGACTCGGCGTCGTCGGACGCGGCGGTTTTTTGCTGACGCCGCAGTACGGGCACCGGCAGCGACTGGCCCTGATTCTGACCGATTCCGTATTGGAACCGGACCGGCCGCCGGCGCTCGACCTCTGCCGCGATTGCCGGGCCTGCCTGGAAGGCTGTCCGCTCGGGGCGCTCCGCGAAGTCGAAGGCAGTGCCCGGTTCCGGCTTGATGAATCCATCTGCGCCACCTGCCGCAACGGCGCGAGCCGGGTCCCCGGACGCGCCGACCGCGTCGACCGGTATGCCGCGGCCTGCGGCCGGGCGTGTCTCGTCGCACTTGAGGAGAAGATCACCAGCCGATACGAAAACAAGTTCCGCAAACGCAGCGTCTGGCACATCGGCCCGACCGTACAGGAGAAACACGGATGAATACGGCAGAACTGAAACAGCAGGCGCGGAAGTTCGGTGCGGACCTGATCGGCGTCGCGCCGATCGCGGCGTTCCGTCATCTTCCGGCGGCTCACAATCCGCTGGCGATTTTTCCGCAGGCGGAAAGCATGATCGTCATTGGCCGCCGGATCCTGCGCGGCACGTTGCGCGGGATGGAAAACCGGGAACGGCGGAGCATGGAATCCTTCCGTCATTTCGGTTTTCTCTCGCTGGAGGACAACTATCTGGCCCGCACCACCTATGACCTGGGCATCTGGATCGAGGCCCGCGGCTGCGAGGCGGTGCCGCTGTTCGGCTACGACGTTGAAGCGACGGACCGGCAGCCGCTCGGGGTGCCGGTGGCTGCGGGGCGTCCCGCCCCGAACGTTTACGTCGACTGGAAATTCGCGGCGGCAGCGGCCGGACTCGGGACTGTCGGGCGGCACGGACTGTTCCTGACGCCGGAATACGGACCGCTGCAACGGTTTGCGTTGCTGCTTTCGGACTTTTGTTTTGAGCCGACGACCGCTTCTGCGCCGTACGATCCCTGCGGCGACTGCCGGGCCTGTCTCGAGGCCTGTCCCGGTGCCGCGCTCGACGAGGAAAAGCGCAACGACGCCGTCTGTCGCGAATGTCGCTGCGGCGCAATTCGCACTGACATCGGGCGGTTCGAAACGGTGGAACGGATCGGGGCGGACTGTTCGCGCGCCTGTCTTGCCGCGCTTGCCGCCGCCGGAAAGATTCGGGGAAACGCGGCTCCCGGCCGCCCGGAAGGAGGATTCTGACCATGAATGCCCGGAAACTCACCAGCCGAATGCTGAAAGATCTGGCCAGCCGCCTCGGCGCGGGCGGCGGCGGCGTCGAAGTCCTCGGCGTGGCCAATATCGAACGGTTTGCCGAAGCGCCCGAACGTATGCACCCGAAAAATATTTTTCCGGACTGCCGTTCGGTCATTTCCATTGTTCAGCCGATTCCGCGCAGCACCTACCGCGGCATTACGGAGGGCACCTACTGGCCGAACTACACCTATTACTCCTACAACCGGCTCAATACGCTCTTCCGGCCGATGCTGACCTACGAAATCGCCCGGCAGATCGAGGATCACGGGTTCGAGGCGGTGCCGGTCTATCCCGGCGTGCCGGAGACCTACCCGAACCACCCCGAGCCGGTTGCTCCGGGGCGTCCCGTGCCGGATGTGCAGATCAATGTCCGCATTGCGGCGGTGGCCTGCGGCCTCGGAGAGATCGGCTGGTCCAAGGTGTTTCTCCATCCGGTGTTCGGGCCGCGGGTGCGCATCGGCACCATCCTCACGGACGCGGAACTCGAACCGGATCCGCTGGTGAAACCCGGTACCCTCTGCAAACGCTGCATGAAGTGCGTCCGGGATTGTCCCGGCTGCGCCATTCCGGCTAAGGGCGAGCTGCCGACCGTGAAGATCCACATCGACGGTCAGGAGTATGAATGGGCCGACGTTCACATGGGGCGCTGCACCGCGACGCACCACGGCATCAACTACAAGGCGTCGCCGTTCCTGAAGCGGTTTCTGCCGGGATTCAATCTCGACATCACCCGCACGAACATGTCCGAGGAGACCGCTTACAAAATCGGCTACACGCTGGCCGGGGGCGACTGGTGGCGCTTCAATCCCGAATTTCCGGGGCACTGTGTGATCCCGTACTACCGGCAGATTCTCGCGCATACCGGGTACTTCGCCGTCTGCGGCGCCAAAGGTTGCATCCGCAGCTGCATGGAGTTTCAGGAGAAAACCCGGAACATTGGGCAGGCCGACTTCCACACGCCGGTTTATCCCGGAGAGAAGTGGGAACTCCCGCCCCCCGAAGCCGATGAAACCGGCGGCATCGTTGAGAAGAAGAAGCTCCGGGAACTCTATCAGGAACCGGATGCCGACGCCGGATGCTGGCAATGACCGCCGCCGCGACAGGTGAAGAAACCAACACCGGCGGAACGGAATTCATGCCGCCGGCCGAAGGATGAACCAGATAGCCCCGCCCGGGAAAAGGCCGGGGCCTCGGAGCGGAAGGCCACAACGGCAGTCCGTTTCGTTCCGGCATTCTTACTGCAACCCGTTATTCAGCGGGCTGGAGGAGCGGTTGCCTGACTTTGTCCGGGAATTGCGCCCGGCCGGCTTTTACAATCTCACGGGCCCGCTGCTCCAGCCGGTCCGCCTCCTTGTTCTTTCCGGATTGTCGCAGCAGAGTGGCGAGCGCCCCGCTTACTTGTTTGAAACGTGCTTCGGTCTGCGGTGCGGATTCCCGGTCTCCGAGACTGGTCAATCCGCGATATATTTTGACCTGAGTGTCAAATTCCCGTTCCGGGTCGGTCAGCTCCGCGGCCGTTTCGAATTGGTTTTTTTCCAGAAAGAGGATCAGATAGTCGGCGGTCCAGTACCGTTTCGCCTTTTTCGGATGGCGTTTGAGAAGTTCCCGGTAAAATGCCACCGTGTCGTCATCGCGCTGCAGGAAGCGGTTGATTTCCAGAATCCCGTTGACGGCTTTGGCGGAACAATCTCCTTCCAGAACAGCCGCTTGCAGCTTCCGGACCGCTTCGGTTAAAAACGCCCGGGCTTCCGGATTGGCCGCGAACAGTTTTTCCCAGCGTGACCATTCGTCGAGCCACGAATGATATTCGCTCCATTCACGATAAAACCAGCGGAACCGCCGCAACGCCTCCGCGTCGTCCCGTTTTTCGATCGCCGCGCGGACCTGGTCGAAAAAGGTGCTGAAATCCTCCCGGGATTGTGCTTCATGGGCCCGCTCCGCCTCCGCCCGCCGCCGCAGCTCCGCGGCCCGGTCCGCGTTCTGCGGGACTCCGGTGCCGGCGGCATACAGTTCGGACAATTTCAACAGGGCGGAGACATCATCCCCCTCCGCGGCCGCCTTGTACCATTTGACCGCCGAAGACAACGAGCGTTCCGTCCCCTTGCCCTTCTCGCAGCAAAGGCCGAGCTGATATTGCGCCGCAATGGAATCTCCTGCCGCGGCCCGCCGAAAAAAGGAAACGGCCTGGGCTGCATCGCCTTTTTCCAGATACTCCACGCCGAGCGCGTACAGGGCTTCGGGCTGGTCTTCCGCGGCGGCTTTGCGCATCCAGCGCCGCGCCAGCGCCGGATTTTCCGCAATACCGCTTCCCGTCCGGTAACACTGGGCCAGTTCGTACATGGCGTCCGGATCGCCCCGTTCCGCGGACTTCCGGTACCAGAAGAACGCCTGATTCATGTCGCGCGGCGTGCCGTGACCGGATTCATATGCGATGGCGAGGTTAAACGCGCCGACGGCGCTTCCGGCCCGGGCGGTCTCCTGAAAGAGCGTCAATGCTTTCCGGTAATTTCTGGCGGTGCCCATGCCCTTGCCGTAGCAGTAGCCGAGCATGTCTTTGCCGTCGAGGTCGCCTTCCGAAGCGGCGCGCTGAAACCAGAGAAAGGCCTGTTCCGGATTTCCGTGTTCTTCAAACCACACCCCTTTGTCGTACGCTTCGTCCTCCGTCTGAAGACGGTAGACTGACCACGCCAGAAAAACGCAGCAGATCAGACCGGCGATCAACGGCGTTTTCATGGCTTTGAACATGCTGCATGAGCATTTCCGGGGAGTGGAAGAATCACGTGCAAGGACATTGTCGGGAATGGTCTTCATGTTCGATACCTCTCTCTTTGCGCTATGAAAAGGCATTCGGCGGTTACGGCGGTTCCTGTTCGTGCCACAGGTTTTTCATGCTCGCGAGAGCGCATTGGCAGCAGATTTCTTCCTGGCGACAAAAAACAGTCGGGCAAATTGAAACACCACGGATCCGTCCTGCAGACGCGGGAACAAGGTTTCTGTTTCAGCCAGGAGTTCCTGTTGAAATTCGGCCTGTTTCTCCGGAGAAAGCCATTTCAAATACGGGCGAAGCCCTGTCCCGCGATACCATTGCAGCACCGCCTGCGGCGATTCGAGGATGTGAAAGTAATCGCTTTCCCACATGGAAAAGGCTCCGGCATAAGTCTGCAGCAGTTCACAATATTCCAACTCATCCAGGATGTGGACCTTGCGTATTTCCGGAAAGAAGGATGCCCAGGTCTGCGATGTCGCCTTCCGGCGCAGCAGCGCATGAAACGGAGCCTTGTTCTGCAATGGGATCTGGACGGCCAATTCGCCGTTTTCCGTCAGGGCGTCCAGTAATCGCCTCAACAGCGTCCGATGATCAGGAACCCATTGCAGGCTGGCATTGGCAAAAATCACATCCCATCCGGCGCCCAGGGTGCTGAGCGAATCGTTGATGTCAAACAAACGAAAGGATAATTCGGGATAGTCCTGCCGGGCTTTGGCGAGCATGTCCGGGGAATTGTCCACTCCCAGAATTTCTGCCGAGGGAAAATATTGTTTCAGGATCGCCGTGCTGTTGCCGGGGCCGCAGCCAAGATCAAGCACCCGCCCGGGGGCAATGACAGTCAGCCGCTCTGCCAGGTCAATGGCGGGGCGGGTTCTCTCCGCGGAAAATTTTAAGTATTGTTCCGAATCCCAGTCGGACATGTCCTTCCCTCCGGTCGCAGGCGTGTTTTTCAGCTTGCGCTCGCGCTACAGGGAATATAATGAAAAACGGCGGCAAAACAAGAAAGCTTCCTGAAATATCAGGTAAATTCTCATAAGACGGACATGGTACGGATGGCGGAGAGGGGGGGATTCGAATCCCCGGTAAGATTTCTCCTACGACGGTTTAGCAAACCGTTGCAAGCTAGCTTTTATTAGTTATTTTGAGCTTGATTTATTATATCTAGCATTGTTTTTCATTACAAAAACCGGGGAAAAACCGGGGATAGTTTTTTGTTATCATGCAAAAGCATGAATATTCACAAGTGATTGATAATCTGGCGGAGAGGGGGGGATTCGAACCCCCGGTAAGATTTCTCCTACGACGGTTTAGCAAACCGTTGCTTTCGGCCACTCAGCCACCTCTCCAGGCTTGATACCGGCTCTAACTATAGCTTGAAAATTATTAAAAGCAAGCGGGCTCCGGACGTTTTTGCAAAAAAAATCCCGTCTCGCCGTTCCGTGTCAGCACCGGCGCGTCACCCAGAAGACATTCCCCTCGGGGTCGCTGCCGCGGAAATACTCGCCGCTGTTGCGTTCCTCCGGCTCCGCCGCCAGTTCGTACCCGCAATCCGCCAGCCGTTCCCGCAACGCCGCCGGATCGTCGCATTCCAGTACCCACGTCGTCGCCGCCGAGGCGTGCTCCAGATAAGACGCCGCGCTCTTCTCCAGACGCAGCGAAAACCATTCCGACGGCCGGAATTCCACCGCGAATCGACTGTCCGACACCGGTTCTCCGATGCCGAGCAGATCCCGGTAGAAACTACGGCACGCTTCCAGATCATTGACGCGGATGATAATGCCGAATCGCGGCGATTCCATGTGTTTTCCCCTTGCTAATTCCTGCATGACGTATACA
>CASDQW010000010.1 GCA_949282965.1 uncultured Lentisphaeria bacterium
AACGACGTCCCGACGGTGCTGTATTGCAACCCCGCGGTCGACCTGACGGAGGAAGTGCTGAAAACATTGAATGCCACGGCGACGGCACCGGCGGAAACCACGACTCCTGCGGCAACCGCCCCCGCAACGACGGCACCGGTGAAAACCACGACTCCCGCGGCAACCGCCCCCGCGGAAAAACCTGCCGGGTCGTGAAAATGTCTTACGAGAAGACCGGATTTTTTGCAGCACTGGCCGGTACCTGCCGGGGGACGGACGTCTTTTTTCGTCTGGTGCGTCAGCATCCGCTGCGCACAATGGGGCAGTTTCTGTTGCTGATGCTGCTGTGTTCGCTGTTTGTCTCCCTGGTCCATTTCTTTGCGACCGGAAAAGAAGTCGATCAGGCTGCGGCCCGATTCCAGAACACATTCGGCGGTCTTTCCGTGCAGGGCAATCGATTTTTGCCGGAGCTGGAGCCGCAGCAGGCGCGTTCGCTGCTGCTGCCGGACGGAGGCATCCTCGCCTATGTGCCGCCGGGTAGTACGCCGAACCTGCCGGAAAAGGCGGAGATTGGCGACTGCAACTATCTGTTGTACTGGTTTCCGGAGGAATTCCTGCTGGGCAAAAAGATCGCGGAAAATGAATGGATCGCGCTGAATTTCCGTCCCGGCGCGGTCGTTACGGAACAGAGCCGGAGCGACCTGGCCGGATTCGAAGCCCGGCTGCGCTCCGTTGCGGCAAACCAGAAAGTCACGCCGGCGACCGCCGACCAACCGGCCCGCGTGATTGCCGTCGGCGAGATGGCGGGAATCTTCAAAACAAGCTGGACGCTGATCGGATTTCTACTGTTCTTTGTTTTCGGCGCGATACAGATTATTTTTTACGTCGGAGTTTTTGTCGGGATGTTTCATCTGACCGGCGCCCGACAGCTGCGGGTGCTGCGGTTCCGGGATCTCTTCACCATTTCAGTCTACGCCGGTTTTCCGGCAATGCTGGTAGCGTCGGTATTTGCGGCGTTTGAGCTGCCGTTGCTGAATTTCGGGTCGGCCTATGTCATCGGCATGGTGTTATACATGTTGACCGTGGTCAACCGCATTGAGCGGGAAGCCGCGCCGCCGGCCCCCCCGGTAAATTGATCGAAAGCGAGGTGTTCGATGCAAGACGATGAATCCTTTCTGCGCATTCCGGTCTGGTATCCGGTTCTGGCGTCCCATACGTTTCTGACCTCCTTTGTGCGGCTCAAGCCGGAGGCCGTCGCCGAACTCGCCGACGGGGTGAAGGAGGGCGGCAAAAAACACCCCGCCGTCAAAGAGGCGATCGAAGCATTGCGCCAGCCGATGAGCGCCATTCCCGGCAATTGCTTTACCGCGGTGGACGTCTGCGCCCCGACCGACACGGAACGCTTTGAATTCAAACGTGGCGCGGTTTTCTCTCCGGAGAGCGCCTGGCGTTATCTGGCGGAAAGCCGGAAAGTCCGCGCCGCCGCTACCGCCGGCAAAGTGGAATACATCTGTCTGCGCCCCTTCCGCCGGATGAACCGCACCCGGGAGTTCCGGCTGTTCATCCGGGACGGAGAACTCAACGCCATGAGCCAGTATCACCTGATCCGCCACTTCCGCCGTCTTGAAGGCGTCAAGCAGGACTACTGGAAGCAGGCGAAGAAGTTCATTGAATCCATCAGCTGGCTGCTGCCGATCCGAACACTGGTCATGGATGTTTACTTTACCAGCGACCGGCAGATTCTGATCGTAGACCTCAATCCCTGGGGCGGTACGACCGATCCCTTGATGCTCCGCAGCTGGAGCCGCGACTGGAGCGAACCGGCGGGCATCGTGCTGATGCCGCCGCCCACGCGCATTTCGGGGGAAGTGCACGTTTCGTTCTGACAAGCGCACCGGCGCCGGTTCTCTCAGCAGTTGCCGAGATAAACGTGCCGGAAGCCCCGGGCCAGCGCCAGCTCCCGGATCTTCTCCAGCGTGCTCCGTGGCGTACGCGGCAACCGGTTCAGACGCAGATGCGGGAAAAACGCGGTAAAGTGCAGCGGCACATCCGGAGAAAGCTGTTCGCCGACCCAGTCCAGCAGTGCCCGGATCATCTCCGGAGAATCGTTGCGGGTGGGAATCACCAGATTGGTCAGCTCCAGATGCCGCCCCAGCCGGTGAAAGTACCGGATCGACTCCAATACGGGCGCCAGCCGTCCACGGCAATGTTCCCGGTAGAACTCCTCGGAGCATCCTTTCAAGTCGAAATTGGCGGCGTCGATCAGCGGAAACAGCGCTTCCGCCGCCTTCCGTGAAATATAAGCGTTGGACACCAGAAGTGTCGCCAGCCCTTCCCGGCGGGCGACCGTCGCCACATCGATGGCATACTCGGCAAAAACCGTCGGTTCGTTGTAGGTAAAGGCGACGGACGCGCAGCGGTAATGCCGCGCCAGCCGGACGATTTCGTCCGGCTCCCGTACAGGAACCGCCGCCATCACGTCGGAACGGCGGCATCCGGAAAGTTCGTCATTCTGGCAACAGGCGCAGTCGAGATTGCAGCCGAACGTCCCGAAGGAGAAGGCCGCGGTTCCGGGCAGATATTCCCGGAACGGTTTCTTTTCGATGGGGTCGACCTGCATGGCGGCGGGCCGGCCGTAAACCAGCGAATACAGCGTTCCCGCCTCATTGCGCCGGACGCCGCAGAATCCGGCCTCTCCGGGAACCATGACGCAACCGCGCGGGCAAAGGTCACAGACAACCGTTCCGCCGCGGCCGCGGTGATAAAAACCGGCTTCAACCATGGATCAACCTCCTGTCAAGTGTTTTTTCTACCATATCGCCGGAGGCGGCGCCGCGCAAGAGACGACATCGAAACATTTGCAGAAACCCGCCATGGGAAGCGCACTCCCATGGTATCCCCCCTCCGGATGAAGTTGCTCCATGCGAGCATAATTGATGAAAATGACCTCGTCAACCCTTGCAAAAAGAAACTTCATCGACTATACTTAATGCAGCCGAAATTCCGTCCATTCATCATCGCGAAGGAACATTTCCATCATGTCGTTTCCCGCTCTGCCGTCCCGACCGTCCGTGTTTCCGCCCCGGTCCGGCCGACCGGTCCCCATGGTGCTCGACACCGACACCTTCAACGAAATCGACGACCAGTTCGCCCTGACCCATCTCCTGTGCGCTCCGGACCGGGTCGAACTGCGCGGTGTCACCGCCGCACCGTTCTTCAACGAACGCTCCACTTCCCCCGCCGACGGCATGTGTAAAAGCTACGAAGAGATCCGACACATTCTCCGATTGACCGGACGGGACGGCCGGGTCCCTGTTCTCCGCGGCTCCGAACGGTATCTGCCGGACCGGAATACCCCGGTGGCTTCCGCTGCGGCACGGTTTCTGGTGGAGGAGTCCCGCCGCACCGCCGCGGAAGGGCGGACACTCTACATCGGCGCCATCGCCGTGCTCACCAACGTCGCCTCCGCCCTGCTGCTGGACCCCGCGCTGAGTGAACGCGCCGTGGTGGTCTGGCTGGGCAGCCATGATTATGCCGATCCCGACAACGATGAATTCAATCTGATTCAGGACGTCGCCGCCGCGCAGACCGTCTTCGCCTCGGGCATCCCGCTGGTGCATTTCCCCTGCCGCGGCGTGGCTTCCGCCCTTGCCGTCACCGAAGCGGAGATGCGCACAAACCTCCATGACTGCGGCCCGGTCGGAGCGTACCTGCTGAAAATCTTTCAGGACTGCATGCGGGGAGTTCCGTGGCGGCAAAGAATCATCTGGGACGTTGCGGTCAGTTCCTTTTTCACCGTCCCGGAGGCGACGCAGTGGCGGGAAATACCGACACCACAGCTGCGGGACGACCGCAGCTGGATTCTCCCGGACGCGGGGCCGTCGTCGCTTCTGGCCGCACGCCGGATGGATGCGGATGCCGTTTTTCAGGATCTTTTCCGGCGTATCAAAACTTTTACCGGCGAATCCGACGGTCCCGTTCAGCCATAGCGTCAACGGGAAGCAGAAAACGCCGACGGCAGGATACCGCTCCTGCGTTTTTTGGATTTTATCTTGCCGTGGAAGCGGGGTCCGCACTCAGGTTGAGAGGAATTTCCAGAACATCACCGGGACCCGCCTCGGCGATGTCGATCGCCGTCACTCCGGCAGGCAGCGGCGTATCCAGCGTGAACTCCCGACCATTTTCCGCCATGGCGACAATCCGTCCGATCACCTTGCCGTCCGCGAGAACGGTTTTGCCGAGCGCGGCCGCAGCGGAATTTTGCGCCATCGGCGCGGTAAACCGGGAAATCGGAAATGCCACGGAAAAACGACAACGATCTTCCGGATCCCCTTCCACCGGCACGCCGCGGGCAAGCAGAAATCCCTGATCCGCCACTTCCAGTCGCCGCCCGCCTCCCCGGGCCAGCGTGAACGTCGCCGGAATCCCTTCCGGCGGCGACACCAGGATCAGGCTTCCCGGTTGCAGCGCCTCCGGCGGCAGCTCCCGGTCGAGCGTCAGCACCCGCTCCCGGATCGCGGTAATCGCAGCGGTTGCTGCACCCGGCCCCTGATGCTGGAAATCCCCGGCCCGCAGCGACCGGACACCGGTTCCCCGGACATGCAGCAGTTTTCCGGACCGGTCGAAAACCAGAAGCGCCAGCCGGACATCCCCCGTGATCGCCGGAAGATTGCCGGACGCGGGAATTTCCAATTTCCCGGTCAGCCAGACATCGCACAACCCGTCTGAACGGGACACCCTGCAGGCGCGGGCAAAAGGATCTTCCGACCGGACGGCAGGCGTTTCGACCGCATTTACCGGGTCCTCCACGCCGTCCGGCACCACCCGGATGATTTTAAGAAAAACACTGATACCCCCTTTCCCGCGGTCCCGCCGGATCAGATAGGCCACCGGCGCCGTCACGTCCAGTCCCGGATGAACTGCGGCAATGTATTCCCGGTCCGGCGCCCCGGGGAAATCCACCTTGATCCTGCCCCGGAAAGGCGATCGGACAATGAACGCGGGATCTGTCAGCTCCATGCCCACCCCCTCGCCGGTCCGCGTACTCTGCGGCTGCGTCAACAGGGCATAACCGTTGCCGGGCACCTCACAGCGGAAATGGCGATCTTCAAACCCGGTCAGCCGGTAATCCCGCCGAAACCGGTTCTCCGCGCTCAATCCCGGAAACATGCCGTAGGTTCCAACCGGCGTCATCTTCCGGGAGAAGCGCCAGTCCTTCATGGCCGTGTGAAAACTGTCATCCCGGAATTCCCCTCCGGCAATGATCCCGATATCCAGCCAGTATCCCAGATCCGTGCCGGTTTCATCCGGACGCTGTGCAATCATCCGTTCATAACGGGACACGCCTTCCGGGCGGTAAGCTCCCGGGTGAACCGCCAGGGCGTACTGCACCACGTCGTCCGCCAGAAAACCATTCAGATAACCGCCGCCCGCCCGCGGATCGAAACTTTTCCCGTCGGCCAGCAGCGACTGATGCGCCACGGTCATCTGCGTCCAGCTGTGCCGGTAATGGCTGTTGTAATAACCGGGATCGTTGCTCCAGTCATGCCCCCGGCTGAAGAAAGTCCAGGTCAAAGCCTCCCGTTGTCCATGATTGTTCTGCATACCCGCCGCCAGCTGTGCGCCGTACCGGCAATCCCCCCTGCCGCCGCGCAGCAGGGCCAGCCCCTTGGCACCATAGAAAATGCTCCCTTCGCTCAAGAGCTTTTCGTCTTCAGCGGCACTCGCCACCTCGCGCAGCAATGCCGGCGTAATCCGAAACAGCGTCAGCCGGTCTACCGGCGGAACGACCGGCCCGTCACCATACAGCGTCCGGAGAAATCGCAGAATTTCTCCACGCACATCGGAATCGGCGTTCAGCAGCAACCGCCAGCTGTTGCGCAGCTGGGAACTCCAATAGCGGTCGGACAACGCCGTCCGCCCCGGCTCCGGCAGCCGTCGTGTCGGCGACACGTAAAACCGGTCCGGCCCGTCGTCCCCAATCGTCGGCATGTGCCCGGAAAGCTCCCGCCGGATGAAAAACCGATCCATCATCGCCACCAGTCCGGGATCCCGGTAAAAGGATGCTCCCGCCGCCAGTCCCTGCCGGACCGCCGCATCGGCAATACCCGCCATCGCGCAGTACAGCTCCGTCGTATGCACCGAATAAGTGGTTGACACCTCAAAATAGAACCCGTTGCGGTCGACATTGTTGTCGAGCATCGAACGCAACGACGACGGCCCCTTCAGCAGCGGCGTCAGCAGCCGTTCGTCCCGCAGCAGCAGCCCGGCATAAGCCGCCCCCCGGACGTAATCGGCCAGACCGTTATTGAGCTGTCCGCCTTCCATCGCCCAGTCGTAACAGAACTCCCCGCCGTCCCGCAGCAGGTTTGCCGCGACATGTTCTCGGATGCTGGCGAATCCGGGAAAGGCCGAGGGAGCCTCCAATTCCCCGGAAGCGGTAATCAGATCCAGCGTATTCGCATAATTCTCCAATCCCCGCGCCACCATGTAATACGCCCGCTGCAACCGTCCGGACCGGTCGCGGTCCGCCTTGCGGCCGGGATAATCCAGCGGCCCGCGCCGGTTGGCGGGATAAATCCCCGCCACGGCGTCCAGCAGAACGGCCGCGACATGCGCATATTGCTTCTCGCCGGTCAGGGCGTACAGGTCGCCGAGCGCCGGCAGCACCCGTTCCTCCAGCTCGGAACAGACGAATCCGTAGGCACGCGCCGTGAAATAATACTTCTTCCCATCCTTCCCGCACCCGGAACCGTCATCCGGATAATCGGCATTGGGATACACCACGTTGTTTCGCCCCATTACCTTGAACGGGGTTTTCCAGGAGGTCCAGCGCAGGCGTTCCCCATACGGGTCGAGATTCATCCCCAGCCCGTACACGATCGGCGCACCGGCCGGCGGCACCAATCTTCGCAGCTCGTCGTCGGAAAATTCCAGCAGCGGCACCACAATCTTCCGCTGTTCTTCCACGTATTGCCGCAGGTGCGGCATCTCCGCCCAACCGGCACGCAGCTGCGCCAGCTCCTCCCGGCTCGTCAGCAGCTGCGGAAAGCGTTCCGGCCGGAGAACCTCCGATGACAATTCCGATTTGCCGCCCGCCCCGCTCACCAGACCGGCGCAGCACATGATCGCCAGCAGCAAAATTTTCCTCATTCCTCTCCTCCCTTATCCTGCAAACTCCACCGACAAACAACTCCCTTACTTGCTCTTCATTTTCAGGCCGTCGCGACTCCAGTGGTTGTCATCATCATTGATCGTCTTGAGTTCTCCGGAATAAATCGCCAGATGGTTGTCCCGGTCTCCCCTGACCGATCCCACATGTCCGTCGCACCACAAGACGTTGGCGAACCCGTTGTGACGGCACTCCGGCACGTTCGCATTCGTTCCCGCTCCGGTTACGCCGCCGTCGACCACGATATAATAGTTCCGGTGTGTGCTCTCTCCGGCGCCGAAACTGGCGCGCCATGCCAGGGAATCGATCAACAGCAACGTGTTCCCCGGCTTTTTAAATTCCGGCACGGGCGGGAGCGCTGAGATAGCCGTCGGCGGTGGTCAACGTCTTTCTGCCGTGCCAACGGGAGGCGCTGCCGATGTTGTTGGCGTTGTATCCGTAGCTGATGTACTGGCCGTAAATCATATTCGGATTGGCGGTGGAGGCCGGGCAGTAGAACAGGCGATTCCGGTTGTTGACGCTCTGCTGGGTGGAAAAGTAAAGATTCTTCATCACCTCGCCCCAGGAGGTCTTGGCGTCATAGCTGGAAATCGTACTGTTCAGAGGATTGTTCCAGCGGAAATAATAGGGAAAGAAGTCCCGATGGTCGTTGGTGTAAAACGCGAAATACCCGCCGATCTGCCGCATGTTGTTCACACAGGAAATCGCCTTGGCCCGGTCCCGCGCCCGGCCCAGGGCGGGCAGCAGCATGGACGCGAGAATCGCAATAATGGCAATCACTACCAGCAGCTCGATCAACGTAAAGCGCCTTTTCATTCGTACCTCCGGTTTTTCCGTCGAGTCCAGGTTGTCCCATGATATATATATATTGTATCAGAAAACCTGGCGTGCACGCCAGGCGTTTTCTATTGAAAATCAATACTTTTTTGACAAAAATCCTCTTTCTCTGCCTGATTCGGGGGCCGGGCTGTCGTCATAAACGGCATTCTCCGTCAACACGGTCCCGGAAATCATTATTGAAAAAAACCGCTCCGGAAGGCGCGGTATTCGATTTTTCCATTCAACGTTCGACCGGCAGCAACGCCAGACGCGACAGGTTGGTTACGCCTCCCAGCGCGGTAAGCCGCAGCCGGTGCTTTCCCTTCGCCAATTCGAAGTCCTTCGGAAACACCAGATAACTCCATTCCGACGGCGCGTATCCCGCCACTCCCGTCGAATCCCAGCCCAGCACCGCCACGCGTCTGCCGTCGATGCTCAAGTCCCGCAGCACCTGATTGCCCAGACCGGAAACCTGAAGCGCCAGCCGGTAGCGTCCCGCCTTCGCCACCTGGAACTCCCATTCCAGATATTTGCCCTCTTCGGCCCAGTAGATCACCCCCATGCCGCCGGGAATCGGCGCACGTTTCTCCAGTCGGGCCGCCGGTACGTTCTCGGCGGCGAAATCCGCCGCGTCCAGCAACAGCGCATTCTGCGGCGGTTCCTTCCCGGCGGGCCGCCCGCGCACCACGCTTCCCGGCACCGTCCGCAGCGTCACTTCCGGCAGTGTTCCGTCCGTCGCGATGCTGACCAGATAGGTGCCCGCACGCAGAAACGCCGTCTGCGCCTCATGATGCGCCGCCAGCGTTCCCGTCATGCGGTCGGAGCGGGAACTGACGGTGTAATGCACGGCACCATCCCCCGCGGCAGCGGAAACGGTAACCAGACTGTCGGCGGGCAATTCGAAAACCCCGGAAAGAAGTTGTTTGACATCCCCCCCGCCGACCGGCACCGTCCACCGGTCGGCGGCAATCGTCCGACCGTCGACCAGCAGTTTCCCCTCTTCCCGCCGCGCCGGAGAGGCCGGCACCAGGCTCCGGGCGCCGGGGGTTTCCAGCCGCAGCAGTTCCCGCCCCTGATACCGGAGAAACGTTCCCTCGGAAAGCATGGCGTCCGCCACCTCCCCGTCCCGGAGCATTACCGCGGCGACGGCCGCATCGGACTCCACGTCTCCCAGCCGGAATTCCCCGGCGGCTCCCCGGCGGAACACAAGCAGCGTCCGGCCGCCCGGACCGTCGAATTCCGCTCCGGCCGCGGCATCGTTTTCCAGCAGGCGGGGCGCGGACGTCCGGCTTTCCGGAACGCTACGGCGCGAAATCCGCATGACATTCAAAAATTCGCATTCCCGCGCCGGTCGGGCGTTCTCGGCAAAAGCCGTCCACTCCGGCTGGGGCCGCGGCAGAGGATCCAGCAGATAACGCTGCATGGGCATCAGATCATACGCCTGCTTGACCTGCCAGACGGCGTCGCGCGGCAGCAGCATCCGGCTGTTCAGCCGGGCCAGAGGACGGCGGACTTCCAGCTGCGCACCCGACGCCGCCGTGTCCTCCTGCCGGTCGGTATGGGTATGAAGCTGGTAACGGAAAACGGAAGGCGCATCCGCTTTCAACCGGTCGTAGGTAATGACGAAATCCGGTTTGACGAACACCAGACGCCGCACAAATCCGGACAACGCGCCCCCATACACTTCCGGCGCCGACGCATCGCCCGCGATCACCCCGAAGTTCGGCGAGTCAAAATACCCGGAACTGACCGCATCCGCCCCCTCGGTCAAAGACACCTGCCCCTTGCCGTTCACCAGAATGGTGTTGTGCGCCACCGTCTGGGTGGAATAACCATTGAAATGCGGACTGCCCCACCAGTCGTAATAACCGCCGTCAATGGCCAGCTTGTCGCCGTAGGCGTTGATCACGAAACTGTTCTGGTCGGCATGCTGATGTCCGGCAAAAAACTTTCCGGCATGAAATCCCACCGCCACGTTTTCCCGTCCGTCCGGCAGAAACGTATTGAACAGCGTCACCCCGATGTGCGGATAATACACCGATTGCGGAATCGCCACCGGCGGCTCCGCCCGGAGCGACCGGTCTCCCGGCATTCCCGCATACCAGAGCGCGACGGCGTCCCCGCTGTGCCGCGCCAGCTTGCCGGTAAAGGCGCGGGCCGCCGGCCCCATCTGTCCGTGATTGAGCGTCCCGTTGTCGGCAAAGGCGATCTGATACCCCTCCTGCGGCGCACTGTACAGCGGGAAACGCGCCGTTCTGGCCAGCCAGGGATGCCGGTACAGATCCAGCGGCGTCACCGCCCGCGCAAGATCCACGAACTTCAACGCCAGTCCCGTCCCGTAACTCCAGTACGCCATGCCCTCGTTGTTCTCTCCGTCGAATCCGAGCGACGGCAGAAACCGGTAGGCGAACATTTTTGCCGCGAAATCAAACCATTCCGCCGCCTCCGGCCATGCCGCCAGCCCGACGGCGGCAAAGGCAATCACCTGCACCCGGTCCCAGGAATGATTCTGTGCCTCATTGCCGCGGAAAGGATTGGCATCCTCCCAATACTGGCGTCCCCGTTCTTCAATGGCACCAGCCACAACTTTGCGTTCCTCCGGCGTCATGCTGTGCCAGGCGGCGTCGTAACACCAGACCAGCCCGGTCAGCAGATTGGCGGCCTGAAGATCGCAATTCTTCATGTGGCTGCCGTTATTCGGATCCCAGGTCCGGGCGATGGCCAGGGCGAGTTCGCGGGCCTTGTCGATGAAATCCCGCCGCCCGGTCAGCATGGCGGCCTGCCCGATCGACGCCATCTTCCGCCCGGCCGGAGTGATAATGCCGTCGGCAATCGTACCGTACCATTCAATCCGGGCGCGGATCCGCGGATCGGCCCCTTCCCGGTAAGGCTGCGGATCCGGCGGCAACTGAAAGTCCAATTCCCTCTCCGCCGCCGCGGCCGCCGCTTCGACATTGCCCCCGCACTGCTCCCGCGCCAGCGGCAGCAGCCGCGGATGAGGCGTTTTCGCAAGCTGCGAAAAGTCATATGCCGGCAGTTCCCAGCTATGGGCCGGGTCCGGTACCACCACCCGGTCGCGTCCCGCCACGGTTTCGGACGGCAGCGCGGTCGCCTGCCAGTAGTACAGCCCCGGCGCCAGGACCTCCGGAGAAACGACAAAATTGAACGGCGTTTCCACTGTCACGGTCTTTTCCGCCGGAAACGCTGGATCGGTGGAATACTCCAGGCGGTAGCCCTGCGCCCCTTCCACCCGCTCCCAGTTGAAAAGCACCCGGGCGCTGTAGGAAACCCGCACTCCCGCCAGTGGATTGTAGCGGGGATCCTTCTCAATCCGGAGGTGGCGCACTTCCAGCGTCATTTTCGTCGGAGCGTTGCTCTCCGAAAGACGACCATACAGGTTGATCCGGTCCAATACGTCCCCTTCCTCCCAGAATTCATTCCGGGTACTCTTCAATCCGGAAAAAGAGACCTGCGCCTGACGCCATTGCGCGGACGCCGGAAAACGGTGAAACGTCATTCTCTTGCGCGTATCAAACAGGTTAACCCCCAGATAACCGGGATCCACCCCTTCCGGTCCGGAATTTCGGTATTCAAAGCGCAGCACCAGATCCGGCGCATAGGGCACCCGGTCCGGATTCAGCGACAGAACGCAATAACGGGACGGCACGGTATTGGTTGCACGCAGAGAATCCTTTTCCGGAGTCACCGACACGTCTCTGGAAGCATTGACCCGGATTCCACCGCCGTTCTGAATACGCCCGTCCTTCACCTCCAGCACCCGCAGCGGCGCCTCCGCGCGAAGCTCCGCAGCCGCCAGCAGGAATACCGGCAGCGCCCCCCGGAAAATCCAGCTCCAGTTCATCACGTTTCGACTCCTCTCTCCCTCAGGGCACCAGATAGGTGGACATGTCGCCGCTGACCAGCTGATTCACCGTGAACGGCACACCCAGCGAATTGTACTGCATGGAATTGACGTTGTTGAATCCGCCGCGCTGGACGGCCTGCACGTGGCCGTCCATGAACAACACGTTGGCCCGATCGTTGTGAACCAGCCAGGTACGCCCGTAGCTTTCGCCCACATAAGGCGCGCCCGTGCTCCAGAAGAGCATGCGGCTCATCGGATTGCCGGCGCCGATGCTGTACGAGCAGGCGACATAGCCGAACTTGCTGAACCCGTTTTTCTGATAGATGCCCATTTTGAAGGAAATCCCCTGGGTGTTGGTAACGGCGTAAGCGGCGCCGTACGTCTGATTGAGGAGATTCCAGGACTCGCTGCCGAGGTTGTAGTTCTTGAAACCGGGGCAGAGCAGCACCTCGGATTTGGTGACCAGACCATCCCAGTAAAGGCGGGCGGCCCAGGTGCAGTGCGTGCCGGTTTTCAGCGCATCCGAAGTATTGTTGGAATTCGGAGAATAAAAGAAATCGTCGTTCTGCTGCAGGTAGAAACCGATCGCGAGCCCGACCTGTTTCTGGTTGGACATGCATTTGGTCGCCGTGGCCCGGTCGCGCGCCTTGGCCAGGGCGGGCAGCAGCATGGATGCGAGAATCGCGATAATCGCAATCACCACCAGCAGTTCAATCAGGGTAAATCGTCTGTTCATGAAAAAAACGTCCTGTGTATTGAAATTTGGTTCAGTCGCCTTTAAATATAGTATAGCGAATTTATGGCGGGAACCAATTGCAAAACGGGACACTTTTTTATCATTTCAGCCCCTGTTTCGCTGCAAGAGAAGGCGGATCAGGCTTTTTTATTTGCGTTTTCCGCAAACCCGGGTTATAGTCCTGCGAAACAGTGGGGAAGAGGTCATGAGCACAACCGCGAATTTTCCGATCAAGCTGTTGTATTGGGGGGCCGGAACAGAAAAGAATCTGGACGGGAAACCCCATCTGCATTCATTTTTTCAGCTGGAAATCTGCAGGACAGGGAGGATCGTCGGCATTTCGGAAAATGGCGCAATGGCGTTGGAACAGGGAGAATTCTGGCTGATTCCGCCGGAAACGCCACACAGTTTCCGGTCGTCCGGTACGTCCGCGTCTTACTACAGCATCAAATTTCAGGCGGAGCACCCCTTTCGGACCGCCGGACGCAGCGGTCATCCGGTTGCCGACTACCACGTGGCGGCGATCGTCCGACTGCTGGGGGAATCCGGACGGACCGGCAGGATGGACTTCGTTTCGAAAACCATCCTGTGTCAGCATCTGTGGTGTTTGCTGGAAACCCTGAACGCCGATCGGGAAAATGAGATCGTTGAATCTCCTTTTCTGCAACGCCAGAAAGAATTCATCTCCAATCACGGAGCCGAGGCCAATGTCACACGCCTGGCCGAAGAAGAAAATATGTCGCTTCCCCGGTTCAAAAAACAGTTCCGCCGCGAAACCGGCGGCAGAACCGACATCAAGCGCTTCATCGACGAACACCTGATCCAGTGCGCCGTCGGCCACCTGACTTATTCCTCGGGCAACCTCACGGAAATCGCCCGGCTGATGAAGTTCCCCACCATCTATGCCTTCTCGCGTTTTTTCAAGTCCCGCATGGGCGTCTCGCCGCTGGAATACCGCAACCGGCATCACCGCTGACCGCCCCCCCGGCGGAAGACGGCGGCGAAAGCTTTTTTCGGGAAGTTATTCCCGGGAAGCCGGCTCCGGCCATTTCAGGAATCCGTTCCAGCACCGGAAGGCGTGTTTCTCCCGCGCCGTCACCGAACCGGAAAGCCGCCGCGAATACTCTTCGGTCCACTCGTCCGAAGAAGGCGCATACGAATACAGCATTCCTTCCGGATACAGCTGAAATGCCAGATATCCATTCGGATACTGCGTCGTCTGCGGACAGTTGATCTGCGGCACGCGGCCGCCGATTTCCGTCATGGATGCGAGATTCTTATGCCCGACCAGCACGATGGCCCGGGCGGAGGCAATCCGCTCCAGCATAGCGCGGCACTCCGGCTGATCCGCGTCTTTGATCGCGGCGTCCGGATCGGTGATGTGGTCATCCTTCACCAGCTGGTAATGCGAAAGAATCAGTGCCGGTTTCGCCGGATCAAGACGCTGGACGGCGGCGATGTTGCCCGGCTTATTCAACCGTCCGTTTCCGGTGTCCAGGCGAACGATCTGAATGCCGTTTCGTTCTTCCCATCCGGTGGGTTCTCCGAAGAGTTTCTTCCACTCCGCCGCAAATTCGCGCGAGGAAAGCCGGTCGTGATTGCCGGGGACTGCGACCGAGGCAAAGGGCGCATCGGCAAAAATCTTCCGGAACTGCTTCAACTCCGACGCCCGGCTGCGGTCGGTCACGTCGCCAGGCAGCAGCAGCAGATCCGTCCGGGCTTTTTCCAGTTCCGTCCGCACATTCCGGAGAATGGCGGCGGAGCGCGAATGCAGCCGCATCTTCGGATTGTCCGGGCCCACCGCCAGATGCGGGTCGGCCAGCACCGCGCCCCGCAACAGCGGCTCACCCGCCGGCCGCGGCAGCGTCCGGAAGGTCATTCGGGTGAGTTCCTTGTCGCCTTCGCGGACAGTCAGCACATACTCACTTTCCGGCTTCAGACCGGTGAATTTCACCCGGCCGAACGGCGCATTGGTTTTTTCCACCCGGTCTTTTTCGCCCTCACCGCTCAGCGTGAACGTCAGCGGCGCGGCCTCGGCACGGGTATAACGACACTGGAAAAAGTCCGGCCCGACACTCTGCATGACCCAATGGTCTTTCACCTTCGCCGCCGGAAACGGCCATTCGCCCGCGGCCTTTTTCAGCAGATCAGTTCCGGTCATCGCCTCACTGATCAGGTGGGGAATCGTTGCATTCTCCAGCGGCGCACGAAACCGTTCCGCACCCACGCCGACGGCATAGGTCAACACCGGTTTCGATGTATGCCCGAACGTCGTATAATGAAAGCCGTTCTGCCGGTCCCGCTGCCGGAAGACCTCAATCACCAGCGGATTGTATTTGCCGTAATTGGTCATGGCATCCTTCCGGGTGGTCTTCCCGGCCAGAAACAGCTCGGCAGCCTTCTGCAAATCAGCATATTCCTTCGAGCCGGCCTCAGGCACGGCGATCCCGGTCGCCTTGCAGGCCGCCTGAATCAGAGCCGCCGCATCGTCGCCGGATTTCTGCATTTTTCCGAGGCGCCGGGCCAGAGCACCGTTGGGCAGCTCCTGCGCCTGCCAGAAACCGGGCCGGGACTTGCCGTCGGGTTCCCATTCGATGCCACCGGTGGTGTGGTCGGCGGTGACGACCACCAACGTTTCCTCCGGATGGCGGCCGGCAAATTCGAGCACCGTCTTGATGGCCTTGTCGAATTCCACCATTTCCCGCAGCATGGCGCCGGAATCATTGGCGTGATTGCCGTGATCGACGGCGCCGCCTTCGATTACGAGAAAGAATCCCTTCGGGTTATCCAGCGCCCGGATCGCGGCCGCCACCACTTGCGCCAGCGTCGGATCAGGATTCAAAAAGCCATCGCCGCCAATCGTCTCCGTGACCCCGTAGAAGAAATTTTTCTTTTCCGGATCAAGCTGTTCCAGGCCTTCCCGACCGGAGAGCAGCGTGTAACGGTTGCGTTTTAGAAGAAACGCCAGGTCCTTGTCGGAAAAACCTTCCGGACGCAGCAGGCTGCTCGCCCCGAAAAAATCATATCCGGAAGCAAAAAGATCCGAGAGCACCCCCGCATATTCCTTGCGACTCAGGCGATTCCCGTAATGTGCCCCCGGCGTCGCATCATTGATCCCCACCGTGGAGATAATGCCGATTTTCACCCCGCGTCGCTGCAGCAGCCGGGCCAGACTCGTCACCGGTTTACCATCGGCATCGACACCGATGGCCCCGTTGTATGTCTTGATCCCGCAGGCCAGCGCAGTACCGGATGCCGCCGAATCGGTGGTAGTTCCCTTCACATTGTTCGTGCCGGTCGGGACCGGCTCGCCCAGCCGGTCGAACACGGTGGTCTGAAACTGTTCCCGGAACAGCCGTACGGAATTTTCTCCCATGCCGTCGCCGATCATTAAAAAACCGTACTTCGCCCGGGGACTTTCCGATTGTTCCGCCGCGGCACCAACCGGAATCCATCCGGACCAGATCAGCAGCAAGGCCCCTGCAACGATTCTTCCCAATATTTTCCGCATAAAAAATCCTCTCATCGTCATTAATGATTAAAGATCCGGCAGATTGCTCACCCAGGCGACTTCATAAAAGGCCCCCGGACCACCCTTCAGACCGGAAATGATCTTGAACGGCACGTTCCCGGTGGAAATCCGCACCCCGTAACCGTTTTCATTCTGGAGGTCCCCCGGCGTGACCGCCTCGGCATGTCCGTCGGCGAAAACCATGTTGGCAAACCCGTTATGAAGGAAAAACACCCGGCCGCGACCGCCGCTTTCCTGCTTGTGGTAGAGGTTGTAGTTCGGATATCCGCTGGTGGAGTCGACCGTGTCTCCCAGCAGCGAAAAGATCGACGGCCGGCGGAGGAATTTCGCGAACGACAAACTGATGGTGAAACTGTCCGAAATCGCACTCGGCGTGGCGTTCCACGCCCCGTAACTGTAACGGAGGATCCGGTCCGGACTGGTATTCTTGATGGTCATCCGGGTGGACGGACAGAAGAAGGGCGCGGTGGGTTTCTGGTAGGAGGCGATGTAGTTGCAGCGCGCCAGCATGGCGCCCCAGCTGATGTCATACGCCTCTTCCCCTTTCGGGTCGAAGGAGGCGGCGGAAACCCGCGAATGAAAATAATTCCGGTAATCCATCCCGTACATGCTGATGGCCGTCCCCAGCTGTTTCTGGTTGCTCATGCAGGAAATGGCATGAGCCCGGCTGCGCGCGCCGGCCAGGGCCGGCATCAGCATGGAGGCCAGGATCGCGATGATCGCAATCACCACCAGCAGCTCTATCAAAGTAAAATGTTGTTGTTTCATCGTGAACTCCTTGTTTTCTGGAAAAGACCTCCGCGACATGACGCTACTGCTGTACTGCATCCGCTCTGGAGCCGTTCCTTTCATGTAAAGACTTCCGCTTTCTTGTTTTCTTTCCGTATCGGATCATTGGCAGATCCTGGGTTTTCTGTTTTCTGATTATCTCTTAATGTATTCTTACAAAATGAAGGAATGGTTTCTCCACTATTTGCTTTTTGTAAGGAATGGGCCGTATGCGCCGGCGCTCCGAAACAAGCCTCGTTGACGTCCGGCATACCCCTCTTTCTCCTCCTGAAAATGCGGCAGTCAGCCGGTTGTGGTTCTGCCCGGAAGAGGTCGCCTGCGAACAGATCCTCATCCGTTCTTCTGTCGTTATGAATATTATAATGAAAAAAAACACCAAAAAAATGATGAAATCAATATTATTTTTGACGATTTTTTACTATTTTCAATCTTGTCTTTTCTTTCTCCTCCTTTATATTTTTCCCTGGGAGCAAAGTCTTTGACATGAGTGCGGAAATCACGATCCTGTGGAACGAAACCCCTTATCATCTGGTCCCGGAAGAGGCCAAAATCCATCATTCCGTGTTTCCTCCGGGTTTCCCCTTTCCGCGTCATGTCCATCCGGCTTATCACCTGATTCTGGTGGAACAGGCCTGCTGCACGCTGGACGTTACCGGCAGTTCTCCACTGCTGTGCCGGGAAAACACGCTGCTGCTGATCAATCCGAATGTGGAGCACCGCTTTCTCTACACCGATACCAGAGGCTGCATGCACAGTTCCCTGATCTGGAACTTTATCGACGCGGCGGGACATCGTCTGCTGCGTCCGCTGCAGGAACTGGGGGGACGGTCGGGCAAAGAAGCATTGCGCCCCTATGTGGCCACACTGCTGACGCCGGTTCAGGCGAGCGGATTCCGCTTGCGGCAGCGCGAATGCGAGCGTTTTCTGTCTTGCCGGGACCCGGGAGTATCGTCGATGAAATTCTTCAACCTGGTCAGCTTCAGTATGGAGCTTTTATGGGGGTCCCTCTGGGCGCGTGATCCGCGCCGGGAGGAAGGCAGCGCAGCCCTGTTGTCCGAACGGGTTCAGACGCTGATCGAGACCTGTTTCCCCGATCCTGACTTCAACGTCCGGCGACTGGCGGGACAGCTGCAATTCAGCGTCAGTTATCTCAATGCCGTATTTTCCCGGGAAAACGGCTGCAGCATCGCCACCGCCCTGCGGATGCGGCGCCTGGAATATGCCCGGGAACTGCTGAAGAATACCACCCATTCCATCAAATACATTTACGAACAGTGTGGTTTCACCCGACAGAATTACTTTGCCGCGGCTTTCCGACAAGAAAGCGGCATGACGCCCCTGGAATACCGGAAGCATTTCAATCGCAATGCGCCGGAAAACCGCTCCACCTGATCGGCCCGCACTGCCGCCGAATCATTTCCGGCAGTCATTTCATGGCCGAAGCAACTCCGCCAGGTCCCCGCGATTCCGCCCCCGGGCAATATCGGCGGCCGTCTGACCGCCGCGGTCCCGCAGCGAGGCGTCGGCACCGGCCGCCAGAAGCTCACGAATCGCTTCCGGATCCTCGATGTACTGTGCGGCATAATGCAGCGCGGTGCGACCGGAATGATTGGCCTGATTGACGTTCCGCGTACGCTGAATCAACGCCTGACGAATCTCCTTCGGTCCGTTCACCTGCATGGTAAACATCAGCGCAGTATCGCCGTCCCGGTCGCCGACGTCCGGATCGGCTCCGGCCTCCAGAAGCACCTGCACCGTCTCCACGCCTTTGGCGGCGGCGGCCAGATGCAGCGGCACATGACCGTGACCGTCGGGCTTGTCGCACGGAGCGCCGAGCGCCATCAACTTACGCACCATGATCACGTTGGGCGCCATGGCGGCGACGTGCAGCGGGGTGCGACCGTATTTCGGCTCCGGCCGGTCCAGGGGGTCTCCCGCCTGTTTGAGCACATCGATCATATTGGTATCGGTCCCCCTCCGGGCGATGTTGACGGCGGTTTCCCCGGGATAGTTTTCGTACTGCGCGTAGTCAAATCCCAGCTCGATCAGCTCGCGCACGACGTCCGATGCGTCGTTCCGTCCCGCCACCTGAAACGAATTGTACAACCGGGCGCCATCATTGCAGTCGTAATACTCGCTGCCGCCGAAATTCAGACTCCATCGCCCGTAAAGATCGATCAGAAATGCCCGATCCGACGCAGTCCAGTTGCCTTGACGAATCAACTCTTTCAACTGTGTCCGTCCCGCATCGCCTTCACCGCCAAGATACGCCAGCTCGGCGGCGCGCAAGGCCTCCGCCTGTTCCCCGGTAAACAACCGCAATTCGGTCGGAAGATCACTGAACTGCGGCACCAGCGGGTACCACAGCCCGCCCCCCGTGCCACGCCAGAAACGGTTGCGGCAGAAATCGGCGAACTTCTCCATTCCGCCGTATTCGCGGATGGTGGCCGCCGCCTGATCGTAACGGAGCGTCGCCATCTCAAAGAGTGCCCGGTGCACCAGCAGAAAATCATATCCGTCAGAGCCTTTCTCCACCGCTTCAAGCCGTTTGGCGAACAACCGGTCGCCGCGGGCCGGCATATCCCTCCTCCGGTAAATGTTCTTCCAGCGGTAATCCGGATAATCCCATGCCACGCGGCCGAGTTGAATGAACCCCAGCGACGGGATATCCGTATCGTAGCGTTCCGTCGCCATCGCCGCATCGGCCAGCTGCAGGATCAGCTGATGGGAACCGCCCCAGCGCGGCAGCAGGCCCCAGCTCAGATTGCTGTAGGCGCTGGAAATATCCGGATAAATCTTCACAAGTTTATTGAAAACCTCAATGCGATCCTGCACCGAACCGTCGCCCATCTCCACCGACAGCAGCTGCACATAGGGATTTCCCCATTCCGGGTGCAGTTCCAACGCCTTGTAAAAAGCGTCGCGCGCCACGCCCAGTTCCCGCCGGAATCCCTCCCAGCCGCGGCGGCTCACGGTATTGGCAAAGCCGCTGCCGCGGGCGTCCCAGGCCCGGGCGATGGCGGCCCTCCCGGTGATCATTGCCCACATCCACGGATCCACCTGATCCCGATCGCCGGCCAGTTCGGCCTCGTAGCGCTTGAAATCGTCGTTGCTGCTGCAACCGGAAATCACATTGTAAACATGGTGCATGTATTCTCCGGAAGCCCCGGCGCGAAGCTGGTTGAGAAATTCCCGGACCATGGAATTCGTCTGGTTCCGATACATCTGCCCCTCGGAAACGATTCCCCGCAGGTAGTCAATGGCGCAGGCCCGCAAAAAAGTATTCCGGGGAATCTTCAACAGGCTCCGCCGCACCTCCAGGCCGAACTCCGGCGTCCGGCGCAGCTTCTCATCCTGCTCCCGTCGCACCAGCCGGCAGAACTCCGCCAGCGGATCTTCCAGCGGGGTCTCCGACTCCGGCGCGTGATCCCACGCGGCCGCTTCTCCCCTGATCCAGCCGCGAACGAAGCAATCGAGCACCGCCGGATCGGCTTTCGGCCACTCGGACCGGATTTTTTCCTCCAGCATCTTCTCCCGCAACGGGGCAAAATCCCGATTGGAAACAGCTTTGCTCAGATCGGAAAAGGTTTCCGCGAAGGGATTTTCCGCCGGAGCCTCCTCTTCTTCCGCCGCGTCCTTCTCCGCCAACTGCCGCATTCGGTGCAACAGTTCCCGCAGCTCACGGGCGTCCTCCGTCATGGAGCGCTGCAACAGCATATCCATTTGTTTTTCGGTGGCGGCCGCCGCGTTTTTCCACAACGCCCGGGCCGCGATCAGCTCCGGTGAAGACTCCAGCAGTTCCCGGCGTTTCCGGGCCAGCATTCTTACCTGCCGCTGCTGCACGCCGACTTCCCGCAACCGGGATTCGTCGCCGAGATATTCCCCGTATTGTTTGACAGCCTCCTGATACTGGCGGTCAATTTCAGCGAACTCCCGGTTGTCCCGCCGGAATGCCGCCTCCGCCTCCACCATCGCTTTCAGGGCTGCCATTTCCTCTGCCGCCAGCCGTCGGAACGTCGCGTCCTTGATCAGAATCGTCTGAAGCACCCGCTGCCGGAGTTCATTGAAAGTCTGTTGCCACTGTTCTTTGTACTTTACCGGATCCTCCCGCAGCTTCTCCCAGAGCTCCAGCGCCGGTCCGCCCCGAAGGGGAAAAGCCGCACCGCACAACACCGCCATCGCGACCGCAACACGTTTCCATAAAGGGATCATGACCGCATCCTTTCCGATAGTGGAAGTCGACTCTGGATTACTATTCCGCCCACTTGTTTTTTTTCAAGTCACGGCGAAATGGCAACAGAAAAAAAGCCGGATTTTTTCTTTGCCGATCCGACCATGCCCCACATTCGACCAGGCGAAGCGAAGAATGCCCTTACTCCCCGGGCACCCGGATCAGCGCATTGCTGCCGGAATTTTCGACCGGCACCAGCTGCACTTTTTCGGCGCGCAACAGTTCCAGCAGCAGCCGGGCCAGATCGGCGTTGATCTGATCGTAAGCCGTCAGATGATCAGGATTGCGCAGCGAACCGCCGATGAAAACCCAGTTGATCCTGCGCCGTTTCAGTTCCCGCAAAACCTCGTCCGCCGTCTGCGGCAGCGGCCAGAAAATCCATTCCTGAAACCCCGGCGTCCCATTGAACGCCCGGCAGGGGAAATACAGGGCCCTGCGCTCAAACAGCATCAATACCCGGTCATCCGGTCGCGCCCGTCGGGACAGCTCTTCCAGTGCCACAAAAAATTCTCCGTCCCGCGCCCCCTGCCGCAGCAGCCGGACCGGTTCGCTCCGCCCCCCCGGCAGCATTTTCCAGCAGTAGTAAAAATGTTTCAGAGCCGGCAACTCTCCCTGGAGACTGACCAGCGCCGCCACCGCCAGCACCGCCGCCGCCAGTCGTCGCCAGCGGCGGCTCCACCACCGCAGCGAAGCCGCCCCCAGACACAGCAGTACCGCGTAGGCCGGCAGCAGGAAGCGCGTCTGCTGCGCTGAACATACCCAGAATAAATACAAAAGCAGCACCATCCCTCCGTAAAGCGTCTCCGGGCTTCTCGCCCGCCCCTCCCGGCACGCCAGCCAGACCCCCGCCAGCCCCACCGGCACCAGCAAAGCGAACGGCCACCCCATGACGATGCCGTCATAAATCCGGCTGTCAAACGCCGCCCAGAACCAGCTCAGCAGAATTCCGCTGAGTCCGCCGATGCCGTAATAATAACTTCCCATCAGATAATGGAATCGTTCCACCATCGCCGCACCGGTCCCCCCCCACCAGCCGGAACCGAACGGATAAACCGGATTGCCCGTCCCCAGCCAGACCCGTCCATAAAACGGCAGAGCCATCAGCAACGCCGTCCCCCCCAGCCACAGCAGGTTTTGCAGCAGATTCTTCCGTCTCCACGGCAGCACCACCAGCAGAATCATCACGGCGGCACCCGCCGCTGGCAATTTCACGGCCGCCGTTCCTCCCGCCAGAATCCCCCCCAGCACCAATCGTCCCCGCCCCGCGCCGAGAAAACGGCGCAGCCGCAGCGCCGCCAGTACGTTCAGCACAATGAATGGTTCCACATACACTTCCCGGCACATGGCTCCCACCACCGGAGAAAATGCGAAAATCAAAACCAGCAACAATGCCATGGGACGAGAAAGATACCGCCGCATTTCCTGATACAACGCCAGGTCGATGATCAGATAACTCCAGAGAATCACCCCCCGGGCCGCCCCCAGTCCCCCCAGTGCCACCACCCACAGCAACACGAATTGCGGTAAGGCCGGATAGGCGGAATAGGGATTGTCCAACTGTACTGCCGCCGTTCCCTCCATCAGCCAACGCATCGGCAACGCCAGCTGATACGTCTGTTCATCCCAGGCATACGGCGGAATCAGCGCGGATCCCAGCATAAACACACCGCCCGCCACCGCCAGGATGCCGGCCGGGCAATTCCGCCGCCACCAGCGGCCGACGCCGCCGTGCCACAAACGCATCCCGCCGTATCCTGCCGCCGCCAGCACCGGTGCCCACAACCACCAGCGCCCCTGCGGCAGCACCGCCGCGGCACCGATCAGCGCCGCGAGCGCCAGAAGATTGACGCCCAGCACCAGTTCCACCAGAAACCCGTGCCCGCGCCGGAACTCCAGCCGACGGCAAAGTCCGGCGCCGACGCCATATGCCGCCAGCAGAAACAGCGGCGGCGTCAGCACATTCAGCCACAACGGCCCCATCCAGGTGCTGATCAAAGCATTCATTGGCCTCCCTCCAGCATCTCCCGGGGAATGCGGTGAACATTGACGTCCCATTCCGGGTGACGGCGCAGCTGCGACAGAAACGACAGCGGCAGGCCTTTTCGGCGCATGACCTCGTCCCGCCGCATCCGAATTTTTGCCGCCTCTTCGCGACGCCCCAGCGCCTCCAGCACCTGCCGCCATTGGTCAAGATTGACCGCGCCATACGGATAATTCCGCTGTTCCGCCTCGAAAAACGGCAGAGATTCCTCCAATTTCCCCTGAACCGCCAGTGCACGAGCTCGCAATCCCTGACAGTGCAGATAATTTCCCGCCGCGCTTTCCAGCTGCAACCGGTCCAGAAACAACAGCGCCGCTTCCGGATCTTTGCGGTCGAAGAGCGCTTCCGCAGCTCCCGCGTACAGATTGCGCGCATCCGTTTTCCATTTCCGGGCGGCATTCCAGGCGACAGCGGCAGCCTCGCGTTCTCCCCGTTCCCCCGCCAGCAGCGCGGCCCGGGCATGCCAGCCGCTCCCGGCTGAGCGTACCAGAAACACCAGTAGAAAAACCGCCAGCACCACTTGAACCGCGCGCAAAGGCCAGTACACCGTACTCTCCTGTTTTTCCGGCGTTTCAGTCTCTTCCCGCACCGCTGCCCGACATGCGACCGGCCCGGAGGCATAGCCCCAGAAAACCCCGGCGCAAACCCAGAAAAAAGTATCCAGCGGCCATTGGCTCAACAACACATCAAACTGTCCATGCAAGCCGACAAGCGTAAAAAGAAACAGCAGAGCTCCGATTCGGCCCGGTTCCGACCTTCCGACAGGTGTCCGACGCACCTTGAACAATGCACTTCCAGCCGCCAGCAACACCGCCGCCCACCACAGTACGCCCGGTAAACCGAATTCCGCCGCGAAACGCAGAATTTCATTATGCGGATGCGGATTGAATTCAGTGGCAAAAACGCTTTGATGATAAACATCCGGCAGATACGGTCGAATCTCCCCCGCAAAACGCCCTGGTCCCACACCGAGCACCGGATGAGCACAGGTCAAAGCCACCGCCCCCTGTGCCAGACCATTGCGGATCCCATCATCGCTGCGCACCAGCAGAACCACTCCCCCCAGCAGAACCACGCCACACAGACAGCCCAGCCATATCGTCGCCGGCTTGCTCCGGTAACGCAGGAACCCCGCCACCAGCACACCGCCCACCAATGCCGCCAGCATCCCGCGCGGCAGAAAGTCCTGCCTCGGTAACAGCACAATCACCAGTCCCAGCAATACTCCCGGCCAGAGTCGGCGACGCAGTAAAAGAAAGGATAAAGCCGCCAGTCCCGCCACCACCAGCGTGGCGCTCCAATTCCAATTGCCGCTCAAACCGTGCGGAACTCCTCTTTTCCATGCCGTCCACAGCGCCACAGCTCCGGCAACCGTGCCAAGCCCCCCCAGATACCACAACAACGCATGAGAAAAGCGCCGCCAGTATAAAGCCCCCAGCAGAACCAGCAGGAAAACGTAAAGTCCCTCCAGCAGCAATTCATGATTCCCCCGCCAACGGTAATAATGCAACAGCAAAACCACGCATGCCGGCACCGCCAGCCAGATCATGCGGTGCAGCAACCGGTCATCCCGCAGAAAAAAACGCCGAAGCCGCTCCGGCTCCATACTGATCAGCAGCAGCGCCAGCAGCGCCAGGGCGGCATGGCCGAACAGCCGCACCTCCTCGAAGTACGTCATGCCGCACCAAAGCAGCGGATAACAGACGATCGACGCCATTAAAAACAGACAGGGGATTCTCGCAGGTGACATGAAAAATCGCATAGAGAACAGCCAAAATCATTCGCCGGACTTCATCTGGCCGGCCTGAATTCATCAATCATCGGCAACCTCAGAGTTTGCCGCTGCCTAAGAAATGATAAAAAAAAGGAGGCCGAAGCCTCCTTATTTTCTGAAAAACTCTGAATTCTTCTCAGAAGAAATCTTAGTTTCCAGCGTTCGGCCACATGTAGGACGCACCGCGGTTGTCCGAGGTGTACCAGTTCTGACCGGCATAACCGCTCACGTGACCGTCATGGAACAGGATGTTACCGAAATCGCTGTGGTTCGGAATGTCAGTGGTACTGGTCGTACCGTTCGTCTTGCTCACGCCAGTGCTGTAGATGTCAGAGGCAATACCGGAATCGGCACGGCCAAACGCATTGGAGTCGCCTTCCATCATGTTGGCGGCAAACGCGTAGTCGCAGTTGGCGTCATCGGCAGTCCCCTGGGACAACGCTTCCGTACCGGTCCCGCGGGTCGTCGTGGTGGACGGGCAGGCATAGACGCCGTAGTCAGTCAGGTAGTCGTTCTTACGCAGCAGTTCCAGACCATTCGCGCCACCCGCGAACGGGAACCGGTCGGAGTAGTCGATGCTGTACTGCTTCAGAGACAGACCGATCTGCTTCAGGTTGGAGGTGCAGGAAATACGGCGGGCCTTTTCACGGGCCTGGTTCAGGGCCGGCAACAACATACCGGCGAGGATCGCGATGATCGCGATCACGACGAGCAACTCGATAAGAGTAAACCCACGATTTTTTCTCATTTTTTTCGTCTCCATTAACAGGTTTTACTATTCGGCATCACGCGAAATGGTATCGCAGACTCCGCTAACTACCTTTTAGTTTAGCAAAAAAAACCCAAAAATGCAAGGGCAGATCGTTATTTTTTTGTTTTTTTCCCGGAAAAAACTGCTCTATGAACGCTTTTTTTCCTGAATTTGACAAATGATTCGGTGTTGTTCACTTGGGGCCAGAACCCGGCGATCCGATGCGGCGTTGGCCGTCTCCACGCAAAGCATCTGCCCGTATTCTTCATTCCCGAAATCCGCCATCCGCCCCGCCTTCTCCCGCCAGGGATTCCACACCACCGCCGAAGCACTGCCCGTCCGTTCCACCAGAATCGTCCGTTCCCAACCAGAATCGATGATTTCAATCGGCCCCGATGTACCGGTATAAATCCGGTCTGTCTCCGCCGTCACCCGCACCGGAGCGTTTTCCACTTCTTCCGCACCGGTCAGGGCATTCAGGAACCGCTTGCCTTCCAGACCGCGCACCGCCACATGGCCGATGTCGGAAACGGCAAAATAACTATGCAGGGCGCAACTGATCTCCAGCGGCCGCGTATCCCGGTTGGTCATTACCAGTTCCAGTGTCAG
Organism: uncultured Lentisphaeria bacterium; assembly: GCA_949282965.1. Classification (GTDB taxonomy): domain Bacteria; phylum Verrucomicrobiota; class Lentisphaeria; order Victivallales; family Victivallaceae; genus CALXOD01. The sequence continues at coordinate 26,298 of CASDQW010000010.1, forward strand.
ACTATGCCCCACCGTCACCGTGTAAGACAAGGAAAAAGGCAAAGGCGCCAACGGTTCCGGCACCTTTTCCGGATCCAGATGAAACTCCAGCCGGTCTTCCCCCCCCGGCAGACGCCGGACATCGGCCAGATTCCATTCACAAATCCGCGCGTACCCGTGCGCCGGGAACGGCGCTCCCGCCGGATGCGCTCCGAACCAGGGCCAGCAGAGCGGCACCCCGCCCCGGATAGCCTTGCCGGATTCAAACCGGCTTTCCGCGCTCATCCACAGGATCGGGCGTCCGCCGCGCAGCGCATACCGCATGACATGCGCGCCGTGCAACGTCATGGTGCTTTCGCCAAGCGCATTGGCCACGTCCACATAAATCAGATTTCCCGCTCCGGAACGGATATGGACGGAATCCGACTCGAACCGGGCCTGCAAACCGGCAACGTCTGTCATGTCACTCACTCCTCTTCTTCTTCCTCCGCGTCTCTCAGCGGCCGGAGCCGCCGCGACAACACCGCCTCCGCGGCCCCCGCACTTTTTTCCGGAAACTCCAGATATAACGCCCCGCCGCGGCGGCCGAGCTGGCGGCATCCCCACAATTTCAACGTCAGCCGTTCCCCCATATCCCAGTGTGCCAGCTCCTCACGGGTACCGCGGTCCAGATGCGCCGCCGCCTGGCACACGCCGGGCAACGGCGTCTCCAGCACCAGCGATCCCCGCGCCCCACGAACAAGATCCCGGAGTCGGCGACGCACGGGAGGCGCGGCCAGACAGAACGTTCCATCCGCCCCCACGCCCTGCCTCAGGCCGCCGCCCGAGACACCCCAGTCCGCTGGAGCCAGCCGAACCGCGTTCTCTTCCTGCACGCTCTCCATTGGAGCAGTCGCAGCGAACCAGGCAAGATAATATTCCCAGCGCCATGGCCGGGACGGCACTTCCGCGTCAGACGCGAAATCAAGCATCCGCCGCTCAAAAACGATCTGTTTTCGCGTTACGGACATCGAAAAAGAAGCGGTACACTGCGGCAACGTCTCCGCAATCCGATGCCGCCAGAGGTCGTCGCCGCATCCGATTTCCAGCATGGCACCGGATTCGTCCTCCGCCAGACAGCGCAGCGGCGGCTCGGCAAAATCCAGATTCCGCGTCTCGTCCCCGGCATCATGCCATTTAAAGTCTTTCCCGTCCATGCTGATGCCGAAACGACGCCATTGCCCGTGCAGCCGTATCGGATCCAGCGTGCATTGCCGAAGCCGTCCACCGTTCCCCGCCCGGACATCCACCGTCACCTGCACCAGACCATCCGCCACCGTCATCCGGCGGCAAACCTGAAACTCACAGCCGAACGGAATGGTCCGCGCCTGCTCCACGCCCGCAGAAAGCCCGTCTTCGGCACGATGGCGGCGATTTTTCGCCACCAATGCCTGCTGCTCTCCAAAGCCGTCGCAGGAAGTTCCGTACACTTCCAGCCGCATCCCGGCAACCACCAGTTCCAGCACCGGTGATGCGACATCCGGCACCCGGAGGTTGAAATCGGCTCCTGCAATCCGGATGGCGTCCGTTTTCATACGATAACTTCAAAAATTTCCGCAAGAGGTTTCTTCGTCAAGGCTGCCGCCGGCATGGCCGGATAGCCCAGGGGCGTCAGCGCATACACACTCCACGGCGCGGCAATGCCGAACGCGGCATCCACCTTTTTCCGGTCATACGCGCATACCCAGCAGCTTCCCAGCCCCTCGGCGGCCGCCGCCAGTACCAGATGCTCCATCACAATCGCCGCATCCACCGATACGATGGAATCCCCTTCCGGGCGCTTCCATGCCTCGGCGGCATTGCCGAGCACCGCGCCGATGGCCGGTGCGCCCACCAGAAGTCGCTGCGGACAGGCGGAACGAATGGCTTCCAGCAATGCCGGTTCGGTCACGATCAACACTTTCCAAGGCTGCCGGTTGCAGGCGGACGGCGCGGAGGCCACTGCGGTCCCGAGCCGTTCGAATACCTCAGACGGAATCGGATCAGGGCGGTAATTGCGAATGCTGCGCCGCCGCGCCAGAACCTCATAAAAATCCATTTCCTCTATCTCCCTTCTGAAAAAAGCTCAATCTTTATTTGTTACTATCGCCGTTTCCCTGTCAAAATGCAAGCCCGGGACGTGTATTTTCCGGATTATGGAGTTATATTATAAGATGATAAGACGGTACCTAAACCGCAAGGAAAGGAACTCCATGCTGGCAAAACGAATCATTCCCTGTCTCGACGTCTCCGGCGGACGGGTGGTCAAAGGCGTTCACTTCGTCGATCTCGTCGACGCCGGAGACCCCGTCGAAGCCGCCCGCGCCTATGACCGGCAGGGAGCCGATGAAATCGTCTTCCTGGACATCACCGCCAGTGTCGACCAACGCGATACCATTGCCGACGTCGTGCGCCGGACCGCGGAACAGATTTTCATTCCACTCACCGTCGGCGGCGGCATCCGGACCGTGGCCGACATCCGCCACCTGCTGCGCTGCGGCGCCGACAAAACCTCCCTCAATACCGCGGCAGTTCTGCAGCCTGACCTGATCCGGGCCGGCGCGGAACGTTTCGGTCGTCAGTGCATCGTGCTCGCCATCGACGCCCGCCGGGTGCCGGGAGAACAACGCTGGGAAGTCTTCACCCACGGCGGGCGGCACCCCACCGGCATGGACGCTCTGGAATGGGCCGTCCGCGGCGTCGAACTCGGCGCGGGGGAAATCCTGCTGACCAGCATGGATGCGGACGGCACCTGTGCCGGTTACGACTGGGACCTGACCCGCGCGGTGTCGGAAGCCGTGCCGGTCCCGGTCATTGCTTCCGGCGGGGCGGGGCGTCTGGAGGATCTGGCCGAAGTGTTGGACCGGGGCAAGGCGGACGCGGTACTGGCCGCCAGCATTTTTCATTTCGGCACCCATACTGTGGCGGAGGCGAAGGATTTCCTGGCCGCACGCGGCATTCCGGTCCGCCCCCCTTTCCGCGCCCGGCGGCAAAACACCGGTGCATCAACCCCAAACCATTACCTTAACGGAGAGCAATATCATGGATGAACTGACGAAAAAAGCCCTGGCGTACCATCGCCAGTCCCCTCCCGGAAAAATCGGCGTCGTCGCCACCAAACCCTGCCGGACCGGCGAAGACCTCTCTTTGGCCTACACCCCCGGCGTAGCCAAACCCTGTCTGGAAATCAAAAAACAACCGGAAGCCGTATGGGATTACACGATGCGCGGCAATTTCGTCGCCGTGGTCAGTGACGGCACCGCGGTTCTCGGACTCGGCAACATCGGCCCCGAAGCCGGGCTGCCGGTCATGGAAGGCAAATCCGTTCTGTTCAAACATTTCGCCGACATCAACGCCGTCGGCATCTGCCTCGGCAAGGTATTCAATGAACAGGGCCGCACCGATCCGGCCCGGATCATTGAAACGGTCGAACGTCTGGAACCGACTTTCGGCGGCATCAACCTCGAAGACATCGGCGCCCCCGCCTGCTTCGAGGTGGAACAGACGCTGAAACAGCGCATGAACATCCCCGTCTTCCACGATGACCAGCACGGCACGGCGATCATCTCGCTGGCGGCCATCCTCAACGCCCTGGAAATCGTCGGCAAGAAAATCGAGGATTGCCGTTTTGTCGTCAACGGCGCCGGCGCCGCCGGCATCTCCTGCAGCGAATTCTACATCACCGCCGGCGCCCGCCGCGAAAACTTCCTCATGTGCGATTCCCGCGGCGTCATTCACTCCGGCCGGAACGATCTCAATGAACAAAAACGCCGCTTTGCCATCGACACCCCGGCGCGTACCCTGGCGGACGCCATGCGCGGCGCGGACATCTTTCTCGGCTTCTCGGCCCCGGGCTGCGTGACCGGAGAAATGGTGAAAACCATGGCCCCCGGCGCCATTTTATTCGCCATGGCCAATCCTGTTCCGGAAATCTTCCCGGACGAGGCGCTCGCCGCCGGAGCCGCGGTCGTCGGCACCGGTCGGAGTGATTTCCCGAATCAGATCAACAATGTGCTCGGCTTCCCCGGTATTTTCCGCGGCGCGCTCGACGTGCGCGCCACCGATATCAATGAGGCCATGAAGCTGGCCGCCGCCCATGCCCTTTCCGACCTCGCCCGGGAGGCCGTGCCGGAAGACGTCCGGCGCCAGCTGACCGAAGCCTATCCCGCCGACGCCGCCGCAGGCATGTTCAGCGGCCCCGCCGGTCTCCGTCCCGACTGCGTCCTCCCCAAGCCCTTCGACAGTCGGGTCGTGCCCCGGGTCGCCCGGCAGGTGGCCGAGGCCGCCATGCGGACCGGTGTGGCCCGCATCCGGATCGACGACCTCGATGCCTATGAGCGCGCCGTCGCCGAACGCATCCGCCGGGCCAATCAGGCTTGACGTTTTTTTGACAAAATAAAACCGGTTTATATTTGACAAGACATGCTTCCGGTCTTATCTTAATGATGGAGCGGGCGACAGCGGTTGTTACCCGCCGTCGTTATGATAGAGGTTTGTTCAAGGAAAGAGCAGAAACCATGAGTACGTTGAAAATCGGCATCGTCGGACTCGACACTTCGCACGCGCCGGCCTTCGCCCGGCTGCTGAATGACGCAAAGAATGAATTTCACGTTCCCGGCTGCCAGGTGGTGAAAGCCTTCCCCGGCGGCAGCAAGGCATTCTCCATGAGCATGTCACGCGTCGGACAGTTCACGGAGGAACTGCGGTCGCTCGGCGTGGAGATCGTCGATTCTATCGAAGCCCTGGCCGGACTGGACGCCTATTTTCTGGAAAGCGTGGACGGCAACCAGCACCTGGAACAGTTCAAGATCCTCGCGGAATTCGGCAAACCGGTCTTCATCGACAAGCCGCTGGCCTGCAATTATGATGACGCCCGTGCCATCGTTGCCTACGCCCGCGAAAAACAGCTGCCGATCATGACCGCGTCCGCCATCCGTTATGCCAACGGCATCGAAGGCGCGCTGCCCGAAGGCGCCAAAGTGTACGCTGCGGACGCGTTCGGCCCGATGGAATTCTTCCCGGACTACCGGGATTACTTCTGGTACGGCATCCACTCCGCGGAACTGCTGTTCTCGTTTATGGGCAGCGGCTGCGAGTCTGTGCAGACGTTCAGCACCCCCGTCGTCGACGCCGTCGTCGGCCTGTGGAAGGACGGACGTATCGGAAAATTGAGCGGCAACCGGGTCAAAGCCCTCAATTTCGGCTGCACTCTGACCACCGACAAGGGCAACATCGCCGCGCTCGTCGCCACCGACGTGCCCTTCTACGCCAAGTTGATGCGCAAGGTGGTCCCCTTCTTCCAGACCAGCGTCCCCGCCATTCCGATCGAGGAAAGTTTGCAGATCATCGCGTTCCTTGAAGCGGTCAGTCGCAGTCGCGCCGCCGGTGGCAAGCTCATCCGCATCGCCGACCTCTGACCCCCTGGGAAACGACCGGTTCCGACACGGGAACCGGTTTTCAGCAAGGGTCGTTCACCCGCTTTCGACCGGGCTTCTCCGGTTGTGAAGCGGGTGTTTTTTCTCGCCTCTTCAGTGCCGGGAGGCGCCGCCGCGCAGAGCACGGAAATCCAGCGGCCGGAACGATTGTCTGCGGCGCTCCCGCTCCTCCGCCCGGACTGCCAGGTATTTCCAGCGGGAGAACGCGAAATCGTTCGGCAGAAAATTTTCCAGCCAGGTGTATTTGAGCTGGTAAGCAATCGGAATCCCTTCATAAATCCACGGCACCAGCGGAATCAGATACCGGACCATCTCCTGGTAAAGTTTGGTGCGCTCCGGCGAATCGGGCATCCTCCGCGCCCGTTCATACATCCGGTCGAACTCCGGATCGGAAAATGCGGCACGATTGCATCCCCCCGCGTTGCGGCTGTAAAAAAGCTGCAGAAAGTTTTCCGCATCCGGATAATCCCCCACCCAGGAATAGTGAAACAGCTGGGTCTTGCCCTGCCGCAGTTTTTCAATAAACCGCGGCGTACTGTTCAACACTGACCGCACCCGGATACCGAGCCGGGCCAGATCGGCGGCCATCAGCTCTCCCAGCTGCCGCTGGGCAGACGTATTGTTCCCCTGATCGAATGTCAGTTCCAGCGGTTCGCCGGTCCGGGGATCGATGCCGTCGGGATAGCCGGCCTCCGCCAGCAGCTGCCGCGCACGCTCCAGGTCATTCCCGAGATAAGGGTTTTTCAATGTGGGATCATATCCGGCCACCGACGCCGGCAGCGGCCCCGCCGAAGGAATCAGCAGATTGTTCATATGCCGGACCCGCCCTTCCACGTCGAATGCGAGAGAGATCGCCTGCCGCAGCTTCACATTCCGCAGCACCGGATCCAGAAAGTTGAAACCGACATAACGGATCTCAAACGCCGGTTCCCGGATCAGCTCCACCCCACGATCCCGCAAAGCGGGCGCCACCTGATCGCCCCCTGCCACCAGATCCAGATTGTCTTTATCCAGCACGCTGACATCCAGTTCCCCCTGAAGAAACAGCAGCCATGCCGAAAACGGCTGCCGGATCTGGTAGCACACCACCCGGTCGGCCAGTGGCAGAGGACGGTTCCGGTCGGCCGGGTTGGCGGCCTCCGGAAACACCTGATGCCGATATTCCGGATTCCGATCCAGCACCAGTTTGTAGTCCCGAATCCATTCGCGCAGACGGAACGGCCCCGACCCGACCGGATGTTCGGCAAAGGACTCCCCGTAATACTCCACCGCGCGACGCGATACCACCGCCAGATTCGGCAATGCCAGCAGGTACAGAAACCGTGGATCCGGAGCATTCAGCTGAATGATAAATTCCCGGTCGCTGATCTTGCGCAACCCCGCCACGGGTTCGTCGTAAACCGACCGGTCATCCGGAAGTGCGCGTTCGCTCTTCTCCCGAAACCGGTCCAGCCCCGGAATTTTTCCCCGAACCATCCAGTAGGAGGAACTGTGCAGCCGCGCGTCCGCCAGGCGCTTCAACGAAAACAACACGTCGTCCGCCCCGATCCGGCGCGCTTCCCGCGGCAGACCGGCAAAACACGGATCTTCCGGAAAATATAAGTCGTCCCGCAGCCGGAACCGGAATTCGGTATGATCTTCGTTCGCCTCCGGCATGCACGCCAGCATCGAAGGAACCAGCTTATAGGGACGCTGGACATAATCGTATTCCAGCAGCGTATCATAAAACGCCGCCACCATGTTCCGGCTGGCCAGGTCGTCCGCCAGCGCCGGATCCAGGGTCTTCACCCGCCCTCCGGCCGCCAGATGCACTGCACTGTGAACAGCGGGATCCGGCCGGCCGCAACCGCCGCACAGCACGGCACCACAACCGGTGGCCAGCAAGCCACACCACAGCCACCGTAGAATGATTCTCGTTACCTTGCCCCGCATCTTCTTCCGCTTTTCTCCGTATCGGCTGCCGCGTCTGCCTCCTCGCATTTTCTTCATCGCAACATGGCGACAGGCGTTCCGGCGCCGCCAGAACGCCGTTACCCGGCCCGGGGGAAAACAGGGGAGGTTACTTCCGACGAATCTGAGCCAGACGCCGGTGCGCCTCACGCAGGAGCGCTTCCGTCTCCTCCCATCCGATACAGGCATCGGTAATGGAGACATCCGGTGCGGGGCACTGTCCGCGGACAATCTTCTGATTGCCCGGTTTGAGATAACTTTCCAGCATCACGCCGTTGATGCATTTCTCTCCGGCCTCAATCTGATCCAGCACATCCTCAAAAACCACATGCTGGCGCTCGTATTTCTTCCCGGAATTCGCGTGGCTGCAATCCACCACGATATTCGGTCTCAAACCTGCCTTGCTCATCGCCACCCGGAGAAACACAATATGCTCCGAAGCATAATTCGGCTGCGGACCACCCCGCAGAACAATGTGGCCATAGGGATTGCCGCTGGTCCGAAAAACCCCGACGTGCCCGTCCTCCAACACTCCGATGAAACTGTGCTCGCTGCGGGCCGTCGCCACCGCGTCGATGGCGGTTTGAAATGACCCATCGGTGGCATTCTTGAAGCCGACCGGCATGGAGATTCCGCTCCCGAGCTGCCGATGCGGCTGCGACTCCGTCGTCCGCGCCCCGATAGCCGCCCAGGCCACGGAATCGGCAATATACTGGGCGATGATGGGGTCCAGCATTTCGGTAGCAACCGGAAGCCCCAGATCGACAATCCGCAGCAGCAACTTCCGGGCGATGAAAATCCCCTTTTCGATATTATAGGATCCGTTGATGTCCGGATCGTAAATCAAGCCTTTCCAGCCGACCGTGGTCCGGGGTTTTTCAAAATAAACCCGCATGATCACCAGCAGCTGGTCCTGCACCTCATCGGCCAGTTGTTTGAGCCGGGTCGCGTATTCGAATGCCGCTTCGGGATCATGAATGGAGCAGGGCCCGACAATCACCATCAGCCGCCGGTCCTTGCCTTCGAGAATATCGCAGATCTCCTGCCGGGCGCGAATCACCTTCATCACGGATTCCAGCGACAAGGGCAGCTCCGAACGGATGGAGCCGGGGCTGGGAAGCACACTGCGGCTGGAAATATTGACATTATTGCTGCTTAGCATCTTCTGAATCCTGGATAGTCCACTCTCCGGACCGCGCGGACACATCCCGGCGATCCGGTATCAATATACCATCGGGATGAAGATTTTTCAATCCGAAATCAGAGGATTGTCCTGGAAACCCCGCGGAAGCCTCCGCCGGGAACGATTCCCCGGAATCCCTCCCGCTCAAGGCGAAAGGCCGAGGTCATTTCGCGTTGTTCCGGCATGATTCCTTGCGCGGCAGACGGAAACTCACGACAATTTCCTGGACCGGTCGCATCCAGAGCACAAACCCCGGATCGAGATTGACCTCCCAGACATAATCCGGCCCCACCGCCCGGTCTCCGCCGAGAATGATGCTGCCATCCCGGGGCAGATAGCGCCGAAGCAGCAGTTGGCGCTCCCGCAAACCGACCAGCACCAGGTCTCCGGGAATTGGATATCGCTCCACGCCGATCAGCAGGGTGCTGCCCGGCAGCACGCCTTTCACCAGAGATCCGTTCCCCACATCCAACCGGATCTGGTCGCCGATGGAACGGATTCCCGTTTTGCGAATCAGATAGGAACGCAGCGACTCCAGGGCGGGCTGATAATCCAACAGCCATTCAATCGGGCATTCCGCCGGACGTTCCTGCCGGCTGCGGGATTCCGGACAAACACGAATCTCCAATGCCCGCGATGAGCGATGTTCTCCGAGAATCCGGGCCCGAAACACCATACTGTAAAACTCCAGAATATCCGAATCCGCCATCCCGCAGAAGCCAATCACCGTATCAAACTGACTGGGGCCCAGCAGACTTTCCCCCTTCTTGATCTGCGTCACCGCCGCGGGAGACACACCCAGCACCCGGGCCAGATCACACTGCCGCAATCCTCTGATCTCCAGATATCTGGCGATAATCGGCCAGCCATTGATCTCCGTTCTCATAACGCCACGGATCTCCTTGTTTTCCTTATATGATTCCTGTCTGAACACAAGGGTGCAGCTCCGCAACGAAAGCAACGCTTTCCATCATCAAACGACCGATTTTCATCGTCGGGCTCCCTCCTTGCCAGAAACTCTTCTTTCGCGGAGCAATCCAGCAGCCGTCATGTATCACAACATCGTCTCCGTATACCTGGATGCACATTTTTTTTAATCTATTACTTAACACTCTGCAACAATATCAGAAAATCAGCATTCTTCAAGAAGAAAATCTATTTTTTTAAAGAAAAACAACCAACATTCGCCCTATATAAGTTTATTTTTTAAGTGTTTTGTAAAACCACCGCAAAGCATCATTTGCCAACATGCAGAATGACCTCCCCCCCTCCCCGCTATTGTCAGAATCGGGAAACCGGAACCGGCTACCACTTGATGCTTCAGCCATCTTATATATACATCCGGCGCTTAAGACAAAAAGCGCTTTCCCTCCCGCTGGAAGAGAAAGCGCAATAGAATCGCAGCAAACGCAATGAATGCTTACTTTGCCGGCTCAATCCGGTCGAAACCGGTATAGGGACGCAGCACTTCGGGAATGATGACCGTCCCGTCCGGCTGCTGGTTGTTTTCCAGAATCGCAATGATCACCCGGTCCGTGACGGCGGTGGCGCTGATGGTATGCACCAGATCCTTCGTACCGTCCGCCTTCTTATACCGGATGTTCAGCCGCCGGCTCTGGAAAGAAGTAAGGTTCGTATTCGAAGTGACCTCGCGGTAGGCGCCGAATCCGGCAAACCACGCTTCGATGTCGTATTTCTTATAGCCCGGCGCTCCGAGATCGCCCACACAGACATTGACCACATGGTACGGCAATCCCAGCTGCTGCAACAGGTATTCTTCGTTGGCCAGGCATTCTTCGTGATATTTGACCGAATCTTCCGGACGGCAGAAAATGATCTGCTCAACCTTGTGGAACTGGTGCACCCGGAAAATCCCCCTGCTGGCCTTCCCGTAGCTGCCGGCCTCAGTACGGAAACAGGGCGTCAACGCGGTATAACGCCGCGGCAGCGTCGCCTCGTCCAGCACATCGTCGGCATGGTATCCGACCAGCGTCTGTTCAGAAGTCCCGATCAGCGCCAGATCCAGATCCTGCAATCCAAAGGTCTGGTCCGCAAAAAACGGCAGATACCCCGTCCCATACAGCGTCCGCGGCTTGGCCACGCAGGGCGTCATGAACAATGTGAATCCGCGCTTGACCAGCTCCTGCTGCGCCCAGAAAAACAGCGACTGCGCCAGCTGCGCCCCCTTGCCCTTCCAGTAATAGAACCCGGCCCCGGCCACCTTGGCGCCGCGCTGGGTATCGAGAATGTCCAGCAAATCCCCCAGTTCCTGATGGTCGCGCACCTTGAAATCGAACTGTGGAATTTCGCCGACCCGACGGATTTCCACATTGTCGGTATCATCCAGACCGTCCGGCACATCATCAGCCAGCAAGTTGGGCAGAAAATCCAGCATCAACTGCAGTTTCGTCTGCTGGCGGGCCAGCACCGCCTCCTTGTTGCCGAGCTCATCCTTCAACCGGCGCACCGTCTCCCGCACTTCGGGGTTGGTACGGCATTCCTTGCTCAACCGGTTGCGTTCGGCCCGCAGGTTTTCCACTTCCGTCTGAAGTGTCCGGCAGGCGTTGTCGATTTCGATGAGCGAATCGAAGTTCGTGGGACATTTACGGCGGATCATGTTCGCCCGGACCAGATCCGCGTGTTCGCGAAGCAATTTGATGTCAATCATTTTTTAACCTCACAATCCGTTCCGCCCGCTCAGAAATGCGGCAGCGGAAACGCCGTGGCAAATTCCCGGACCTCTTCGCCGAGCCGGCGCAGCCCGGCCTCGTCGTCGCGCAGCGCCACCCCGCGCTCGATGAAATCGGCGATCCGCACCATTTCGGCTTCCTTCATGCCGCGCGTGGTCACCGCCGGCGTCCCAACCCGGATACCGCTGGTAACAAACGGTTTTTCCGGATCGAAGGGGATCATGTTCTTGTTGACGGTGATCCGCGCCAGATCCAGCGCGTTGGCCACCACCTTCCCGGTCGCCCCCTTCGGCCGCAGGTCAATCAGCATCAGGTGATTGTCCGTGCCGCCGGAAACGATCCGGAAGCCCCGGGCCGCGAGTTCCGCACAGAGCTTCGCGGCATTGAGCCGGATCTGGTGCTGGTAGGCCTTAAAGGCCGGCGTCATGGCTTCGGCGAAGCAGACCGCCTTGGCGGCGATCACGTGTTCCAGCGGACCGCCCTGCAATCCCGGGAAAATCCGGGAATTGATCGCCTTGATGTGTTCTTCCCGGCAGAGGATCAGGCCGGAACGCGGTCCCCGCAGCGTCTTGTGCGTGGTGGTGCTGACCACGTCGCAGTACGGAACGGGATTCGGATGTTCACCCGCCGCCACCAGCCCGGCAATGTGGGCCATATCGACAAACAGCTTGGCGCCGACCAGGTCGGCGATGGCGCGGAGCCGGGCGAAATCAATCACCCGGGGATAGGCGCTGGCTCCGGCGATGATCATGGCCGGCTTGTGGGTGACGGCCAGACGTTCCACCTCGTCATAATCAATGCATTCCGTTTCGCGATTGACGCCGTACGGCACGATGTTGTACAACATGCCTGAAAAGTTCAGCGGATGTCCGTGCGTCAGGTGTCCACCGTGGTCCAGGCTCATGGCCAGCACCGTGTCTCCCGGCTTGATCAACGCCATGTACACCGCCTGGTTGGCGGGACTGCCGGCATGGGGCTGAACGTTGGCGGCTTCCGCCCCGAACAGCTTGCAGGCGCGCTCAATAGCGATGGATTCGATTTCGTCGATAAATTCGCAGCCGTTGTAATAGCGTTTCCCGGGATAGCCTTCAGCGTACTTGTTGGTCAGCACCGATCCCTGGGCGGCGCGCACGGCACAGCTGGTGAAGTTTTCGGAGGCGATCAGCTCGATGCCCTCTTCCTGCCGGGCCGCTTCCTTGTCGATCAGTCCGGCGATGACCGGATCGGCGTCCCGCAGCGCGGCGATGTCGTCATAGGTCGCCGCCTCCAGATGCCGCAGCCGGCGGGCATGGCGTTCCTCGCCGCTGAAACGGGTACCGAGCCATTCGCGCACGATCTCCACCGCGGCCGCGAAATCCATGCGGTCTCCGGAAAGAACCAGCACATTGGATGCATTGTGCTGCCGGGAAAGCCTGGCATCTTCGGCATTGGAAACCACCGCCGCGCGCACGCCGTGGAACCGGTTGGCCGCCATTGCCATTCCGAAACCGGAACGACAGATCAAAATGCCGCAATCGGCCTTGCCGCGAACCATGGCCCAGCCCACCGCGGCGCCGAACACTTCATAGTCGTCCGCCGGATCAAATACCTTCGGTCCGCAGTCAACGACCGTGATGCCGGAGGCCTGCAGATCGGCGGCCAGCTGCTGCTTGAGTTCAAATCCGCCGTGATCGGCGCCGATTGCCAGCGTTACATGCTTCGGGTCAAAATCCAGACTGTTCATGACTCCATCTCCTTCATATCCTATCATCAGAAATCCATTATCGATGCAACATATCCTGCCGAACCGCCGTTCCGGTCGTTCATGCCGTCAGCAACAGCTCCCCGGCCAGCCGGTCCAATGCCGGACGCATGACGGCGAACACCTCCCCGTACTCCGCCACCGACCCCCCGAACGGGTCCGGCACGTCGGTGCCGCCCAGCAGCAACCGGGTTTTGTCCGCCGCATCCGGAGCCAGCGCCAGAACCGCGCGACGGTGGGAGGCGCTCATCGCCACCACCAGTTCGACCGAATCGATCAGCTCGGGCGTCAGGCGGGTGCTGCGGAACGCGGTCAAATCCACGCCGATTTCCGCCAAAGCGGCAATGGCCGGTTCCGATGCCGGCATTCCCGCCCAGGCCGATGTCCCGGCGGAAAGCACTTCGATGTCGCCGCGCCCGGCATTCCGGCAGAGTCGGGCGAAGTAGGCCTCGGCCATCGGGCTCCGGCAGCTGTTGCCGGTACAGACGAATAAGACGCGCATTTTTGCGGCACCTCCGGAATCGCGAAAAAACAATTGATTAAATAATATACACCCGGATTGAACTTTTTACAGCAACATCGATGATAAAGTCAGGCTTTTTCAAGCACCTGGGGCCGCCATCCGACAATGTGAAGCGTGTTTCCCCCGCACCGTCTCCATCCGGGTGAACCCGGCATCGTACAGGCGTCGCAACAACAATGCAATCAGTTCGTCCGGCGCACTGGCTCCGGCACTGACGCCCACCGTGCGTACCCGGTTCAGTTGTTCCGGATCGAGTTCATCGGGATGATCCAGCAGCAGGGCATTGCCGTTGACCGCCGCGGCCACCTCCCGCAACCGGTTTGAATTGGAACTGCGCGGAGATCCGATGATGAGCACCAGCTCCGAGCGCGCCGCCACCAGCCGTACCGCATTCTGGCGGTCCGCCGTGGCATAACAGACGCCCGCCCCCTTTTCCGGCTCGGCCCCGTAACGCACCGCCACCGCCCGGCGCAGCATTTCCACAAACTCCGGTTCCAGCGTCGTCTGTGCCACCAGTCGCAGAGGCCGCCCGTCCGCCGCCGGCAGTGCCGCCACATCCGCCACGCGTTCCAGCAACCGGATCGCGCCCGGTTCCGCCTGGCCGAGAATCCCCTCCACTTCGGGGTGTCCGCCGTGTCCGGCCAGCAGCACCAGTTCTCCCGCCGCGACGCCTGCCGCCGCTGAAGCCTGCACCCGTTTCACCAGCGGGCAGGTGGCGTCCACCACCCGGAGCCGCCGCGCCCGGGCCTGCGCCTCCACTGCCCGGGACACGCCGTGCGCGCTGAACACCAGCGTCGCCCCCTCCGGCACTTCGTCCGGAGATTCGACAAAACGCACGCCGCGCTCCCGCAGCCGGCCGACGATAAAATTATTGTGGACAATCTCGTGGAGCACATAGACTTCGCCCGCAACGCCCTCCAGCACATCCAGCGCCCGCCGGACCCCCGCGCACATGCCGCGCGGCTCCGCTAGATACACCGTCCGTTCACCCGGATTATCCGGACACACCGGCGTCGTCCGGGAAACGGTCTTTCCCGGCTCCGCAACTTCGGTCCGGCCTTCCGGAACCGGCGGTCGGTAAACCTGTTTCATGGAATCAGATCAAGTCGAGTTGATCGCGGTCGCCCCGTTCGGCGGCGCGAAGGTTGGCGACGACACGACGGGCGACGCGGAGGCATGCCTCCGCCGTGCTGCTCCCCAGATGCGGCGTCAGAATCACCCGGTCAAGACGGCGCAGGTCGCGCGCGGGATCAACCGGGCAATAAGGCTCGTGGGCAAACACATCCAGCGCGGCGCCGGCGATCGTACCGGCAGCGACGGCGTCATACAAGGCATTTTCGTCCACGACCGAGCCGCGGGCGGTATTGATGAGAATGGCGGACGGTTTCATCAGCCGGAGCCGGGCGGCGTTGATGAAATGGAAGTTGCCGCTGCTGCTGGGAATGTGCAGCGAAATGAAGTCCGCGTCGGCCACCGCCTCGCCGAAATCCGCCGTCACCGTTTCGAAAAGCGACGGATCAGGATTTTCGCCCGTCCGGTTGAACCCGGTAACACGCATATCAAATCCAAGTGCGGCAATCCGCGCCGTCTGCCGTCCGATCCGGCCGCAACCGACAATCAGCAACCGTTTGCCGGCCAGTTCGACCCCGACGCGATTATGCCAGGCCCCGGCGCGAACCTCGGCGGCGCAGAGGCTGAGATGCCGGGCGGCGGTGATCATCGATCCGACGGAAAATTCCGCCACGGACCGCTCCAACACCCCGGGCGTGTTGGTGCAGAACAGTCCGCATTCCGCCGCCGCCTGCCGGTCGATGCCGTCGTAACCGACGCCGAATCGGGCGATCACTCCGCCCGGCGGCAGCGCCCGGTAGAGTGCACCGACATACTTCCGAACGCCGACGACGGCGTGCCGGGCGCCGTGTTCCCGAATAACCGCGGCCAGCTCCTCTTCGCCGGGGGGACTGACGATGAATTCAAAATCCGGCAGACTGCGCAGATATTCCGCGGCCTTGCCGTATTCCAATTCGGTAATCGCCACTTTGACCGACATGCTGTACTCCAGACGCCTTATTCAGATGCTTTCCACCGTCAGTTCGGGAGAAACAAATTCCCGGAGCTTGTCTTCCACCGTATGCTTGAGCGTCGCCCCGGCAGCCGGACAGGCGGCGCAGCGTCCCTGCAGCCGGACCAGAATCCGGGACCCCTGAATGTCGATCAGTTCGATACTGCCTCCATCCTGCTCCAGCAACGGCTTGATCTCCTTGTCGATCACCTCCTGCACCCGCATCACCCGCTGCATCACCGGCAGCGAAGCAAACGGCGCCGCCGGCGCCGGGGCGGCGGGAGCCGCAGCCCAGAGATCATCCAGAATCTGCTGAATTTCGTCCAGGCAGGCGCCGCAGGCACCGCCGGCCTTGCAGTAATGGGTAATGTCCTCGGCCTTGTGCAGCTGATTTTCACGCGCCACCTTGCGGATTTTGACATCAGTGACGCCGAAGCACTTGCACACGAGTTTTCCCTCGTGGTCGGCGTCGTCGCATTCGAAGGGGTTCTTCTCGCCCCGGTAATGGGCGATGGCAGCCTGAAGCGCCTCCATACCCATGACCGAACAATGCATCTTTTCCTCGGGCAGTTCCCCCAGCAGTTTGACGATGTCCTGATTGGTAACCTTGGCCGCTTCGTCGAGCGTCATGCCTTTGATCAGGTCGGTCAGAGCGGAGCTGGAGGCGATGGCGCTGACGCAGCCGAAGGTTTTGAACCGGGCGTCGGCGATGCGGCCGTTTTTGTCCAGTTTGAAGGTCAGCCGGAGGGCATCGCCGCAGCTGGCGTTGCCGACGTCACCGACGCCGTCGGGATTTTCGATTTCACCGGCGTTGTGCGGGTGCAGGAAATGTTCCATGACCTTGTCATTGTAGTTCCACATGAATTCACCTCATGGTTTGGCAAATGTTACGCATTCAGCCGTTCCAGTTCCAGCGCGATCTGCCGTTTCATCTCCGCCGTCGCGGCGTCGAGATCCAGCAGCACGGTGTCGCGGGAGACGCGGCGGCGGAATTCCACCTTGCCTTCGGCCAGGGACTTCGGCGACACCACCAGCCGGAGCGGAATCCCCAGCAGGTCCGCATCGCTGAACATGAATCCGGCCTTTTCCCCCCGATCGTCGTAGAGCACCTCCACGCCGGCGGCGCACAATTCCTGATAAAGCCGCTCCGCGGCCTCGCCCACTCCGTCGCGATTCGGATTGAGCGCGCACAGCTGAACCTGATACGGCGCGATCGACATCGGCCAGATCGGACCGTAGTCGTCGCACGACTGCTCCAGCACCGCCGCCATGGAACGGCCGACGCCGATGCCGTAACAGCCCATCACCATCGGGTGCGATTTGCCGTCCCGGTCGAGATATTCACAGTGCATCGGTTCGGAATACTTGGTGCCGAGCTGGAAAATGTTGCCGACTTCGATTCCGCGGGTCATCACCAACGGCTTGCCGGTCAGCGGACACGGATCCCCTTCCCGAACAGTGGCGATGTCGGCGACGGTAACCGCCGCCCCGGCAAGATCGCGGTCAAAATTGAAATTGCGATAATGATAATCCGGTTCATTCGCGCCGACCACCAGGTTGGAGGACTCGGCGGCGGAGCGGTCGATCACGATCCGCACCCGGGCCGGATCGACCGAAAGCGGCGACGCGTACCCCGGCACGCAGCCGACGGCGCGGATCGATTCGTCGTCGGCGAACTTCAGTTCCGGCGCCTGCACCAGGTTGCCGAGTTTGCTTTCGTTCACCTCGAAATCCCCGCGGATCACCGCGAAAATCAGTTCCCCGCTCTGAACGTTCTGGAAAAACACCGCCTTGCCGGTCTGTTCCGGCCCCACCCCGAGGAACCGGGCCACTTCCTCAATGGAAGTCTGTCCGGGGGTATGGACCTTTTCCAGCGGCAGCGGCGCGGATTTTTCGAATTTCCAATCGGCCACGGCAATTTCCCGGTTGGCGCGGTAGGTGTAATCGGGGCTGGTGAAGATCGTGTCTTCCCCGCATTCGCAAATCGCCATGAACTCATGCGACACCTTGCCGCCCATCATGCCGGAATTGGACTCGATCGAAAGCACATTCTTCATGCCGATCCGCCGGAAAATCCGTTCGTAGGCGGCATGGGCGCGCTGGTAATACGCCTCCAGGTCCTCCTGCGACGTATGGAAGGAATAAGCATCCTTCATGGTAAATTCCCGCACCCGGATCATTCCCGCCCGGGGCCGGGCTTCGTCGCGGTATTTGGTCTGGATCTGATAGAGCATGACCGGAAGCTGCTTGTAACTGTTGACCTCGCTGCGCACCAGCTGGACGATCGCCTCCTCGTGGGTCATGGCCAGAAGCATCCGCTTGCCGTTGCGGTCCACGAACCGGAGCAGTTCCTGCCCGACGGACTGATAGCGGCCGGATTCTTCCCACAATTCGGCGGGCAGCACCACGGGCATGAGCACCTCCTGTCCGTCGATGCGGTTCATTTCTTCGCGGATGATCGTCTCGATTTTCTGAACGATCCGCTTGCCGATCGGCAGCAGCGAATAGATCCCGGCGGAAACCGGGCGGATGTAGCCGCCCCGGATCAGAAATTTGTGGCTGACGGTCCGGGCGTCCTTGGGATCCTCCTTGATCCGGCGGCCGACGAGTCTGGACATGCGCATGATGGTTGCTTTCCTGTCATTAGAAAAATACATGAATCATTTTGTTCACCTGACAATATACACGCCGTTGGCCCCGGCGGCAAGTGCGGCACGTGGAGAAACCCTGTCGGGTTTGCTTTTTTCCGCTGAAAGGATATTGTAAATTCCGGACAGCATCGCACCGCCTGTTGCTCCCTATTCCGAGGGGGCACGACGGAGCCAAGCAGAAAATCGGAGGCATTTTGCTATGAATTCGATGGAAACAATCGTGGAACGACAGCGGGAAAAACTCGGAGACGCCTACCGCCTGCTGCATGAGGTCATGCCGGAATTCTTCTTCCGGGCAATGGGTGAACGACTCGGCGACGTGCTGCCGCTGCTGTGCAATCTCGACCCCTCCTCCGGCATCCGCCGGGCGGAAATCAATACGGAGACCTTGCTGGTCTATTTCCGCAGCTCCGAAGCCAATCCGACGGTCACCAGCCGCCGCATGGCCGTCGGACACCTGAGTTCCGCCGCCGTGCATCAGGCGGTGAAACCGCTGCTGTTTGACGGGAAACCCTATACGCTGGTAGTGGAACATTATATCGCCGGGACGCCGGTCCGGAGCGAAGCCCATATTTCTCTGGAGGAACTGCAGGACGCCTATCGACGGCTGTTCGGCCCCGGCCGGGAAGAGGAACTGCGGGAAATCCACGGCCGCATCAATTTCGCCGCCGTCGCCGATCTGGACGCGGACCGGCTGGCGCAGCGCATTCGCGCCGCGCTCGACGCCCAGAACAGCGACACCGTCCGTGCCGAACTGGAAAACTGGGAGGACGACATGGTCCGGCTCACGGTATCGCTGGCCCAGCCGGTACCGCAGCCCGACCTTTTCCACCAGCTGATCGAAGCGGTCGATCTGGCCGGATTCGAACCGCGCCGCGCTTATTTCCGGGAACTGACGTTTCACGACAACGACGAGGACTTCCATCGCCAGCCGGTGATGGTGACCACGCTCTATCTCGCCTCCAGTACAGGCGGAAAACCGGATGACGCGGCCCTGGCACGACTGCTGGAATACGTCCGGCTGATCAACTACGTCGAAATGGACGATCTGCTGCACCGGGAACTGGTGCGGCGCCACCATTTCCACATCGAGGACGCCAACTTCATTCGCGCCGTCGGAGAATTCGTCCACGGGCAGCTCGCCTTCGTTGACCGGAACGCCTACAATTACAATGATATTTTCCGGTTTCTCGCGCTTTATCCGGCGCTTTCGGCCCGGCTGGCGGCGGCGTTCCGGAGGCGGTTCGCCCCGGGAAGCGCGGCGGATGAACCGCTCCATCTGCAGGAATTCGAAGCGGAAACCGCCCGAATCAATTCCGGAGATCCGGACAAGGACCATCTGGTGCGCAACGTCTTCCGGGCCGCGGCCGATTTTCTGGCGCACATCCGCAAAACCAATTTCTTCTCTCCGGAAAAGTCGGCGCTCTCCTTCCGGCTCGATCCCGGATTCATGCAGTTTTATCTGCAGCTCGGCGGCGGTTACTCCGAAGCGTTCCCACCGGAACGGCCCCACGGGGTGTTCTTCTTCCACCGGCGCGGGGCGATCGGCTACCAGATCCGGTTTTCGGAAATCGCCCGCGGCGGCTGGCGCACGGTCATTCCCACCCGGTCCTCGAATGAACTGGAGGCATTCGACAACTATGCCGCCGCCAAGGATGAACTCTTTCGGGAAGTCTACGTCCTGGCGCACACCCAGCACCTCAAGAACAAGGACATTTACGAGGGCGGCTCGAAAATGATCACGCTGCTGGATCCGGTCGAATCCCGCACCGGCATCAAGCCGCTGCTCTGGCAGGCGCAACGCTGTCTCTTCCAGGCCTTCCTGACCCTGATCAACTACGACGAAACCGGCCGGCTGCGGGACCATACCGTCACCGACCGGCTGGGCCACCGCGAAATCATCGAAATCGGTCCGGACGAAAACATGTTCGACCCGATGATCCTCTGGATGGGGGAATATGCCGCCGAACACGGGTACACGCTCGGCTCCGGCATCATCTCCGGCAAGCCCGGCGCGGGCATCAACCACAAGGAATACGGCGTCACCAGTTTCGGCGTGCACCAGTATCTGCTGAAAACGCTGGAGGAACTGGGTATCGATCCGGCCCGGGACGAATTCAGCATTAAAATCTCCGGCGGGCCCGCCGGGGACGTCGCCGGAAACGAACTGAAACTCCTGCTCGCCTGCGACGATGCCGGACGTCCCCTTTATCCCGGATTGCGGCTGATCGCCATCACCGACGGTCCGGCCGTCGCCTTCGATCCGGAAGGACTGGACCGGGAAGAACTGCGACGGCTGCTCTTCCGCAGTGCGCTGGATGAATTCGATCCCGAAAAGCTCCGCGGGGAAGGCGCCTCGATTCTCTATGCCGCGCCGGTCGTCCGCGACGATGAGGAACGCCACGAACTGGTCGTGCGGCGGGACGGAAAACTGGAGAAAACCACCATCTCGCGCGATGATTTCATGCGGTTGTTCCAGCAGAATCTGACCCATTACGCCGACGTGTTCATTCCCGCCGGCGGGCGGCCTTCGACCATCGACGTACCGAACGTGCCGGACTATTTCCCCGGCAACCGTCCCTCTTTCCGGGCGATCGTGGAGGGGGCCAACTCCTTCATCACGCCCGCCGCACGGGAGGAAATTCAGAAGCGCGGCGTGCTGATCATCAAGGACGCCTCCGCCAACAAATGCGGCGTGATCACTTCCTCCTACGAAATCCTGGCCGGATTGATGCTGACCGAGGAAGAATTTAAACAGGTCAAGCCGGAACTGGTCCCGGAAGTCAAGGAAATCCTCCGGAGCCGGGCCCGCCGGGAAGCGGACTGGCTGTATGCGCATTTCCATTCCGAAGGGATGCTGCTCACCCGGCTGACCGACCGCCTGAGCCGCGAAATCAACAGTGCCAACGATCGGATTTTCGCTTACCTCGGCCAACATCCGGAAATGGTAACCGACTGTCTGCTCAAATCGCATCTGCCGCCGCTGTTTTCCGGTCGCTTCGCGGACCGTCCGGCGCGGCTTCCGGCGGAGTACCGCCGGGCCATCGCCTCGGTGGAACTGGCCTGCCGCATGGTCTATGCACTGGAAGGCGGAGACCTCGGCAGACAATTGTTCATGCTGCTGACCGACCGTGAAAAAGAGGCATGCCAACCGAACCGGTAAGGAGGAGCCCCATGATCAAGATCAGAAAATTCAAGGATGAGGACGCGGAAGCCGTGGCGGATTTGATTTACGAATCGTACCGCTCCTTCCTGAGCGAACGGCTGGGTGACCGGTTCGAACAGCTCTGCCCGCGGCTGTCGGCGGATCACTATCGTCAGACCGCCCTGCATCGCACCGAGGATGTCGAAACCGTTTCCTTCGTCGCGGAGGAAGATGGGAAACTGGTCGGGTTTCTCCAGGCCGAGGCGCGCGCGTTCGGTCTGGGGAGCCTCAATCTGGTCGCCACCGCGCCGGGGAGTGCCGGCAAAGGCATCGGTTCACGTCTTTTCGAAGAAGCCTATCAGTTCTGGACCGGGCGGAAACTGCGCAAGATCGTCACCAGCGTCGCCAGCTGCAACAAGACGGCGCTGGCGTATTATCTGCGGCACGATTTCGTCCCGGAAGGATACCGCAAGGATCACTTCTTCCCCGGAGTGGACGATATTGAACTGGCCCGATTTTTGCATTACTGAAATGGTCGGAGCGGACACGGCAAGGGACGGGAAGGCAAGATGAGAAAGAAAATCGCTGTCGTCACCGGAGTTTCCGGAGGGTTGGGCGCCGCGCTGGCGCGAGAATTCCGCCGGCACGATTTCCTGGTGATCGGTCTTTCCCGCACTCCCCCGCCGGAAGGTGTGGTGGATGAATTCGTCGCCGCGGACCTGACGGACCCCGCGGCGCGGGACATGCTGGTCCGCGACCTTGCCGACCGGTTCGGCCGCGTTGATATCCTGATCAACAATGCCGGAATCGGCGCGTATGCCACCTGGGAGGAATTGGACGAGGAAGCCCTGCGACGCCTGTTCGAAATCGATTTCTTCGCCCCTGTCGCCCTGACGCGCGCCATGCTGCCGCTGCTGGCGGCGGGACTCGGCACGGTGGTGAACATCTCCTCGGTGGCGGCTGCGGTGCCGGTCGCCTGCATGGGCGCGTACAATGCGGCGAAAGCGGCGCTGCGCCTCTTTTCCGAATCGCTCCGGCCGGAACTCGCAGGACGGGGCATTCATGTGGTCACGGTCTGTCCGGGAAGAATTGAAACCGGCTTTTCCCGGCGGGCGCTGGGCGGACGCAAACCACCGGAGACGCCGGGGCACGGCAGTGCCACGCCAGCGGGGCTGGCCCGCCGGGTGTACCGGGCCTGTGTCGTCCGGCGGCGCGAGGTGATTTATCCGGCCTGGTACGGCTGGGTCATGACGTTTGTCCGCATTTTCCCCGGCATCAACGAATACGCCAACCGGAAAATCTGGCATCTGGATCATGAGGATTAAGCGTTTATCCCGACGAATCGCCATCATCGCACTGCTGCTGGCGACGGTGCTTCCGCTCTGCCGGGCGGAAGTCTATCTGCTGGGGCCGAAACGGCGCAGCGCCACAGAAGGCGGAAACGGCTTGCCAGGGCAGGAATTTCAGGATCTCTTCGATTACAAGTCGCTGCTGGAGGAACCCGTCGTCTACAACGGGGTGAAATCCACGCTGCAGGTTCTGCTGATCAAACGCCCTCTGGAGGAACTGCTGGCTGAACTGCGCCACCGTTATCCCGAACTGAAAATGCGCGCCGACAATGCCGGAGTGGTTCTTTTCTGGCCCGGAGCGCGGGGCTGGCGGCAGCGAATTCTGCTGGTCGGCAATGCCGAACAGGGCAATGTCACCTGTTTCGTCATGCGTCTGCCGGAAAAGACGCCGAACCAGCCGCAATGGCCGCGCACCCTGCCGCTGCCGCCCGGAGCCACGCCGGAAGAGACGATTCTCTTTGAAAATTCCGGCGTCAGCTACGGTGCCTTCCGGGGCAGCCTTCCCCCTGCCGAAGCACTGGCGGCCGTGGCGGAAAAGCTCGCGGCGGAGGGCTTCACGCCGGTAACCGGAGAAGCGGCGGGCGCGAACATGGTCGCCCGGGGGGAACTTTTTCTGCGCAGCCGGCCCCGGCAGCTGCTGTGGATCGCCTTCGCCGACGACGGCAGCGGCACCGTTGCCCTGACGCCGCTGAAATAGCCGCTCCCGGAGCGGACCGATTCAATCCGACACCCGGGAAAAACGGTATTCCATCTTCTGACGATACGTCTCTCCCGGCTCCAGCCGGATGCTCGGGAAGGCCGCATGGTGCGGACTGTCGATCAGATGCTGCGGCTCCAGGCAGAAGCCTCCGAACCGCTCATAAACCCTGCCGCTCTTGCCGATGTCCGTTCCATTCAAGCCGCCGCCGGTATACAGCTGCACGGAAATATCGGTTCCCGCCAAATCCAGCCGAATCCCCGTTTTCGTCGAAAAGGCGGTCGCCATCCACTGCATGGTTCCCCCTTCTCCGGGCAGCCGGAAATTGTCGTCCAGCCCATTGGGAAACACGTTCAGCAATTCCCTGAAACTACGTACCCGGCGCAAATCATATGGGGTTTCCACCACCGGCAGCAGCCGTCCGGTCGGGATCAGGTCCGGCCTCACCTCCTGCCGCTCCGCGGCGTTCACCTGAATCGACTGTCCGGCAACGCTCCCGGTCCCCTCGCCGTCCAGATTGAAATAGGCGTGTCCGGTGAGATTCACCACGGTCGTCATTGTGGTCGTCGCCTGAAATTCCAGCTCCAGCGTGTTCTCCGATGTCACCCGGTACACTGCGTCCACGGTGAGATCTCCGGGGTAACCGCCCTCGCCGTCGGGACTGAACAACCGCAGCGCCAGCAAATTTTCCCGGTGCTCCCGGACTTCCCACAGCCGGTGGCTGAAACCAACGCCGCCGTGCAGACTGTTGTTTTTTTCATTGGCCTCCACCTGGTATGACACGCCATCCAGCGTGAAGGACGCACCGGCGATCCGGTTGGCCACCCGTCCGACCAATGCCCCGAAATAGGTGCCGCATGTCAGATAATCACACGGATCCCGATACCCCAGCACCACATCCACCGGCACCCCATCACGCCCTGGAAAATTCACCGCATACAACACGCCGCCGAAATCGCTCACGTCCGCAGTCAACTCGCCGCTTGGCGACTGCAACCGGAACAGCCGGGCTGTCCGGCCGTCCGGCAGCTTGAAAAATTCCCGCACCCTCATCGTCCGCCAGTCTCCCTTGGAATGCTTCAGGAAAAAAGCCATGTGGAAAGATAACGCTCCCCGGAATCCGGCAGCAGCACCACCATCCGTTTTCCCCGGAACTCCTCCCGCTCCGAGAGCCTGAAGGCCGCAGCCAGAGCCGCCCCGGAAGAAATCCCCACCAGCAGCCCCTCCTTGCGGGCAGCCTCCCGGGCGGTCTCGCCGGCGGTATCGGAATCAATCCGGACAATTTCATCGATCAGATCCAGATCCAGCACCTTCGGCACAAAACCGGCACCGATCCCCTGAATCCGGTGCGCCCCCGCCGGACCGCCGGAAAGGACCGGTGATTCATCCGGTTCCACCGCCACCGCATACAACGCCGGGTTCCGTTCCTTCAAACCCGCCGCCACACCGGTCAACGTGCCGCCGGTCCCCACCGTGGCCACAAACACATCCACTCTGCCGCCGGTATCACGCCAGATCTCCTCGGCGGTCGTCGCCCGGTGGCAGGCGGGATTGGCCGGATTGTCGAACTGCCCGGGAATGATGGAGCCGGGATTTTCCCGCTGCAATTCCTCCGCCCGCCGGATGGCGCCGGTCATCCCCTCATCGCCCGGCGTCAACACGATTTCCGCCCCCAGCGCCTGAAGCAACTTCCGCCGCTCGATGCTCATGGTTTCCGGCATGGTCAAAATCAGCCGGTACCCCTTGACCGCCGCCGTCATGGCCAGACCAATCCCGGTATTGCCGCTGGTCGGCTCGATAATCAGGCCCCCGGGACGAAGCCCCTGATGGCATTCCGCATCGGCGATCATCGCCGCGCCGACCCGGTCCTTGACACTGGACATCGGATTGAACATTTCCAGCTTGGCAAGAATTTCCGCCCCGCCCCGGTTCAGGCGGTTGATCCGCACCAGCGGAGTATTGCCGATCAGTTCCAGTACATTAGCCGCAATCTTCTCCATATTTTGTCTCCTGTGATCCCCGGAAAGTTGCTTACCGTTGCCCAACGACTGCGCGTTGCGCCCGCTTCGCGTCGGCCACCGGCCTCGGGTCCCTGCTCCGCGTCTCCCGATACCGGTGTCCGGCCCGTGCGTCCCCGCCGTTGCTCGTTCCTCTCGGGAAAAAGATGATTATGGCCTGGCGGAGTTTCTGACAGCCTGATGAAACTTTACCACGGTTCCTCAAAAAAATCAATCCCGAAACGGTTGCAAATCTTCCACGGCGCCGTTATCTTATGAGCGCGGCGCCGCCGGACAGACCGGGCGGGATCTGAGAAAATCGCCGCACATCGGATTTTTCCAGAGCAGATTCTCCGCCGCGGCGGCGGACTCAACGCGAAAGGGAAGAACATGGACGGAAGTTTTGTTGTACTCTCGCTGCTGCGCGACGCTGCGGCCGCCGGTGCCGAAGGAAACGTTGACGAAGCCGTGCGACTGGACCGGGCATTCGACGATGAATCCGGAGAAGGCTATCTGCTGCGATTCGGCGACCGGCTCTGTTTCGCGGAACGCCGAACTGGAGAAACGGATTATTCCTGTACCGTCCTGCCGCTGACGGAAGTCGCCCTAAGCGCCTTGTCGGAAGACCATTTTCTGACCCGGGCCCGTTTCCGCGCCGGCGACCGGTTCTTCGACTGCTGCTGGTCGTGGGCGGAACGCGAAGACGCGGAAAAAATGCTGCTTCATCTCCAGGACGAAACCGCCGCCGCGCCTGCGACCGAAACCGGCGGCACGCCAACTGAAAGCGCCTCTCCGGCGATACTCTTCGTGGCGGGACTGATGTTCGCCGCCGGTGCGGACAACGAACTTCCGGAAGAAGAGGAGCAGAAAATCCGGGAACTGGCACCACCTCAAGCGCTGGAGCCGGGGGTGGCGTTCTACCAGCAGTCCACCCTGGAGGAGTTCGCCGCAGCGGCGCGGCGCGCCCTGAGTGACAAGCAGCTGATTTCCCTGCTCTCCAACCAGTTGGAAATTTTGATGGCGGACGGCGAATTTTCCAGCGCGGAACGGCACATGATGTCGGAACTGGTGCGGCTGCTGGATTTCCCCCCGGAAGATTACGCCCGGATTGAAAAGGTGATTCTGCTGAAAAATCAGAGAAACGGATTGTTTGCCTCCTGAGCGGATGCGGCGCGCCCGGTGCGCGCCCCTCTCCTCCGGCGGCGGGAGTATTGTGTGAAATTCATTGACTACTGGCATGCGAACCGGCAGCGTTATCAGGCGTTGCTGTTCGACATCGACGGCACCTTGTCCTGCGGCAGCAACGTTCTGCCCGGCGTCCGGGAACTGCTGGCGGAACTGCGCGCGGAACAGGTGCCGCATTGCATTCTGACCAACGACGGCAACCACTCGCAGGAGGAGAAGAGCGCCATCCTGGCGGCGGGCGGTCTCTCCGTCGCCCCGGAGGAGATCGTCTCCTGCGGTTCCGTTCTGGGAGAACTGGTCACGGCGCGGGGCTGGCGGAACCGGATGTTTTTCGTACTGGGATTACTGGGACATCCGTGTTACGCGGAACGTGCCGGACTGCGGGTCTGCCGCGACGAACACCGCATCGACGAGTGTTTCGGAGTAATCAACGGCGAAGATTACTACGACTGGCACAACCATATGCAGGCGGCGATCAACTTTTTCCGCCGTCATCCGGACCGTCCGCTGGTGGTGCCGAATCCGGACAGTTACTGGCCCGGTTCGCGTCCCGGCTGGCTGGGGGTGGGCGCGGGCGGCCAGACCCGTTTCATCTGCGGTATGCTTGCCGAAATGGGGGTGGACATCCAGCCGATTTACCTGGGCAAACCCTACCGGCCGGTTTATGACGCCGCGGTGCATCTGCTGCGGCGGCGTTTTCCGGAAGCCGGCGAATTTGACTACGGCCGGATTCTCATGCTGGGAGATTCGCTGCGTTCCGACGTGCGCGGAGCGAACAACTGCGGCATGGTTTCCGCGCTGCTGTTGACTGGAATCACCACGGCGGCGCAGGCGGCGCGGGCGGAAGGGGATTGCGTGCCGCAACTGATTTTCGATACCATCGGTTGAACGAAACAATAACGATGAGGGGATTTTTCGGAAAAAGTTGGGCTCCCCGCATAAATCCGGCTTGCAATTTTCCGAAAAAACGATATTGTAAGGGAGTTTTGAGAAAAGGGCGTATAGCTCAGTTGGTTAGAGCGCTACGTTGACATCGTAGAGGTCGTAGATTCGAGTTCTACTACGCCCACCATTTAGAATGGTTCCGCCGACCGGATTCCCGGTTGGTTTTTTCATTTTGAGCTTCCGACAAATCTTCCGGGGGAGTAGCAGTCGCAGACTTTTCGACAGGAGAAACAGAGATCAGGAAAACCCACCTCCCGTTTTTGAGCGTTGAAAAACGGAATTCTCCGTAGAAAGAAATTTAGTCAAAATATGAAGTTTTATCCCCTGCCGTTTTCAAGGTTAAACTCTGGAGAAAAGGGGCGTTTTTTTCGATTTTTCTGAAATTTCCGGAAAATGGTCATTTTGTCCACCTGGCAAACGGTCGACTTTTTGTTACTGTCCCATTCCCCCGTCTCAACAAGCTGAAAGCATATTGTATCCGCAACCGCGCCGTTTATTTTTGAGTCCTTGTAATCGGCTAATTGCGGGATATAGTAACGCAAAGGCTTGTACACCAATCTTTTCATCAAAAGCTGTCTTGGGGAGAGTGGCGCAATGAATGCCATGCATTTCTATGAAAAACATGGAGAAATGCTGATTCAATTCTTGTATTTTATCATGCTTGCCTTGATTATGGGCGATTCTGAATTTCGCCTCGGGAGTTTTTTATTTTATCTGACTGCCTGGAGCATCTTCTACTGGTTAACCCGGCATTGGAGTAGTGCCAAAAAGCAGCTTGCGAGCGGGCTCAGCGCGTTCTTTTCCATCACAGTCCTGGTGTTGCTGTTGTTCTACTCCGAATCAGTACCGGAGCCTTTTGAGAGGCAAGGGAAGTATTCAGTTGCTTTTGAGTGTCTTGCCTGTCTTTTCGCTTTATTCATTTCCATATTTGCAGCTCTTTTATTGGGGAGTTTTTCTTTCTTCTGCTCAAAGTTTTTTCTTTCACGCAACAAACGCGGGGTAGGTTATCAAGCATCGAAAAAGGTAGACTTCAGGGAGTAATCCATGTATCAATGCTTCTTTGTAAAATTTCAGCTCTGCTCCGGAAATGTGAAATTGTATTCGCCTTATTTGATGGATCATGAAAGCAATCCCGATACGCCGCTGCTCGTTAATGGGAAAATCGTTTTCTTTAAGACGAAAAACGGCGCGGTCAATTTCATGCACAATCATTTCCGCGCTGTTCCGTACCATGACGAACCTGCATATGAATTTGATACGGAAACATTTATTGAAAACATCCGAACCGGATATCATCGAGGATTAGTCATCGATACTCTTAACATCGTTTTTGATTATTTAAGTGCGATAAAGGCGGAGAATTACCCATTCTTTTCCCGGGAAGCCATTGCCGATTTTGCGGATTATGCTACTTTTCATAGAGAAATCGAGGTATACTTTCAAAACCACTCTCATCCTTCTCCTTCTGAACTGATCAATTTCCTTTACTGGTTTTTAGGGGAAATTGCCCATCATTCCATCCTTTATTCACGGCGTGTCTTAGCGGAAACCATTCAGGGCAAGACACAGCCTTTAACTATTCAAGCGGAACAATCCTTCCTCATGCCAAGCAAATAAGACTTTGAATTGCGGTTGTCCTTGATAACCGGGCAATAAAATACTGGAACCTGTTTGTATTCGCGACGGAATCATCTATTTGAGAACTTGCAATCAGATAGCTACGGGATATGAAAAATCAGAAGTTTTTTTCCATAAAAGAATGTCCAAACTGGAGTGCATGGTTCTGCGGTACTTGCAATCGGCACTGACGGAAGATATCATATCTTCAAAAAATTTTATTCCCCCAATTCCCGGTTGCCGAGAAAATACAGGAGGGCTCTATGAAAAGATGGTTCCAACATCTATTGGGTATGGATCCTTCTGCTGGATTTTGCGTATCTCTTTCTGTTCTGGCCGCTTCACGATTATCCGGAAACACTGTATCCGATTCTGTCGGAAGATTGCTATGATCTCTGGGAAGAGTTCGCCGTCATGCATCTGGAAGGATTTCTCGCTATCGGGATGCTTTTCCTTTTGCTGTCAGCCCTGGGCGGTGGGGTGTTGATTGCAGTTAAGGCAAAAGGCCGGAAAAAAGCGGGAATACTCCTCGGGTATCTCTGCCTTGCGCTCTGGACGCTCTACTGCGGAATGCCGGGGCTGGGACAGGCGCGGGAAAAAGCCAGACGCATAGCCTGTCAGGCCCATCTGAAACAGATCTGCCTCGCTCTGGAACGGTATGCGGAAGAAAACGCAGGAGCTTATCCGCCGGATTTACGGACACTGCTGGAAACGGATTATCTGACGGATGAAAGCATTTACCGCTGTCCGAGCCGACGCCGCCCGAATCCGGAATTTTCCGATTACCAATATCTGGGCAGCGGACATCGCATCGGGGAACCGGCATTTCCCATCCTGCGCGACCTTGAAAAAAATCATCCGGGGAAATACGGTAATATCCTGCATTCCAACGGAGATTGTTCCATTGCGGCGAGGTGAGTGAGAAAATATAGATGCAGCAACGCGGATCGATATTGCAATAAAAAGCTGTCCGACCCGTGGAAAAGGCGCCCAACACGTGTGAATTGGAGCAGGAGTCGTCGGCAGGAAGAAAACATGGGTACGAAAATCTTGGAAAAGCCTGCGATCGCGCTTGCAACCGGATCGATTGCCGAATATGGTAAAACGACGGATGTTTTTTCGTACAAAGCTCCTCCCGGAAGAAAGGCCGGGCCATCGCATCGAAGGCAGTTGCAGAACAACCTGTTCCCGCCCGCCGCAAGCCACGACACGATCGTATGACAAGGAGAAGCATGATGATCAAGAAACCCCTGCTCTGCCTTCTGTTGTCTTTGCTGCTTTTTTCCTCCGGATTCGCCCATAATCCGTCCCTGGTCACAGGCTTCCCGCTGGTGGATACCGATGCCTGGACGCCGGTTCAGGTTACAGTCTGGCCGGTGAAATTGTTTTCCGTTCAGGCGGTTTACGGGATCAATCTGGCGCCGTTTTTTTTGTCGTTTGAGCAGCGGGTGTACGGGATTTCTCTGGCTCTGATGGGAGGCGCCCGGAAATTATACGGAGTTCATTGCGGACTGGGTGGTTTTGCAGAACAATCGACCGGACTGATGGTCGGCCTATCGAACTACTGCAAATGGAATCGTGGAATCGTCATCGGATTGCTCAACTTTTCATCCGACTCGTACGATGCTGCCGGTTCCACTGAGAACCTGATGCAACTCGGAGTCTTCAACCAGGCGGAAAACGGTCTGCAGATCGGACTGCTCAATTACAACCCCAATGCCCTCATCCCGTGGATGCCCATGATTAATTTCTCTCCGAGAAAAACGGCGCCTCCGGAAGCACGATGAAGCGGAAATCTCCCCCCAAGCAGTCTTTTCGCCAATCAGCTGATCTCAAACGCGGCACCGAGCCTCCGGAAATCCGCGACAAAGTCCGGATACGTCACCGCCGCCGCCTCCACTCCATGGATGACCGAAGGCGAATCCGCCGCCAGCGCGGCGACCGCCAGCGCCATGACGATGCGGTGATCTCCACAGCCGTCCAGTTCGGCTCCACGCAAGCGCCCCCCCTGAATGATCATGCCGTCCGGCAGCTCCTCAACGGTCACCCCCATCTTTCGCAACTCCCGGGTCATACAGGCGATCCGGTCCGTCTCCTTGACCCGGGCCTGCGGGACATGGAGCAGTCGGGTCGTCCCCGTCGCCGCGGCGGCGGCCACCGCCATCACCGGCAGCGCGTCCGGCGTGGCATTAAGGTCGAAGTCGCCTCCCTGCAACGGCCGCGCAGACTCCACAAACAGTTCCGTCCCTCGCCGGCAGGAAGCATTCATGCGCGCCAGATACTCAAATACGGCTTTGTCTCCCTGCACGTCGGCAAAATCCAGATTGCGGATCTCCACTCCGTCCCCGACCAGCGCCGCCGCGACCAGCGGAAACGCCGCCGTGGAAAAATCCGCGGGAATCGTCGCCTCAAATCCCCGGTAACGCTGTCTTCCCGGTACTTCAAAATGCAGCAGGTCCTCCGAACAACGGTAGCGGATGCCCAGCCGGTCCAGCCAGCCGAGGGTGATGCCGATATACGGTTTCTCATTGAGAAACTCCAGGTCCAATACGCAGTCGCGCCGGGCCAGCGGCGCAGCAAAAAGCAATGCCGTCAGAAATTGCGACGTCGTCCCGTCCACTGCGGCGGCGGTCCCGCCTTCGAGCGGCCCCCGGACCGTGAGCGGACACCGGCCGTTATCCGAAATGCATTCCGCCCCCAGCTGCCGCAACGCCTCCAGCAGCCCCTCCATCAACCGAGTCCGCAACGAAGCGTCCCCATCAAAACGGACCGGAAACCCTCCGGTCGCGGCCATGGCCGTCAACAGTCGCAGTCCGGTGCCGGAATTCCCCAGGTCCAGCGTCTTGCGGGGCTCGGTCAGACGTCCGCCGGTTCCGGTAATGAGCCAGTCCCGCCCCTGTTCCACGCAATGCGCCCCCAGCTCCGTGGCGGCGACCAGTGCGGAACGGGTGTCCGCCGAATCCAGCGGCGCACGCAGCGTACTCGTGCCTTCGGCGGCCAGCGCGGCGACAATGCCGCGAATGGTATGGGATTTCGAACCGGGCACGGTGATTGAGCCGGCCATGCGGGAGGGGTGTACGGTCAGTTTCATCGTAACAAAGTACCTTGCAATTCCATGATGTCGGCATTAATGTAACGTAGAATCCCAACGAAAGCAAACCGAATATGCAGATTGAAGTTATCTCCACCGGCACAGAGCTCCTGAAAGGCTCCAACGTCAACACCAACCTCGCCACCATCGGCCGCGCGTTCGGCACGATCGGCAAAACCGTACACCGGGCTCAAACCGTGGGCGATGACCGGGAGGCCTTGATCGCGGCGTTCCATCTGGCGGCGCTGACCGGGGACGTCATTCTCGTGACCGGCGGCCTCGGACCGACCGCGGACGATCTGACCCGGGATGTTGCCGCGGAATTTTTCGGCATGCCGCTGATCCGTTCCAGAGAACTGGCCGACAACCTGCGCCGCTACTACCGGCGGCGCCACGGAACCGGACCGATCCCCGCCACGCTTTTCCGCCAGGCGGACGTGCCGCAGGGAGCCGTGGTGCTGCCGAATGCCAACGGCAGTGCCCCCGGCCTTTACCTGAATACCACTTACGCCGGGCACGCCTGTCATGTGTTTCTCCTGCCCGGACCGCCGGTGGAGATGGAGCCGATCCTGGACGCGGAAGTGCTGCCCCGCCTGGCCGCCCTTGGTGACGACAGCGACCGGACACTGACCCGCGGCTTCCTCGTCGCCGGCGGCGCGGAACTCATGATCGAGGAAACGCTGGCACCGCGTTTTCGCGATTGTGCGGTAGCGCTGGCCTACTGCGCCAGCGCGGAAGGCACCCGGGTTTTTCTCTCCGCCGCCGATGCCGCGCTGCTGGATGAAAAATTCACGGAAGCCCATCAATTGTTTTCCGGCAGCGCCCTGCCGGAAGGCTGTCTCTCCCTCGCCGAAGGCCTGGTGCGACTGCTGAAGGAACAGCACCGGACGTTGAGCCTGGCCGAATCCTGCACCGGCGGCCTGACGGCGGCGGCCATCACCGCCGTTCCCGGAGCGTCCGAAGTCTTTCTGGGCAGCGTCACCGCTTATGACAACCGCGTTAAAGCGACGGTGCTCGGCGTGCCGGAAATGTTGCTCGCCACCTCCGGCGCGGTCAGCGCCGACTGCGCAATGGCCATGACCCGGGGCGTCCGGCAATTGCTGCATACGGACTGCAGCGCGGCCATCACCGGCATTGCCGGTCCCGGCGGCGGCACGCCGGAAAAACCAGTAGGGCTGGTCTACGTCGCCGCCGCCTGCGGCGACCGGGAGGCGGTGCGGGAATGCCGGTTCCGCGGCAACCGGGAATCCATCCGGCTGCGCTCCCGGGCAGCGGCCCTGCAACTGCTTTACCAGCTGGTTACCGGCGCGCCCACGAAGGGGTAACGCTTCCGGAGTCCCCGTCATGGCCGGGAGGGGGACGCGGGTTTGTTTTTCTGAGATCGGGTGTATATTATCCGAAACGGACGGAGGTGGTATATGGCGGAAGCTGACGATAAAAAAAATTTCGGCAATCTGACGCCGCGCGCGCGGCAGGTTCTGATCCTTGCCCGCAAGGAGGCGGAACGGTTCAACCATGATTATATCGGCACCGAACACCTGCTGCTCGGCCTGCTCAGTCTGGGCGAAGGCGTGGCGATGGAGGCGCTCAAGGCGCTGGGACTGAGCCTGGAACAGCTCCGGCTCGAAGTGGAGAAGGTCTGCGGCTCCGGTGGAGAAACCAAAATCGCCGGTCAGCTGCCGCTGACCCCGCGCCTGAAACGGGTCCTGATGATGGCGGCGGAAGAAGCGCAGGCGATGAATTACAACTTCATCGGCACCGAACATCTGCTGCTGGCCCTGCTCCGGGAAGGCGAAAGCGCCTCCGCCCGGGTTCTGGCCAATCTTCAGGTCGATCCGGAAAAAGTTCGCGAACAGATCGTCCGGGCGCTTGATCCGGATTACCTGCCCGAGGGCGGCAACGACGGTGAAAACGGCGGCATGCCGGGCACTCCGGGCGGCGCCGACGCCGACGGACTGCCGACGCTGAATGCCTTCGGCCGGAACCTGACCGAACTGGCCGCCCGCGGCGAACTCGACCCGGTCATCGGACGCCATGACGAAATCGAACGGGTCATCCAGATCCTCTGCCGCCGTACCAAAAACAATCCGGTGCTGATCGGCGAAGCCGGCGTCGGCAAAACCGCGATTCTCGAAGGCCTGGCCGAGGCGATCGCCGCCCGCAACGTCCCGGAAATCCTTGCGGACAAAAAGGTTTTCGCCCTCGACCTTCCGCTGATGGTGGCCGGAACCAAATACCGCGGCCAGTTTGAAGAACGGATCAAGGCGGTGATCGATGAAGTCCGCAATTCGGGCAAGGTAATCCTCTTCATCGACGAACTGCATTCCATCGTGGGCGCGGGCGGCGCCGAAGGCGCCATGGACGCCGCCAACATCATCAAGCCGGCGCTTTCCCGCGGCAAGCTGCAGTGCGTCGGCGCCACCACGCTCGACGAATACCGCAAGGGCATCGAAAAGGACGCCGCGCTGGAGCGCCGTTTCCAGCCGATCATCGTCAATCCCCCGAGCGTGGAGGATTCGATCCGCATTCTCGAAGGACTGCGGGAAACCTACGAAAAACACCATCACATCCGTTACGCGCCCGATGCGCTGGAGGCGGCGGTGCGGCTTTCCGACCGCTATATTTCCGGTCGTTTTCTGCCGGACAAGGCGATCGACATCATGGACGAAGCAGGAGCGCGCGCCCGGATCAACTGCGTGACCGCCCCTCCGGACACCTCCCGGCTCGAACAGGAACTGGCGGAAGCCCGGCAGGCCAAGGAAGCGGCGATTGCCGAGCAGGACTTTGAATCCGCCGCCCGCTGCCGGGACCGCGAACGCGAATGCAAAAGCGAACTCGAAACCATGCACCGCCGCTGGCAGGCCGCCTGCGCCGAAAACCGTCCGCTGGTCACCCGGCAGGACATGGCCTTCGTCGTCTCCAAACTGACCGGGGTGCCGCTGCAGGAAATGGAGGAAGGCGAAAACCGCAAGCTGCTGCGCATGGAAAGCGAACTGAGCAAGTCCGTCGTCGGCCAGAGCGAAGCGATTTCGGTCATCTCCCGGGCGCTCCGCCGCTCGCGCGCCGACCTGAAAAATCCCGCCCGCCCGATCGGATCCTTCCTCTTCCTCGGCCCCACCGGCGTCGGCAAAACCTTGCTGGCCAAGGCACTGGCGGAGTTCATGTTCGGCAACGCCGACGCCCTGATTCAGGTCGATATGTCGGAGTATATGGAAAAATTCAACGTCTCGCGCCTGATCGGCTCCCCGCCCGGTTACGTCGGACACGGGGAAGGCGGCGAACTGACCGAACGGGTTCGTCGCCGTCCCTATTCGGTCGTTCTTTTCGACGAAGTGGAGAAGGCGCATCCGGACGTCATGCACATTCTGCTGCAGATTCTGGAAGAAGGGCGGATCACCGATTCGCTCGGGCGCCGGGTGGACTTCCGCAATACGATCATCATCATGACCAGCAACGTCGGCGCGGAACAGCTGGTCAAGGGCGGCAAGGGACTCGGCTTCAGCGGCGGCACCGAACTGGATGCCGAAAAAACCCGGGACCGGCTGCTCGACGCCGCCCGCAAATTCTTTAAACCGGAATTCGTGAACCGCCTGGACGAGCTGGTGGTATTCCGCCGGCTGACCCGCGAAGATCTGCTCTCCATTGTGGATATCGAGGTCAACAAGGTCAAGGAGCGTCTGGCGGTGCGCGGTCTGACGCTGGAATTGCCGGACGACGTGAAGAACTTTCTGATCGACAAGGGATTCGAACCGGAATACGGTGCCCGTCCGCTCCGGCGCACGGTGGAGCGTATGATCGAGGACCCGCTGGCGGAGGAACTGCTCAAGGGCCTGCCCGAGGGCGCCACCAGAATCCGGGCGGTGCTGGACAATCAGAAACTGCTGCTCTTCCCGGAAAAACCCGATGCGCCCGCACCGCGCAAACCGCGCACCCGCAGGAAAAAGGAAGAATAAAAAACTTCCCCCTGCGGACTTCCGGAATAATCCGGGAAGTGGCTCCGGCTTGCCGGAGGAAAAAAACGACAAAAAAAGAGGAGGCCTGCAAACCTCCTCTTTTGTTATCGGCTGCCGGTTGCCCGGAAATGCCGCATCCTTTTTTGCAGAAATGACTGCAAAGAGAGCGCCGATTCCTGCAAAGCGTCCCCCCTCCCGCGGCCAACTTCGCCGGATTACTTTTCGTCCGGGAAACAGCTGCGCATGACGCCCATTTCCAGCCCGCGCAATTCCGCCAGGCCGCGCATCCGTCCCAACGCGTAATAACCGGGATTGGGACACGGGGGCTTGGCCAGATCGTCCATGATGTCATGCCCATGGTCGGGGCGCATGGGAATGCGCCAGTCGGCACGGCCTTCCCGGCGGCGGCGGATCTGCTCGGCGCAAACCGCCTTGACCAGTTCATACATGTCCACCCGTCCTTCCAGATGCCGGGCTTCGTAGAAATTGCCGTCGCCTTCGTGTTGGGTGCTGCGCAGATGCAGGAAGCCCACCCGGGGCGCACATTCCTTGAACATGGCCACGACGTCGTTCTCCTTGCCCGCGCTGAAACTCCCCGCGCAGAAGCAGATCGCGTTCGCCGGGCTGTCCACCATCGCCAGCAGGTTCCGCACGTCCGCGATGTTGCTGAAAATCCGCGGCAGCCCGAGAATGGAACGCGGCGGATCGTCGGGATGAATCACCAGCCGGCAGCTGTTTTCCTCCGCCACCGGAGTCACGGCTTCGAGGAAATGCCGCAGATTGGCCTCCAGCTTTTTGCGGTCCACGCCCTCGTAACGGGCCAGCATCCGGCGGACGTCTTCGATGGTCACCCCTTTGAAACCGGGGAAATTGTCGATGATTGACCGGGTCTGTGCCTCCACCTGTTCCGGCGTCAGCGAACGGAAATAGGCGGTGGCCTTCTCGATCTGGCTCGGGGTGTAGTCCTTTTCCGCGCCCGGGCGCTTCAGAATGAACATTTCAAACGCGGCAAACTGCGCCTGGTCGAAATACAGCGTCGTCGCTCCGTCGGGCAGACGGTAATGCAGATCGGTCCGGATCCAGTCCAGCACCGGCATGAAATTGTAGGTGATCACCCGCGGCGCATTCGGCACTTTGCCGAGATTGCGGATGGATTCCTTGTAATTTTCAATATATTCCTCGCAGCGGCCGGCTCCCAGTTTGATGTCCTCATGCACCGGCAGACTTTCGATCACGCTCCAGGTCAGTCCGGCCTCTTCGACGATCCGGCAGCGTTCCCGGATCGCCTCCACCGGCCAGACTTCCCCATAGGGGATTTCATGCAGCGACGTCACCACGCCGGTGGCGCCGGTCTGGCGGATATGCGACAGCGGCACCGGATCCTTCGGGCCGTACCAGCGAAAAGTGGGTTCCATAAACATGGTCGTTTCCTCTCTATTGTCAATCGTTCCAATGATGGTCTTATAATATGCCACCGCATGTCGGAGGATGCAAATAAAAAACCGGTTTTTATGAAAAACTCCGCCAACCGATCATCGTTCAGAAGAGAAAAACCGGCGGATGATCCACCGTCTTCAGTGCGGCCAGACGGTCTCTGGTGGCGGAGAACGCCGGGTGCGATATCGTCCGGCATTGTCGCGGGCAGAATTGGACGCAGGCCATGCAGCGCAGACACGTTTCCGGATCGGTCACACCGTTTCGGAGCGCCCCGGTCGGGCAGACTTCCTCGCAGACTCCGCAGCGACTGCACGGTCCGATGGTCTCCGGCAGAAACGGCAGCGCCGGATACGGTTTGTATGGCCGGTTGCCCGGCGGCGTAAAAGGCTGCTTCTCCCGTTTCAGCAGCGCCGCGGAAAAAGTCGTCGCCGCCTGCCGGTCCCGTTCATCGGGCCGCCCCGCACCGACCTCCGGAATGAAACAATGAGGCGCCACCAGCGCCGCCATCGCCACCGGCACAAATCCACGCGCCGCCGCCAGATCGGCCAGCTCCAGCGCCGCGTCATCAAAATCCCGGTTTCCGTACACCACCGTGATCACTGCCGCGCAGCCGTTCCCCTCCAGCCGGTCCAGCAGCCCCGGCACCGGCGGCACCCGTCCGCAGTAAACCGGCACGGCGAGAATCACCAGATCGTCCGGCGCGAACGCCCGCCGCTCCCGCCGGGCGGCAGGCCGTGTCAGATCCAGCTCCGAATAATCATACCGGAAACAACCCGCCAGCATCCGGGCACACGCCCGGGTGCCGTGCGTCGGACTGAAATAAACGGCGGTAACGGCTGACGGCTGATTCATACGAAAACCTCCTTGAGAGTTGCATCGATCTGCCCTCTACATTGCCGCCGTTCCGGTGGGATGTCAAGTATTCTTCGTGTTTTTTCCGTCGCGCCTCACGGAGCCGGCACCGGATAGGAGGCCTTGACATAATCCAGCAGAATCTTCGGTACCGATTCCAGGATCACCGGCTGCGGCGATTTGGCGCTGACAATGGCAAACAGCCGGGATTTGCGTCCCCGCGCCTTTCGCACCATGCGGCCGGTAATGGCGCAGCGATAGGTCTCCCGCTGTTCCGGCAGAATCAGTTGGACGGTCCCGGCCTGCCCGTCCCGCTTCACGGAAAAGCCGTAAGGCAGCTGGCTGCCCGGTTTGCCGGAGAGAAATTGTTCCTGCACAATTTCCTGAAGCTCGTCAAGTGTCAGCGTCACCACCACCACCCCGCCCTGTTCAAACGGATAGGCGTTGAACAAATCACCGCGGGTGATGTCGTTTTCAAAAAACGCCTCCCGGACCGGCGGCGAAATCAAGGCGAGGTCGGCCCCGGTTGCCCGCAGAAACGCTTCGCCGAAAAACCGGGCCATGGAATCGTCCCGGGTCGAAATCCGGCGGGAGGTATGACCGATCACCACACCGGCATCCCGTTCCGCCTCAGCATTGAGCAACCGTATGGCCGCGGACGGTTGATACCGGTCCGTGCCTTCCGGCGTCTCGTCTCCACGGATGTATTCCGTAGCGACATCGACGACCTTTTTCCGCTCCGTGTCATATTGGATAACCGCCCGTCCCACGCCTCCGGCATGGCATCCGGGCTGAAGAACCCGGGTGTCCGCACCGAGCGTTTCCCGGATGATTTTGTGCGTGTGTCCGGC
This sequence comes from uncultured Lentisphaeria bacterium, assembly GCA_949282965.1. Taxonomy (GTDB): domain Bacteria; phylum Verrucomicrobiota; class Lentisphaeria; order Victivallales; family Victivallaceae; genus CALXOD01. The sequence continues at coordinate 65,649 of CASDQW010000010.1, forward strand.
GGCAATCAGATTGATTTCCGGATATTTCCGCGCAATGCGGCGCAGCTTGTCCGACTGGTTGCTGCCGTAATGGCAGGCGAGAATCACGACGTCCGGCTCGGCCCGGCGAACTTCCGGCATGACCCGGTCCATGGTCGGTTCCAGATCGGACAAAACGAAATCCTCATCCGCAAAATAGAACCGGTTCAGCGTGGGGTAGGTCAGCCCGATCACGGCAATCCTCACCCCTTTGCGTTCGATGATGCGAAACGGCGCAACATCAGCCTGATTCCGCTTCAAGTCCAGGTTCGCCATCAGCGTCTGCCCCCGGCATGTTCGAATCTGTTCCAGCAACAGCGGCAGCCCGCGGTCGAATTCATGATTGCCGGGAATCCAGAAATCATACTTGAGATCATTCAGGTATTGAATGCCGACCATTCCCCGGGAGGAATGTCCCACGTAAGTACCGATAACGGTGTCGCCGCAGTCGATCAGCACCGCCTGCGGATCCGCTTCCCGTTCCCGGGTCAGGATGCCGCCCAGCCGGGCGACCTCCGCTTCCGTCAGATGCGCGTGAATGTCCGTGGTGGTCAGAACGGTGATGGTCTTCACCGGATCGGCGACACAAACGCCCGCTGTCAGCAGCAGCCAGACCAGCGACAAAATAATTCTGTTCATCGTGCGCTCCTCTTAAATCCGAAAACGTTCGCTGCCGCCTCACCAGGGATTGGCGGCCGCCACGTTGACGCCGTTCTGGTCGAAATACCGGATCTTCGTCCAGTCCTTGTCGGTGTTGTGGCCGTCCAACCCCGGCATCTGGTCAAAACTTTCCTTGATCTTTCCGGAAAATGCCCCGCCCTGCACGGATTCCGCGTGTCCGTCCAGAAACATCAGATTGATGCTGCCCCGGTGAATGGCAATGAATCCGGTGTCCGAAGAAAAGAACGCGGCACGGCTGTAATGACCGGGAGGAGTCGTAGTCGTCGCCCAGCTGTCGCCGATATACAAAGTCCGGGCATGGTGGCGCACACGTTTCGTATTCAGCCAGGCCTTGCTCCCTTTGCCGACGACCTGTCCGGCCAGCAGCGTATTCTGATGGCGGGCGCCGTAAGTCCGCTCGAAAAACCACTTGTCGTTCTTTTTCGCCTCATCGGGTTTCGCTCCGAAAGCAACCACCGCCGGGCATTGCACCAGGGACAACTTCGGCACCACGCTGCCGGTGCTTCTCACATAGGTCGCCAGCAGTCCTGCACTCAGCAGAGACCCGGTCCAGCCGCGGTCGGGTTCATACAGCGGGGTGATACCGTTGAAAACGTCCTGATACATGGCCGAGTCCAGGCCGATCTGCCGGAGATTGCTCAGGCAATGGACCTGTTTGGCTTTGGCGCGCGCGCCGGAAAGGGCCGGCAGCAGCATGCCGGAGAGGATGGCGATAATCGCCATCACCACCAGCAGTTCAATCAACGTAAATGTCTTTCTCATCTTTTCTCATCTCCTTTTCCGAGTGAATGGAGACAAGATACCCGTTCCAGGTTTTTCTTTGATGAAAGACAGGTTTGGTTTTGATGAGAATTCCGGTCTTCATGCAATACGGTGTGATCGCGCTTCCCGGCCTGTATAAGAAAAAAACGGAGAAGCAGCGAATCCATCCACCGCTTCTCCGGAGTTGGGACCGGTCAGTCCGGTCAGCGTCGCGCCGCGTCCCGGGCGGCGGCAAGCGTGGCGTATTTGGTCAGCAGGTTGGCCCGGCTGTTGGCCGGTTCGGCACCGCCGTCCACCATGGCGAGAAATTCGTCGCGCACGGCGGCGAAGTGCATTTCGTGGGTGGTCCGCAGCGCGGCGGGAATGTCGATCCGGAAGCGGTCGCCTTCCCGGACCGCCTTCAACCCCTGGAAGCGGGACTCCCGGAGCGCCTGTTCCAGTTTCGGAGCGAGCCGGTCGCAATCGCCATCCGCGGGGACGACGAACAGCTCCGCTCTGCCGCCGGTCGCGGGGCCCTGCTCGATCAGCAATTCGGCTCCGGTACCGCGCATGACGGAACGCTGGGTGTCGCCGCCGCCCGGCTCCGCTTCCAGCGCCCAGACCACGGAAATCCGCACGGGAACGCCCCGCAGCGTATAGGTAAATTCACCGTTGCTGCGCAGCGCCAGCACCCCGTCCTTCACCCGGTCCGCCAGTTCCGGCGGGAAGCCGTCACGCCGGGTCACTTCGCAATATTTCGCCAGCGGCACGGCGGTATCCCAGGTACGGGCGTCCAGAATCCGAACGTCCCGGTCAAAATCCAGCGATTCGTCGCCGAACACCATCCACTGCACGATGTCCACCAGATGGGTGGTCACGTCGACAATGCCTTCTCCCTGGACATTCACATCCAGATACCAGGCGGGACGGACCAGCGGTGTACCGTTGACCAGCTTACACAGATGGTGGACACTCTCCTTTTCGATCGCGGGCTTGTCGCCGTCGCAACGCAGTGTGCCGAAGATCGCTTTGTTCCGGAAGAGTTCCCGCTGCAGCAGCGTGGTCATTTCATGCCGTTCCGTCATGATGTCCATCAGCACCGGATCGGTGGCGAGAATCTTCCGCAGCACTGCCACGCCGGCGTCGTCAATGGTGAGCGGCTTATCGCTCAGGATTTTGAATCCGGCATTGTGCAGCGCTTCGATATCATAGATCTTCCGGTCGTTGCGTCCGGCCAGAATCGCGACGTCCCCCTTGCGCTCCGCAATGGCCCGATTCAAATAATCCTTGTCCGCATAGATGTGAAACACCCAGTCGGTCGGATGTTCGGCCCGCTGGTTGAAGGCGGAAGCCAGATTCATGAAGTTTTCCAGATCCGGTCCGGCTTCGGAATAAATGTAAACATCGCGGCTGATCGCCGGATGCCGCTCCCGCAGAATCAGCCCGGCATGAAAATGTCCGGGATTGATGATCATTAATGTGTGCATGGCTTGCTCCTCTCTTCTTATTGCATTTGATCGGATTCGTCCCGGAAAACGGGCATCTTGAACGGGTCGCGCGTCCGCGCCACAAAGTCCGCGGTCAACCGCCGCAAACGTGTCCGCATTTCCCGGTAACGGGGATTGAACACCAGATTCATTTCCTCATACGGATCGACGTTCAGGTCGAACATCATCAGGTCGCTCTCTTCCGAGCAGACGTATTTCCAGCCGTCCACCGTGGTCACGCCGCGATAGGCCCGGTCGAATGAATCGCAATGCCCGGTCGGCACCACGTTCTGCAGATACGCCCCCTCCGGCGCCCCCGCCACTGGCTCCTGCCGCATGACCGCGGAATAATCGAACCCCGGCAGGTCCTCCGGAATCTCCAGTCCGCACAATCCCAGCGATGTCGGCAGAATGTCCACATGATTGATCGGATACCGGTTCTCGGTCTCCATATAATGGTCCGCGTAATGGTGGCAGCAGCCGTTCCACACCAGGAAGGGAATGTTGACCGCCTCCTGATAGGGATTGGTCTTCTTGAACAACCCGTGGGACCCGTGCATGTCGCCGTGATCGCTGAAATAAAACACCCAGGTATCCTCCTCCAGACCGTTGCGGCGCAGGCAGTTCAAAATTCTCCCGACGTTATCGTCCAGATTCTCGATCATGCCGTACATGCCCGCCAGATCAAGGCGGACCCTGTTCTCCACCGTCGGGTTGTGCGCCACATTGGGGCGCAGTTTAAGGGACTGCGGCTGGTAATGAACCAGCGTTTCCGGCGGCGAAATATAGGGGTTGTGCGGCGGCTGTACCGAAAGCACCGCGAAAAACGGCGTATCCGGCAACCGGCGATGCTCGATGTAATCCATCAGGAGATCGCTCAAATCGTCGGTCTCGTATCCGGGCAGCCGGGTCAGCGGCACCTCCTCATCCCGGCGGTGGCCGTGAATGTAGCAGTCGTACTGCATATTGTTGTTGTCATATCCGAGGAAGGTCTGGAAACGTCCACGCCGCTCCCGGGGAATGATCCAGAAAGCGGTCCGGTCGATGTCCACCTTGTAGCGGCAGCCGTCGAGATGCCATTTCCCGAAATACGCGGTGTCGTAGCCGGCCGCGTTGAACCAGTCCGCCGCCGTCGGCAGTTCCGGCGGCATCCGGTATTCATGTCCCGGTACGCATTCGTGCGGGTAACGCCCGGTCAGCAGCGAACCGCGAAAGGGGCAGCAGAGCGGAAAACCGGAAACCGCATTACGGAAATTGAACCCGTTTCCCGCCATCCGGTCCAAATTCGGCGTGCGGGCATTGGGATCGCCGTTGCAGCTTAATGAATATCCCGGTTGTTGGTCCGAAAAAATCCAGATGATATTTTTTCCTGACATCGCCCTGCGCGCTCCTGTGCCGACTCCTGAGAAACTGAAAAAAACCGGTTTTTCTCATAATGTAGCACGGGGACGCCGTCGGGACAGCCCCGCAAAACAAAAAAAAGGAATTTTTTTCACCGGCGCTCAAGGATACATTCCGAAGCCCCCCTCTCCGGGTCCCCGGTCCCATCGCTTCTCCGGAAAAAAAGCGCCCCCTTTCTAAGGGAGGCGCCCGTGTCAATACACCGCGTTACCGCGGCCTCTCCAACCCCTTGTCTGTCCGGTCAGCAGCGGACCACGCCCTTGATGAAGCCATCGCGGTGCAGTTCCATATCCTCGTTGGCCCGGTCGAATTCCTCCATCGAATAGAAGTGAGTGGTCACGCCGGTGAATTTCCAGATCCCCCGCGAGAGCAGCATGAGGCAGCGGCGGCAGAGTCCCGCTTCGTACATGATCCGCCGCTCATGACAGTTGACCGTTTCCATCGCCTTGAAATTCCAGAGCTTGTAATCGATCGTCCGCAGTCCGTCGTTATGGTAGCCGCCGATGCCGAGCCGGCCGTGGGCGCAGACCAGTTCGCCGGCCAGCTGCAGGCCGTCCTCGGTGCCGGTGAATTCCATAACCCGCTGGAAGCCGATCCCGAAAATATCGGTCTTATGGCCGTCGCGCGTCAGGTCCGGCGTGTCGATCGCCTTCCAGTCCAGCCGGTATTCCGCCGGAATTTCCTCCGGTGCGAGGACTTCCGTCGCGCCCATTTTCAGGGCGTTTGCGCGCGCTTCGGGACGCTTGTCGATCGCGACGATGTCGCCGTAGCCCATCGCCTTGAAAAGAGAAATCATCCCCAGCCCCATATAACCGGCACCGACCACCGCGATCGGATCGCCGAGCGTGTTCCACTGCATTTTCATGGCGGCGGAGAGCAGGCAGGCCAGCGGTTCGGCGATCGCGTCTTCGTCTTTGAGGTTGTCCGGAACGTGGCAGGCCTTGTCCGGTTCCATGACGATGTATTCCTTGTAACCGCCACCGCCGAGGCCGGTCACCCGGTCCCCTTCCTTGAAACCGGTGACGTTTTTGCCGCATTTCGCCACCACGCCGACCGATTCATGGCCGAAAATGTCCCCCGGCCGGGCGATGGACCACGGATACCACTCCGAATGGCACATACCGGTATAAGTGACCTTTACCAGCAGCTGGTCATCGGTGATCGTCGGAATCGGCACGTCAATGATTTTGCTTTTGCGGGGTCCGACCATGACAATCTGTTTCATTCCTGCGACTCCTTTTTGCAGTATATTGGTTGTATCCGCTTTCTCCGCTTCGCCGTCAACCGGCGGCCGGAAAAATGTTTTTTTTTGCGTCTCCGCCCCACGGACAAAGCAGAGAAAATTCCCCAACTTTTTCCGCTCCGGGCGGCTTCCGGCACTTGATTTTCGCCGTTATTGATATTATATCTCCGAGAGTCATTCGCGACACCTTGTAAACAATCAAAAAACTATGCGTATTCGATCAAAAACAGGCGATCCCTACCGCACCGAACAACTTCAGCGCATTCCAGTCGACGAGGAGTTCCCGGTGGGCGTTCCGGATTTCAACACACGGGACGATTCTCCCGACATCGGAGCCCACATCCACGATCTGCTGGAAATCGGCTACTGCTTCGACGGCTCCGGGCTTTTTCTGATCGGCGGCAAGATTTTTTCCTTTAAAAGCGGCGACGCCGTCGTCATCAATACTCACGAAGTCCACGTCGCCTACGGCAGCCCGGGGAAAACCACCAGCTGGGGCTTTCTGCATCTGGATCCGGTCCGGCTGCTGGCGAACAATGTCGGCAGTTACTCCGAAAGCCTGAAGTGGTCGCAGTATTGCGGCGCGGCGTTCAAAAACATCATCGACGGCGACGAATATCCGGAAATCACCGCCTGCATCCGCCGGATTCTCTTCGAAGTCCGGGATCAACCTGAAAATTACCGCTCGATGGTACGCAGCCTGATCTGGCAGCTCCTGCTGCTGCTGAACCGCTATTATCATGCGGGAGAGACCGCCGACACACCGCGGGACTACCATGACATCGAGCGGATCGTACCCGCGCTCCGGTATCTGAATGATCATTACCACGATGATGTGCCGATCGCGCTGCTGGCCCGGCTCTGCTTCACCAGCGAGTCGAACTTCCGCAAGCTCTTCCACCGCGCCCTGGGCTGCGCTCCGCAGCCGTATCTGCTGCGGCTCCGGCTCAACACCGCCTGCGCCCTGCTGAAAAACTCGGAGACGCCGATCCTGACCATCGCTCAGCGTTGCGGCTACCGGAATCTCTCCAACTTCAACCGCCAGTTCAAGGAGTGTTTCGGCATTTCGCCACGGGAATGGCGCCGGGACAGGAACCGCGCCGAACCGGCGCCGCACGCAGCCGGCCCAACCGCTCGCAACACCATGCCGCAATCCGGGGCATAGGTATCCTTTTTGATCGATAACGCATAGTATCTTTCCTGTTTTGCAGAAGAATATTCCTTCCCGATGCCGCATAATTAATGATGCGAAACAACCCGCGAAACAACCGGAACGCCGGTTCGGAAAGGAGGCTCCTGTCATGACTTTGAAGATCGGACTGATCGGCGCCGGCAGTATGGCGCCATACCATATCGCCGGATATCAGCGCGCCGGTGCGACCATCGCCGCGGTCGTCGACCATTGTGTAGAACGCGGTCGTGCGCTGGCCGGGGAACTGCGGGCGGCGTATTACCCTGACCTGGCGCCGCTGCTGGCCGCCGGCGGGGTTGACGCCGTCTCCATCCTGACTCCGAACCGGTTCCACGCGCCGCTGGCACTGGCGGCCCTGACCGCCGGACTGCACGTCTTCTGCGAAAAACCGCCCGCACTCACCGCCGCGGAGGCGATCGCCATGCGTGACGCCGCCCGGCGCTCCGGCAAAGTGCTGATGTTCAATTTGAACAACCGGGCGCGCGCCGACGTGCGCGCCATCACCGACTTTCTACAACAGGGCAAGGCCGGACGCATCAACTCCGCACAGGCGGTCTGGATGCGGCGGACCGGGATTCCCGGTTTCGGCGGCTGGTTCACCAACCGGGAGCTGGCGGGGGGCGGACCGCTGATCGACCTGCTGCACATGCTGGATCTGGCGCTCTGTTTTCTCGGCGAACCGGAACCGGAATGGGTGCTGGCCCAGACGTTCGACGACTTCATCTCCAACCCGGATTTCCGGGGGCCGTGGGGAGTGCCGCAGCCGGGAGGCGTTACCAATGTGGAAAACGCCTGCCACGGCTTCGTACGCTTCCGGACGGGACAGGTGCTGACGCTGCGCAGTTCCTGGGCGGAGCTGATCCGCTCCGAAGAGATCTCGGTCGCTTTTCAGGGGACCCGCGCGGGCGGCATGCTCCGACGCACGTTCGCCGTCGACGGCGATGAAAGCACGACCCGGGATCTTTGCGAACTCTACTGGCAGGACGGTCCCCGACCGGTCAACCGGGAAATTGAATTCGTCCGGGACGAAGCCATGGGCCGGGTCGAATCCGCCGAAAACTTCGTCCGGGTTTTGAACGGGGAAGCCGCGCCGCTGAATACGCCCGACGACGCGGTCCGGTTGATGCAGATCATCGACGCCGCCTACCGTTCCGCCGCCGCCGGCGCCCCGATCCGGGTGGATTCTCTCTGAGCGGGCCCCGCGGTCTTCCCGGCGGTCGCCGCCGGCGTGCCGGTCTCGCCGGTCCGGAGGACTGCGCCGGATTCAGGCAGGGGCGCCGCCAGCGCGTCAAACGCGATGTCGCCGATGACGGCGCATCCCGCCGGGGTGGGATGCGCGAAGTCCCGGCTCCACACCTGATCGGCGCGAATCACGGTGATGGCCGTGCCCGGAGAAGGCGGATTGCCGGTGAACACCAGTTTCATCGGCGCGACGGTCAGTTTGGAAGTACGGCCCACCTTCCATTCGCCGCGCGGATCTTTTTCCGGCAGATAATACCAGCCGGATTCAATATAAGCCTCCCGGCCGTAAACATCCCGGTCGTTCACCATGACCCGGAATCCCTGATGATGTCTCCGCCAGGGCAGCGTATATTCCCGCGCTCCGGTCGCCGTCAGCACGGTGCGGCTCCTGCCGGTCAGCTGCGTCGCAATCCAGCGATGGATCGCCGGCGACACATCCACGGCCGTGCAGTTCGAATACCGGGCGGCGACGTCTTCCAATGCCTCGCCGTAGCCCCAGACTTCGCGCATGAAATAGTTGGGCGTGTACGTTTGAAGCAGCACAATCCGCATGGCGGGATTGGCCCGGCGGAGTATTTCAATCATGGCGGCAATCCGTTCGCGATAAGTCCGGAGCGTTCGAACCGTGAACTCCGCTCCGCAAAGGTCGGCCAATGTCTTCACCCCGACGATGGTTTCCGGCCGGAGCGGTTCCCGCCAGAAGACGGTGCCGGTTTCCCGATGGAAATCGCTCACCCGACGGACGACCGTGGAAAGATTGTCGCCATGATAATCCCCGATCCGGAGATAATTTCCGGCGGCGACCTCCGCGCCGACCAGATGCCGCGAAGTCAGCGACGTCGGCGTCAATGCGTCCACCAGTCCGGAATTGAACACCGCGGTAAACCGCCCGTCCGGCTGGGGTTTCACCGCGGCCAGCGTCATGGAACGCAGCTCCCGCACCTCCGCCTCCGTCAGGTCCCGTCGTTCCCGATGCACCAGGCGCTCACGCTCCGCCCAGTCGTCGTTGCCGCCGAGCACGATCAGGGCGATGTCCGGCACTGCGATCTTCAGCACATCCGCCACTGCGCGCCCCCGCCGGTCGGTGAGAAACCGCCCGGCGGTAAAGCCGCCGATGCCCGCATTGATCAGGTCATGGGCACGGTCGGATACGAAATCCATCAAAAAATACGGATTGCGACCCCCGGTCAGTTCCAGTCGAAACTTCCGTCCGGCGACATTCGGAAAGCGGTAAACCCGCCGCGCCCGCGGGTTGCTGAAACGGAAATCCAGACCGGTGCTGAACTGCGTCGGATGGGCCGCATCAAACGGTACATTGCCGAGGCCATACGGGCTTTCGAGAAGATTTTCATCCGCCGTTCCGCCGACGGTACATGCGACGTATCCGACGGTCTCCCCGTACTGGTACGACACCTCGATCTCCCCGACGGGCGGCTGAAAAAAATACAGGAAATGCTCCACCTTCTCCTCCGGACGGGCCCGCACCACCACACCGTCGAATCCGGGAAACCGCGCCGCCACCGGTCCGCTCACATAATTGAGATCGTAGGCCTTGAAGCGAAGCTCCCGGCCGTTCATCAGCACCCGGTGCCCGTAGGTGAAGGCGCGTCCAAGCGAAAACAGCCGGGTCCGCCCGTCTCCGACAAACCGCTTCCGCTCCTGCCCCAGGGTGGGATTGCGGTTTTCAAACACATCGATCTTCCGGCCGTCGGCAAATACCGTGATTTCGCCGTAATCCGTCGTCCGGGCCAGGGCGTGCCAGATCACCAGTTCATCGCTTTCAAGCTCAAATTCCACGGAAGCGCCCACCCCGGAAATGCGGGTCGCGTCTCCGTGGAAAAATTTTCGGTTCTTCACGACCTCCGACTTGCCGGAGATGCGCATCGCCTCCGGCTGTACCGTCCGGCTCCAGCGGCAGCGTAAATGTTCGTCCAGCGTGCCGACCAGCGAACCTTCTCCCAGCAACCCGTTTCCCCAGACGGTGGAGGACCCGATCACGGCAATGCAGATATCCTGAGGCGAGGCGCCGGGCGGAGGCATTTCCGTCTCCGTTTCCACAGCCATCACCGTTGCCGTCAACATTCCCGCCGCCACCGACAGCCATAACCGTTTCACCGACACACCTCCTCAGTCATCCAGATCCATATAATACCGCCAGACGACCGTGCCGCCGATCGCCGCGTTGGCCGAACGGTACGGCACCATCTCGACATGCCCGTCCAGAAAGAGCATGTTCATGCGGACGGTCCCGCCGTGACGCGGCCACACCAGATGGTAATATATCTTATCCCAGAACGTTGCGGAAAAAAATCGGTTCCGTAATCGTGGGACTCGTACAGCGAGACTTTCAGCACAGGTTTGCGGATGGAACCGGTTTTCCGGCACCCCAGCCCCGGCATCGCCGTTTTACCCCACAGGTAACGGTTCCGTTGCACATACCGCGCCACATTGTCCGGATTGCCCGTCAGCCCCAGGAGAGAGTCGTCGGAATCGGTGAAATAGAAACTTTCTGCCTGTTCCGGTTGTTTTTCGACGTTGACACAGCTGACGGCGCGGGTTCTGGCGCGGACCTGATTCAATGCCGGCAGCAGTATGGCCGCCAGAAGCGCAAAGATCGCGATCACCACCAGAAATTCGATCAAGGTAAATGACTTCCCTCTCATCCGGTCCTCCCGATACGGATTTCTCGTCCTTTTACCGCGAACCGCCACGTGTCCATGTTTATTATAACCAGAACCCGAATGATTTCAAATGGCATTTTCCTCACCAAAAACAGCATTATCACGCATTCCCGATGCAAAAAAAATGCCCATGCCTCGTATGCTATTGCATGAAGAAAAAAACTTCTGGAAATCTGACCGGCATGCTTGCGGCATGCGACTTCGAATGGAGTCGGGACAAGCTACAGGACTGCTATTTCCGCGGCGGTATGGTCAATCTGCCCGCTCCTGCTCCGCGGCGTCCTCGCCTGGGCGGTGGCGGAAAATCTGGCACAATATCCGCCGATCAGGCAGCCCCCCCCCGGAATCGACCATCCCGACCGCCCGAAGCACGAAAGCGGTAAAAAGGGACCTCCGCCCTCCGCCCGGCCCCCTCCTCTCTCTTCCCGGCTTCTCCCCCGCGGGGCGCTTTCGACCGTTTACTTGCCGAAGACCGTGCGTACCTCGGCCAACCGTTCGCGGATGGGCAGTTTCTGCGGGCATTTCCGTTCACAGGCGCCGCAGCCGGTGCAGGCGGAGGCGGTTTTCCCGGGGTGGAAATTGTCGCCGATCTGGTTGTAGTAATTCGTCGCCGCCTGCTGGAATCCGTACACCTTCCGGTAAATCAGCGCCGTCAGGCAGTCCGGAATCCGCACCCCCGCCGGACAGGGCTGGCAGTAGCCGCAGCCGGTGCAGTAGACTTTCTTCAATTCGGCGCAGCGGGCCAGCTGTGCGTCAATCGCCCGGAGTTCCTCCTGGGACAGCGGCGCGGAATCGGACGCGATGGCCGTATTGTCATCGACCATCTGCTCCGTCCCCATGCCGGACAGCGCACAGGAAATGTGCGGATTGGCCAGCACGAAACGGAGCGCCAGTTCCGGGGTGGTCCGCCCGTCCGCGACCTTTTCGAAAACCCCTTCGTGAAACGCCAGCCGACCGCCCCCCACCGGACCCATGGCCACCACGCCGAGACCGCGCGACGCCGCATAGTCGATCCCTTCGACCAGCGTCTGGTCCAGCATGTTGTACTGGCAGAGCACCGACGTGAACGCTTCCGTATCGATGATCTCCTTCATCACCGCGGGCGTATCGTGAAAGGAAAAGGAAAGATGCCGGATCACCTTCTGGTCCAGCAGCCGGGCGGCAACATCCAGCAGCTTGAATTTGCAGACCTTCTGTTCGAAAAGTTCCCGGTTCAGCGCGTGAAAATGGTAAAAATCGATATGGTCGGTCCGCAGCCGCTTCAGCTGCACCTCCAGCGTCCGCTGAAAATCATCCTGCTCCCGGAACTGCCAGAGCGGCAACTTGGTCGACAGCATCACCCGGTCCCGCCACCCCGCCTCCAGCGCCAGCCCCACGGCCGCTTCGCTGAAACCGTCGCAGTATCCGTAAGCGGTGTCCACATAATTGATGCCCCGCTCAAACCCCCGGATCAACAAACTCACCGCCGGCTCCAGGTCCGGCTCCTTGTGCCCTTCCGGGACCGGCAGCGCAATCGGCAACCGCATGGCTCCGAATCCCAGCCGCGAAATCTTCCACCCGGTCCGCCCGAAATCGGTATACTGCATGATCTTCTCCCGTGAAAAACGAAACCGGCAGAATCAATTCCACCGGCTTCCAAATTTATAAAAACCGGCCGCAAAAACCGTCCGGTGAGACATGCCTCCCCCGTCGACCGAAAGCCGCAGCCGTTTCCGACTCCGGGGCGGCGACGCGGGAAAACATGGATCCGCTTATTTCTTCTTCGCGATCAGAGCGCGGACCTTCGCCTTGCAACGCTCCAGATAAGCCTTGCGGCGACGACGCTTGATAACCTTGTTGTGCTGCTGTCCCATTTTCCTTCTCCCTGTTTAATCGAATTTCCACAATCACTGTCGTTTTTTAATGTAACCCTGATTCCGTTTTTTTTCAAACAAAAGTCGTTTTTTTCGCTTTATTTTGCAGCACATGGCAGTATCTTTATCAGGCACCTATCAACACGCAGGAGGTCTTTTCATGCTGCAGATCCGGACGATTCCCGTCGGAATGCTGGGCACCAACTGTTATCTGGCCTGGCTTCCCGAAGAAACCTTTCTTTATGTCATCGACCCCGGCGCCGACGCCGACACCATCCTCGCCGCGGCCCGGAAGTACCCGTTCACCCGGGCGGCCATCCTCCTGACTCACGCCCACGTGGACCACATTACCGCGCTGGGCGCCGTCCGCCGGGGGCTGGGGGATGTCCCGGTGTATCTGAATCCCGCGGACGAAACGCTGTACCGCAGTCCGGACAATGCGCTGGAACCATACATGGCGGCCGCCAGCGACCTGCCGGAAACCGTAACCGACCTGCCCGAGGCCCCGGGACTGCGTATCCTGCCCGCGCCCGGCCATTCCCGGGGGGGATCGCTTTTCTATTTCCCGGCGGACGGGGTTCTGTTCTCCGGGGATACGCTGTTCGCCGGGTCGATCGGCCGGACCGATTTCCCGGGAGGCGACTGGGACACCCTGCAGAAGACCATTCGGGAACAGATCCTGCCGCTGCCGGACGACACGCGCGTCTATCCCGGACACGGCGCGTCGACCACCGTGCGCCGGGAACGGGAAACCAATCCCTATCTGGTTTGACATCCGGACCGCGCCGGTTCCCAACTCCCGGGTATAGCCCGGGGGCCACAAATATTCGGAAGAATTCGCCGCCGGCACTTGCATTCCGCAATCCCGGCAATACTGTACTTGATATCCCCGAACGTTGCTTTCAGAAACCAATATATTATCCCGGAAAGGAGTCCTATCGATGACGGCAGAACCACCGGCAAAACAGGAGCAGGAAAAGGAATTTCGCTGCGGAACTCTCTTTTATACCAAAAACGGCCTGATTGCCCTGTTCTGCTGGTTGCTCTGGGGGGACTTCTGTTTTACCATCATGGAAGCGGTGGTGCCAAGCCTGATCCCGCTGAAGTTGCGGGACCTGGGCGCGCCCAACTGGGTCATGGGGATGATTCTGACCACCATCCCGAACCTGCTCAATATGACCATCGCCCCCTACGTCAGCGTCAAAAGCGACAACTGCCGCAGCCGCTGGGGCCGGCGCATTCCGTTTATCGTCAGCACCATGCCGTTTCTGTGCATCTCGCTGATCATGCTCGGCTGGAGCAAGGAGATCGCGGAATGGTGCCAGAGGGTGGTGCCGATGCTCAGCTCCTGGGCGCCCGCAACGGTGGCGATCGTGCTGATCGGACTGTTCATGACCATTTTCCAGTTTTTCAATCTGTTTGTCAACTCAGTATTCACGTATCTGTTCAACGACGTCGTACCGCCCAGTCACCTCGGGCGCTTCGCGGGCACCTTCCGCATTGTCGGCACCGGCGCTGGCGCCCTGTACAACTGGCTGGCATTCAAGTACGCACAGACGCATATGCATGAAATCTTTCTCGGTGCGACCATCCTCTATCTGGTCGGCTTCGGCATCATGTGCCTGATGGTCAAGGAAGGGGAATACCCGCCGGTGGACGCCGCCAAAAACAAATCCTACGGCGGTATCTACGGTATCAAAACTTATTTCAAAGAATCCTTCAGCCACGGGTTCTACTGGTTTTTGTTCGTCAGCGCCGGAATTCTGGCCATGGCGGGCGCGGCGTGGGGATTTTCCATGTTCTTCCAGCTGGAAATGGGCATGTCGCTGGATGAAATCGGCAAACTCAACGCCGTCACCATGGTGGTGTCGATGGTGGCGACGTATTTTGCCGCGGTTTACGTTGACCGGTGGCATCCGCTGCGGGTATACTCCTATATCTGCATTTTCGTGGTGATCGGTACGGGCATGAACTGGATCTGGCTGTTCATCGATCTGCCGGGGACCTATTTCTTCTGGCTGTCGCTGGCGTCGAATCTGCTCTACGTCTTCATGAACGCCCTGATCGGCGCGAGTTCCCTGCCGATGCTGATGCGGCTTTTCCCGCACTCCCGTTACGGCCAGTTCTGTTCGGCACAGGGGATTATCCGCAGTTTCTGCTCCATTCTTGCCGGACTGCTCTTCGGCGGTTATCTGGACATTCTGCGCATTTTCGTCGGTGACGGCTACTGTTACCGGTTCAACTTCACCTGGTCGACGGCAATGATGTTCATCAACTGCGTGGCCGTGGTCTGGGGATACCGCATCTGGAACAAAATGGGCGGAGACAACGGCTTCCATCCGCCCGCCCCCTGGGATGAAAAAGGCTATGAGGAAGTGGCGCTGGTGCCGACCACCGGGCTGCATCCGAAATATCTGCGGATCGCGCTGCGCATGATGGATGCGCTGATGATCATTTCGCTGCTGGTGCCGCTGTTTTTGCTGTTCTTCTTCCGGATGCACGGAATGGAAACGGCGTTTTTGCATTTCATTTTCTACGTGATCCCCCTGTCGGCGTTGACACTGGTGATCTGGATTTTCCTGGCGCGCGGCATCTATCAGGACATGAGACGGGCCAAACGCGGCGAACCGATGCACAACGGACTCCCCCATCACGGGCTGATGATCGTCATCTCCTCCAAATTCCTTCTGGCCATCGGGCTGTGGATCGCCCAGCTGTGGGTGGCCGTGGAATTCGACAACGACAAATGGGCGATCGTATTCGCGCTGGGTAATGTGGTGACCAATTTGCTGGTCTGCTTCTGCACCTGGATTCTGATCCGGCTGGAACGTGGCGTCACGCCGCCGATCCACCTGGACGAAATTCCGGACTGCCCCCCATATCCGCCCTCCCGGCAGGAGAGTTTGAGCTGACACCATGCAGCAGAATGGCCGGCGACGGCGGACCGGCGTTGATAAACGCTCTCACCACCGTCGCGGCATAGACCGGACGCCCCCGGACGGGGCGTTTGGTCGTTCTCTTGCCGTCGCGTCGCAACCGTATACGGTCTGCCACTCTGGGCGGAGCGGGCGGCTGCCCATCGGGAACTTATTGTACTGGAGCGAAGGAATACGCCTTCCCATCCCGGATCACGCGCCCAATACCGGGAAACGGCAGATGCATCCCGGCAACCGGTTGTGCGGAATCGACAGCCTGCTCCAGAAAGCGACGCCGCACCCGGGCCGCCTTTTCCGGATCCATATCATAGGTTGCGCTGACCTCCGGATACCGCATCTGAATGGCGGCCGCATGCAGCAGGTCGCCGACAATCAGCATCGAATCGGTGGCAAAAACGGTATGCCCCGGCGTGTGTCCGGAGGCGTCAAGCGCCCGGATTCCGGGAATCACCTCTTCCTCGAAGCGGAAAGTCCGCATCCGGTCGCCATAAGCCTGTAAAACCTTGCGGACCAAATTGCCACCGCCGCCGGCGGCACCCGCCCAGTAATCTCGTTCCGGGGCGGAAACATACACCAGCGCTTTCGGGAAAACCGCATTCCCCTGCGCATCCAGCAAGCCGCCGATGTGGTCTCCGTGCATGTGCGAGAGCAGGATCAGATCAATCTTCGCCGGTGCAATTCCGAGCTTTTCCAGATAACCGGCCAGATGCCCACGGGCACCGCCGTTCCCGGTATCGACAAGGATGTTTTTTCCGTCGCGCCGCAATAGAAAAACGTTGACGGACGCCACTGCGCCCCTTTCTCCGGCCAGGCGGCGAAATTCCTTTTCTTCCAGAGCGGGAAAGAGTTCCCGCCGCATCGACGAAGGCGCGTCCTGAACCGCAATCACCTCAAACTCCCCGAAACGAAACGGCGCAATGCCCGTTTCCGCCACCACCCCGCCCTGCATCAGAGCAGCCATTCCCGCCAGCAGCCATCGCATCATCCGGCACCTCCCTGTTGCGTCAATCTCGCCCCGCCCGTTCCACGGGGCCCGAATAGTATATCACGGCGCCCGGCCAAAATCAACTGTATGGATGAATTCCCCCCGAAAAGGACGCCATGGTTTTCCGGATGAGCGGAGTTTCCCGGACATGGCGGACCGTCCGGCGCCTCCCTGCTGATTCTCCGCTTGCAATCATCGTCCGGAAGTGCTATTTTATCGAACAAACCAGCGATGCTGTCGGTAACGTGGCAGTTGATATTCTATCACCCTTCGCGCCCCGTGGAGAAATTCCGGCGACGCGACCAGCCAGAAAGGACGCCGTACCTTGACACCGGAGATAACGGAATGCAGCCGGACCGAAGACTCCTCCACAACGGGATCATGCAGAACGCCGCAACCTTCACCGCTCATCACCATCGGGGTTTCCACCTATAATCGCAAAGATTACCTCCGGGAGTCGTTGCAATCCCTGCTGCGCCAGACACTGCGGGATTTTGAAATCATCGTCGTCGACGACGGTTCCACCGACGGCACGGCGGAAATGGTACGGGAAGAATTTCCCGAAGTCCGCTATATCTATCAGGAAAACAGCGGCGATGCCGCTGCCAAAAACCAGGCTGCGGCCCATGCGGCCGGCCGTTATCTGGTATTCAACGATTCCGACGACCTGTTTCTGCCGGACGCATTGGAACGCCTCTATGCTCCGCTGGCAGCACACCCGGACGACTGCAGCTACGGGCAGTACATCACCATCGACGCCGAAGGCCGGCAGCAGCAGACCCGTTACAAGATGAAAACGTACCCCAGCGGTCACATCGTACCCGAACTGATCATGCACGTCATCGTGCATAACTGTGCCACCATGATGCCGACCGCCCTGTTCCGGACAATCGGAGGATACGACGCCACGCTGCGGGTCGGGTATGATTACAAGTTCGCCCTGGAACTGGCGACTCGAACCCATCTGCACGCGATCCCGGAACCGGTGTTCCTGCGGCGCCGCCACGGCACCAATCTCTCCAACGCCAACTATGAAAAAATCAAGTTGCTGCTGATGGTGGTGGAGGAGTTTCTGAACCGCCATCCGGAGGCCCGATCCGCGCATGCCCCGCTGGTCAGAAAACGTCTCGCCGCCTTTCACAGCAAACTGGCCAGGGAAGCCAAAAAGGAAAAACGATCACCGGCACTCGTCCGGCAGCACCTGCGCTGCTCGCTGCGGGAAGATTTCTCGCTTAAAGCGCTCTTCCGGTATCTGGTCGCATGGGTTTGAGTGTCTCCGTCTCCGGAGATGTGAGGTTCTTCTCGTTCAGCCGGCGAAGAACCTTCCACCCTCATGATCATCGCGCCGCGTCCAGAATGCGCGCCACTGCGGCGTCCACCGGCAACCGGGCCGTGTCTAAGACCAGATGCGGCGTAGTCCACGGTTCGTATTCCCGCGCCTGAATCTCCGCCCAGGTCGGCAGTTTCAGCCCGGGAATATCAACAAAGCGGCTTTCGGCACGTTCCCGGTGAAGGGCCGCATCCGAGCAGATGAACTCCACTTCCAGCGTCCGACAACTCGCTGCCGAAGCGACTGCGCGCCACCAGTTCCGGGTCAGTTCCAGCGGATTGACGCAGTCGGCGATCACGGAAGTCGCGCGCGCCAGCTGCTCTCCGGCCAGCGCACAGGCCACCTCATACCCTTTCCCCTGAAGCGTCTCCCGGGTACACAACCCGACCCGAATCAGTGCCTGTTCCAGCGTGTCAAGACGCAAATGCCAGGCTCCGGTGGCAGCAGCCAGAGCCCCGGCAACCGTGCTTTTGCCGGTCCCCGGCAGCCCGCCGAACAAAAACAGAATCGCTTCGCTCATGACCTAACTTCCCTGTAACCAATCAAAACGGCGCCGGCTGACTGGAAGTCCTCTGGATTCTCCCATCAGCGGCGCCGTTCCGAAGGCGCCGTCGAAAACGGCGCTAATCTACCGGCAGCAGCTTACGACTGCTGCTGCTGCGATTCCTTCGGTACTTTCCCGAAAAGACGCATGGTTCCTTCAGCAATGCGCTGGAACGCCGCATAAAGACCGGGAACGAATATCATCCCGACAACGGTCGCCACCAGCATGCCCCAGAATGTCGTAATCCCGATAGCCTGCCGGCTGCCGGCACCGGCACCGGTGGCGAATACCATCGGAAACACCCCGATCACAAACGACAGTGCTGTCATCATTACCGACCGGAACCGGAGCCGCATGCCGTTCAGAGCCGCCTCGGAAATCGACCGCCCGGCATCCCGTTCCTGCTTCGCATATTCCACCATCAGAATCGCGGTTTTAGCAGTCAAACCGACCAGCATCAGCAATCCCAGCTGACAATAGATGTTGAAACTCATGCGCAGCCACCACAATGCCAGCAGACCGCCAAGCGTCGCCGTCCCCGCCGACAGAATCACCGAAATCGGCATCGTCCAGCTTTCGTACTGAGC
>CASDQW010000011.1 GCA_949282965.1 uncultured Lentisphaeria bacterium
AATCGTCCTGCTGGCCTTCATCTACGCGCTCTGTCTGCCGTTTATGACGATCGCCTATTTTCTGCGCGGGATCTCGCTGCCGCTCGTGGGCATGATGGTGCTTCAACTGGCGGTGCCGCTGATCGTGCTGACGCAATTCGCTTTGCTGATCGCCAGCTCCGGGAAACGCTGGATGGGCGGCATCGCACTGGTGGTCATCGGGATCTTCTGCATCCAGAATGTGCTGATGGGGTCGCTGATGTTTTTCCGCATTTCTCCACATAAAGGGTGGGCATTTCTGAGCATCGGTCTGTTCTGCTATCTCCTGCTGTCCGGTTTATTCTATGTGCTGACGCTGGCGGTGATTTCGCCGCCGGATTCGAACCGGATTCTGCCGGTCCGGATCTATTTGTTCTGCATGGCCGCGGGAATCATGCTGGCCTTCGTTTTCACCCAGCACCTGGATGGGAAACTGAGTGCGACATCGTTCTGCGGGAGCGCAGCCCTCGCCTTATTCCTGCTGGTAACGGCGCTGGCGGTGATCACACTGCTGGAGCGGGAGAAACCCGGACCGCGGGTCCTGCTGCGTTGTCCGACCGGCCGGGCGGGCCGATGGCTGCATTTCCTCTTTTCCAGCGGTTGTTACGGCGGTCTGGCGCTCACCTGGCTCGTGCTGGGACTCACCACGGTCTGGCTGGTGCTGCTGCACAGCCGCCATCCGGCGGATCGAACGATCTTCGTCTGCGCCCTGACCGGAACGATCGGCGCCTATATACTCTTCTATGCGGAATGCGCCCTGCTGCTGCGCCGTTTCGTCGGGAAATTGTCGAGCATCCAGTGGGGACTGATCGTCTTCATCATCCTGGGGGGCCTGCCGATCTTCTGCTGCTTTGACTCGTTGAATCAACCGAAGATGTTTTCCGGTCTGATCACGTCCCCCTGGTTTCTGACCTCCTTCCTGACCACGAAATCCACAATGAGTCTGCCCCCGCAGACGCTGAACATGGCCATTCTGAGCGGGTATCTCTTCGCCGTACCCGGAGCGCTGGCGCTGGTGCCGCAGGTGCTCCGCGCCTTCCGCGAACATCGTCGTCCGGTAATGGACAAGGAGGAATGATGCGGGATCATACGGAACTTCCGGATCGGCTGAATCCCTATTATTTTTATTTCCGGTGCCGGACGCGCCACCAGCGTCTGCGTATTTTCCTGACGGTCCTGCTGGTGGGAATCCAGCTTCTGTATCTCTGGATCGGGCGCGAAACAACGTTAAACGAGTCCAATCTGCAAGTCATGCTTTTTCTGCTGATTACGGTTGTATTCATCGGTCTGGGAGGGACCCTCTCCTGTTTTGCCGGTAGATCGGAGGGAAACTCTCCTCCGACCTGGCAGCACCTGCTGGATTTCGCACCGATCGAACCGCGACAGGCGATCCTGGGACTTCTGTACAGCGCCGCCGACGCCTTCTGGCCGATGCTGCTGATCACCCTCCCCTCCTGGTTCGTGCTGGTTGCCCGACTGCGCGGCAACCTCTGGTTGACTCCGCTTCTCTTCTGGATCGTTGCCCCGGGGGCGGCGCTGTTGTTCATTTTTCTTTTCAATCTGGGACGACGACCGCTGGAATCGGCCGCGGGGATCCTGCTGATGCTGAATGTTTTCCTCCAGATATTCGGTTCAGAAATGCATCATCCGGAGAATTATCTTCCACCGATGGCAACAGCTGTGGGAATGCTGCTTCTGGCCACCACGTATACCGGATTGGAGCTGGTTGAGAACCTGCGCCGCACGCCGTGGAACCGGCGTTTCTTTCCGGGCTGTCTGATTTTGCTGCTCATGCTGCTGATGGCCGCACTCATTTCCCGGTACTGGGTGGGCGAAAAATTTCTCCCGTTAAGTCTGAGTCTCTTCGCCGCCGCCGCGGGCATTTCCGGACTGAGCCGCCATGCCGCGAAGCTGCCGGTGTGCCCGGTGCAACCGGGATGGCGGCAACGGCTGTCCGGAGCGGGCAGCCGGCTGCTCACCACGCTGGCCGTCATCGTTGCGGCCTGGCTGATTCTGCAATCTCTCAACCTGCATTTTGCAGCGATGCTGGTGCTCTGGGAATTTGCCACGGCTCTGACCTGCCTGATTTTGTCCCGGACCAATACGCGCTCGGGCTGCTGGATGCGGGAAGAAAAAAACGTTCAGTTCATGTTCGGCCTCCTGCTGGTGGCCGGTGTGGTGCTTCCGCTGCTGACCATTACGCTGCTGCCGCTGCGTATGGACGAACTGGCGGTCGCCGTCGGACCGCCATGCTGGCTATGGATCATCCTGGGCGTGATCACGCTGTTCATATCCTTGCTCCGTGAAGCCCGGTGCCGGGTCTCCGTCACGGAAGGACAGGTCGCATGAACGATCTCTTCAAGCGCACCCTGCAAACCGTTCTTGCCCGGGCCGCCGACGCCCGTCTGGCCAGCCCCCGGACCATCGGGTTCAACGGGCGTCGCCTCGGGCGTCGCGCGGGGAATGCGCTGGAATTTTCCGAATACCGTGAATACCGTCCCGGCGACGATCTGCGGCGGCTGGACTGGAATGTTTTCGGACGCCGGGAACTGCTGATGGTCAAGGAATTTTCTGAAGAAGTCGATCCCCGATGCGATCTGCTGCTGGATCACTCCCGCTCCATGGCGGTCACGCCGGAGAAAAGCGCGGCGGCGTTCGGCCTGGCCGCACTGCTGGCCCGGGCGGCGCTCAACGCGGGCTTTTCGCTCGCGCTCCACCATGCCGCCGACGTCTGGCGGAAAGAACCGCAACCGGAAGCACCGTCGGAGTGGCTTTCCCCGGAATTCGACGCGCCCGCCAATCCGGGCGACGGTCTGGCCCGGTACGCCGGAATGCTTCAGCGGCGGGGATTGCGGATTTTGATCAGCGATCTGCTCTGGCCGGAGGATCCACAAAGTTTTCTCGGCGGCTTCTCCGCCGGAGCAAAACAGACGGTACTGATTCAGATTCTGGCCGATGGCGAACTGGAACCCGTCCCGAACGGCTATGTCATGCTGGAGGACGCTGAGACCGGAGAAGTCCGGGAACTGCCCATCGACGACGCCATGCGGCAACGATTCCGGGAACGCGCCGCGCGCCATCAGGAAGCGTGGCGGCGCGCCGCCGCGGAACATGGTGCTCTGCTGCTGAGTTTTCAGGCGGGAGAACTGGTGCCGGACTGGAGTGTCGCCCGGCTCTTTCAGACGGGGGTGCTCCAATGACGCTCACCGGCTGGACCGATCCATGGAATCTATTCGCCCTGACGGCGTTGCTGTTGCTGGTCCTGTTGTATCTTTTCCAGCGCCACGCCCGGCAGCAGCGGACGGCGACGCTCTTTCTCTGGGATCGTCCGGAAGCGCCGCCGCGCAGCGGCGCCCGGCGGCATTTCCGGCGGTTTCCACCGGAATTTTACCTGGAGGCGCTGGCGCTGGCGCTGCTGGCGGCGGCGGCGGCCGGACCGTTTTTTACGACCCGGGAGGAATATCCGCCGCTGGCGGTGATTCTCGACAATTCCTTTTCCATGCGCGCCGCCGCCGGCAACGGGGAAACGTTCCGCACACTGGCGCTGCCGGAGCTGCGCCGCCGTCTGGAGAAACTGCCCGGACGCCGCATTTTCTGGTTTGCCGCCGGACGCGCGCCGCGGCTGCTGGCGGACGACCGGAACCGTTTTGATTTCGAGCGCGCCTGGACCGCGACGGAGGATGCCGCGGACCTTACGGCGGCGCTCGCGCTGGTCCGCCGCACCGTACCCGATGCGGAAATTCTCGTGGTAACCGATGCCCCGCCGCCGGAAAGCCTCCGAAACGTTGAAGAAATCGGTTGGATCTCCGCCGGCCAATCCCGGCCGAATCTCGCCATCGTCAATGCCCGTCGGGGCGAAGGACGTCTGCTGACGGAGGTGGTGAACTGCGCCGCCGTCCCCATGCCGGCCCGCCTGACCCTGACGCCGGGCAACGCGGAACATACCCTGACGCTTGCCCCCGGAGAACGCCGCAAGATCGTCTTGCGCCTCACCCCGGAACAGGAAAAGAACCGTTTGCAGCTCCGCCTCTCCAGTGAAGCGGACGCGCTGGATTTCGACAATGAACGCATGCTGCTGCCGGAAGATCATTCCCCGGTCCTGGTCCGGATTCAGTCCGGCCTCTCCGATGCCGCCCGCCGGGACCTTGAAGCGGTCCTGACCGCCGCGACTGGATTCCGGCAGGCGCTGACGGCGGAACTGGAAGTGCTGCCCCCCGGCCAGCCCTCCGACGCGCACCGGCTGATCTGGCATCAGCCCGTTCCGGGACGCTCCCGCCCCACGCTGACCGATGAACCGATCATTCTTTCCCCGGACCATGCCCTGACCCGGGGACTGTCGCCGGACGAACTCCACTGGACGGCCGTTCCGGATCTGCGGCTTCCCGGTGAAACGCTGATCAGCCGCGGCGCCGACCCGGTCCTGACCGCGCTGCGGCGGCTGGACGGGAAATGGGATTTCCATCTGAATCTTCAGCCGGAATCCTCCAATCTCGCCCGCCGCCCGCTGTGGCCGGCTCTGTTCTGGAATCTTGCCACGCTGCTCCGCGCCGAACGCCCCGGAGTGGAAACCCGCAATCTGCGCAGCGGCGATCTGGTCCGGCTCCGCCTGCCTTCCCTCAAAACCGATTCTCTGCGCCTGATCCGCCCTGACGGCACAGAAGAAATCCTTCCGGCCCGGAACGGACGATCGGCATTCCCCGCCCCACCCCCCGGCATCAGCCGGATCGAAGCGGAAAATTTCCAGGAGGAAATCGCCGTCTCTCCCGGCAATCCCGCGGAGTCCGACCTGCGCCGGTGCGCCCCCTTCCTCCGGAATGGAACGCCGCCGGCCAACCGCGACCGCCATGCCGTCCACAGCTGGTCCCCCCTGCTGCTGCTCGCCGCCCTCCTGGTGCTGGCGCTGCATCAGGTCCTCATCGGCAAACGACAGGAGGGAGCCCCATGATTCACTTCACCTGGCCCGCCGCCTGGCTGTTGGCGCTGCCGCTGGTCGTGCTGTTTTACCGCCGGCCTCCCACCGGGAAATGGCTCCGCATTCTGCGCAGCCTGCTTTATGTGCTGCTGATCGCAGCTTTGTCCGAACCGCTGGTCCGGTATGGCGACCGGGCGGGCATTCTGGCGGTACTGGTCGATGACAGCCGCTCCATGCCCGCCGGTTCCGCGAGTTCCGCCGCCGCGTTTCTCCGGGAACTGGAGAAAATCCGTCCGCCGGATTCCCGACTGGCGGTCATCCGTTTCGGCAACAACGCGGTCGTCACCCGGCATCCCGACTCCCCCGGCGGCGATCCCGCACAGAGATCGGGCATCGATGCTGACACCACCAATCCCGCTGCAGCGCTCCGAACCGCCCTTCAGCTGTTGCCGGAAAATACCCCCGCCCGGATCATGCTCCTCACCGACGGCCGCTGGAATCTCGAAAATCCCGCGCCGCTCCTCGCCGCCGCCGCCGCCCGCGGCATCCCGGTCGACTGGCGCAAACCGGAAACCGACACCGGCGGCGATCCCGGCATTCTCGACCTTCAGGCCCCTTTCCGCGCCGCTCCGGGGGAATATTATCCGCTGCAATTGCGCGTTTACTCCCCGGACGCCCGCCGGGCGGTCTGTCGCATCCACCGCGCCGGCTCCGGCGGTCGGGAAGTGCCGCTGACGCTCCGGCCGGGCATCAATGTCTTCATCTGGCGCGACCGCGCCACCGTCCTCGGCGTGGTCGAATACAGGCTGGAACTGCAATTCGAAGGGCGGGACGATTTTCACGAAAACAACCACGCCCGCCGCCTGATCGAAATCGCCGGGCACAAACCGCTCCTGCTCCTGACGGATTCGACGACCGGACATTTCGAGCGCCTGCTGCGCGCCTCGGGATTGCCGGTGGTCGCCCGCGCTCCCTCCCCCGGGGAAGTCACGGCGGAACGCCTCGCCGGATATTCCGGCATTGTCCTGGAAAACGTCCCCGCATCCCGTATCGGTCCGGACGGTCTTTCCCGGATCGCGGAACTCGTGAAAAACGGCTCCCTCGGCCTGATGATGACCGGCGGCCGCCGCTCCTTCGCCGTCGGCGGCTATTACCGGACCCCCGTCGCCGATCTGCTGCCGGTCGCGCTGGAACAGCGCCGGGAGCTGCGTAAAACCCGCAGTGCCGTCATGATTGCCCTGGACCGCTCCGGCAGCATGAGCGCTGACGTCGGCGGCATCACCAAAATGTCCATGGCCAACCTCGCCGCCGTGGAAGTGCTGCGCCTCCTGGACCCCTCGGACGAATTCGGGCTGATCGCGGTCGACAGCAGCGCGCATGTCGTCGTGCCATGGGGCAAGGTGGGCAATTCCAGCCAGGCGGAACAGCGGATTCTGGCCATCGAATCCATGGGCGGCGGCATTTTCACTTATACTGCGCTCCACCGGGCGACCGCGGAACTGCTCCGCTCCGACGCGGACAAACGCCACCTGATTCTTTTCGCCGATGCGCAGGATGCGGAGGAACCCGGCGAGTTCCGCTCGCTGCTGCAGCGGACCTCCGCGGCGGGCATCACCGTCAGTGTAGTGGCGCTCGGCAATGCGAGCGACTGCGACGCCGCCTTTCTGCAGGAAGTCGCCCGGCTGGGAAACGGCATCTGTTATTTCTCCGACCGCCCGGATGAACTGCCGCGCATTTTCACGGAAGATACGTTCGTCATGGCCCGGAGCACCTTCGTCGACCAGCCCACCCGGATGCGTTACACGCCCGCAGCCATGCTCCTGCCGGCGGCGGAAACGTTCGGCAACGGAACCGAATTCAGCGGGTACAACGTCTGTTATGCCCGCGAAGGCGCCGACGTCATTCTGGTCAGCGAGGATGAATTCCGCGCCCCGGTGGCCGCCATCGGACAGGCCGGTCTCGGCCGGGTCAGCGTTCTCACCGCGGAAGTGGACGGCGAATATACTGGAAAATTCGCGCAGGATCCCGCCGCCGGGCACCTTCTCGGCGCGCTGGCCGCCTGGATGGCGGCGCCGGAACAGACCGGTGAGGAGTTTCTGATCACGCAAACCCTTTCCGGCGGGGCGCATCGAATTGAACTCTTTCTCGATCCGGAGCGGGAACGGGACCCCTTCGATACTCCACCCGGAATCACCACTGTCCTGCTGCCCGAAAACGGTCCGGCGGAGCGCCGCGAAGACGTCATGGAATACCATTCCCCGGACCGTCTGGTACTGGAGTTGCCGCTCCAGCGCACCGGCGTCTCGCTCTCCACGGTGAATCTGCCCGGGCGCCGCCCGATTCCCCTGGCTCCGGCGGCCCTGCCGAATTCGCCGGAATTTCGCCCCGCAGCCCTGGAGGTTCGCGCGGAGGAATTCTTCGATCTCGCCGCCGCCACTGGCGGGCGGGAACGGCTGGTTGCGGACGGATTATGGGAATCACTGCCGCGCAGAACGCAGGATTTCCCGCTTGCGCCGCTCCTGACGTGTCTCGCCATCGCCACGCTGCTGCTGGAGGTCGCGGAACGGCGTTTCCTCTGGATTGAACGGCTCCGACTCCCGCTCCACCGTATGTTCCGGAAAGCCGCCCCGGCCGCTCCCACACCATCGGGAACTGACGCCGCAGCAGCGCCGGCGCCTGACCGCCCCGAATCCGGTCCGCCCCTCACGTCGCCGTCCAGGCAGTCCGCGCCGACCGTCGCCCCGCCGCCCTCCTCCACCTCCGGCGACGATGGCGACAATGCCCTCTCGGCAGCCTTGAAAAAAGCGGGAAAACGATAAACCGTTTTCCCGCATCCGCACTTCCTACGAACCGGATTTCCCCCGCTAATCCAGAATGCGGCGGACCGCCGTCGAAGGCGTCCAGCCCTCCTGTTTGCCGTAACGGATCAACGTGTAATCCTTGCGCTCTTCCAAAACCTGCACCTCGTGTCCGGCGGGAACCGTCCCCTCCAGGCGTCCGGACGCCGTGGGCAGAGAACGCAACGGCGCGCCGCCCAGCATCACCACTGCGCGGCTTTCATGATAAGGTCCGTTCCACTGCGAAACAAACGCAATCGTACAAAAAAGCATCACCGCAAACAGCACCCCTGCCGTGATCCGGGTGGCGTACACCCCGCAAATCCGCCGGAAAGCCAGCACGACAAACAGCACAAACCACGCCGCCGCCCCCAGCAGCAGCCACCATTCCGGCCGGAGCTGATCGCGCGAATAAGTCAGCAATTCCGCCGGCGAAGTGACCCGGCCAACTTCCGGCAACCCCAGTTTCCGGCGGCTCAGATTCAAGTTCTCCAACGCGGCGGAATCCGTCGGATCCAGTCGCCGGGCCGCTTCGAAAAGCCGCGTCGCCCGCGGATAATCCTGCTGCATGAAGGCCACACACCCGAGATTGTACAACAACGCCGGGTTCGGGTGTTCCGGATCATAGGCGCTTCGATATTCCTTCGCGGCCTGTTCGAAATTTCCGGCGTCATACGCCTCCGTGCCGCGCCGGAAGGCCTCGTCCGGGTTGACGGTCGCCGCTTCGGACGCCGACGCCGGCACCCCCAACCACATTCCGCCCAGCAGCAGCACCCATACCATGATGCGTTTCAATGCCTTCTGCAACCGCTCCCGGCAGAGTTCCCCGGATGTTTCCGCGCCCGGCAGATAAGCGCCATCGGCCAGACGGCGCAACACTTCCGCAAGTTCAGCATCCTCCACCCGTCCGGCCAGCTCCACCGCCGTCAACCCCGGAGGATAGCCGAAATAATCATTGAGCATCGGTACCACGGCGGAATGCACCGTTTCGCTCAGTTCCGCCGGAGTCCGCGCCCGGCCGAGCTGTTTCAATACCGTTTTGAGCATGCGCCGGGCGGCGGACCGGCGGCGGTGCTGCTCATCCCCGCAAACCCGGCGACGATGCCGTCCGATCCCTTCCGCCACTCCCCAAAACACCGGCCCGCCGATCAGCAGCAGCAACAGCCAGAACCAGAATCCATTCCCCATGAGACGCCCGCTGCCGCCTTCGTCAAACTTCTTGACGTAAAGCAATCCGGATTGCTGCGGCAATTCCGGCGCCGACGGCGCGGCGGTTTCGGCGTCTTTCTTATCCGTCTGCGCCGA
Source organism: uncultured Lentisphaeria bacterium (assembly GCA_949282965.1). Lineage (GTDB taxonomy): Bacteria > Verrucomicrobiota > Lentisphaeria > Victivallales > Victivallaceae > CALXOD01. The sequence continues at coordinate 9,073 of CASDQW010000011.1, forward strand.
CACCACCGAATCCAGCGGCCGATCCGACGGCAGAACCGTCAGAGGACGGTTAAAAGAGGCCACTTCGTATTGGCCGCTTTCCGTGTTGAAATAGGCCAGGTCCGTCTTCAGCTCCACGGTCCCGGCGCGCAATGGAATCATCGTCCAGACAATCGCGCGGCCACCGCCACGCAGCGATTTCACCTCCGGCGGATATACCCGGAAACCGGGAATTTCCAGCTTCGGCGCGGTCAGCGTCTCCAATGTCCCCTGTCCCGTAATCCGGGCATACAATGAAATCACTTCGCCGGCCTTGATCTTTTCCGGGGCGTCCAGCGAAAAATCCACCTGCCATTTTCCCACCAGCCCCAACGACACGCTGCCCGCGGGCGGCTGGGGCAACGCCCGGAAGGTAATTTCCTGATCACACTCGTAGGAAACCGGATATTGCCGGGTCGCGCCCCGGTCCATCATGCTGAAAAACGCTCCGAATGGATCGTCGTCCATCATCGAACGCCGCCGCTCCGCCACCACCGCCACGCCGGAGGCCCCCGGCCGCACCACTCCCGGCGCCAGCGAACGGAAATGAAACGGCCGGCTGATCACCCCGAAGCGTTTCCCGTCAATGATGGTCTGCCGGGGCGGTTCGTTCTCCGGCCATCCCCCGTTCTCCGCGGACAATACCACGTGCGGCATGGTCAGCTCCGGATTGGAAAGCCCCCGCAACGGCACATCCTGACGGAAAAACAACTGCAGTTCCGCCGGCACTTCCTCGCCCAGATAATAGGTCGTGCGATTGCCCGGAATCACGATCTTCCCGAACAGCACTTCCCGCAACGGTACCGACTGCCCCCTTGCAGAATTCGTCGTCACGGCCCTTTCGTCGGCAGCCACCACCCGGACGCTCAATGGCGCGGTATTCTCCGTCCGCCCGTCCATCATCACCTTGAGCGACGGAATGGTCAGCGTCCCCTCCTTCTCCGCCAGAATGGCATAACTCACCGTATACCGGGAACTCCTCTGACCATTGATGATCTGTGTAGATTGACTCTGGTTGGTCCGGTTCCGCAGCCAGCGGCCGCCTTCAAGTGCCGGATATTCCACCAGTTGCGGCACACCGGCGGACGACGTCAACTGCAATTCCACCACTTCTCCCGCGGCAATGGCGTCCGCGCTCAGGCGCACCTCCACATCCGCTGCGGCTAATATCACCGAACAGATTGCGGCAGCAACCGCAAAAAATGACTTCCACATCATATTCATCACCAATCCTTTTCCACCCTGATTCGTCCGGCGCCGGAGTTGCGCTTGATCGCCTCGCGCAGATCCTTTTCCTGGTCCGCCATGATTTCCAGCATTTTTTCCGCGGATTCCTTATCCAGTTTTCCGGGTTCTCCCCGGCGCGGCTCGCCGCCGGACTTGCCGGGTTCCGGCAGGGGTTCGTTTCCTTTGTCCTGCTCCTGACCGCCCTCTTTGTCGCGCTCCTGCTGCTCCTGTTCCTGTTCACCGGCTTTCTGATCCTGCCCGGATTGCTGCCGGTCCTGCTCGCCCGCCTGCTGCTGATCGTTCTGACGGTCCTGATTCGAGTCGGAGCCGAGATTCTTCAATGCATTCTGCAAGTGTCGATCCGCTTCTTCCGGGCGATTCCGCTGTTTCGCATCTTCCGCCTTCCGAATATCTTCAGCCGCCCGGCGCGCCGCCTCACTCAACTGCTGCTGCTGCAGATCTTCCGCTTGCCGCTGCAATTCTTCCGTCGCCTGGCGCGCCTGTTCCATCTGTTCCGCAGCAGACCCGGCTTGGTTTTGCTGGCCCTGCTGGTTTTGCTGATCCTGCTGACCCTGCTGGTTTTGCTGGTCCTGCTGACCCTGCTGGTTTTGCTGGTCCTGCTGGCCCTGCTGGTCCTGCTGGTTTTGCTGGTTTTGCTGATCCTGCTGACCCTGCTTCTGCTGATCCTGCTGATTTTGCTCCCTGGCCTGCCGGGTCTGCTGCTGCGCCTGTTGCTGTTGCTTTTTCAACTCTTCGATCTTCTTCAGCAGCGTCTCCACCATTTCCCGATCTTCGTTCAACTTCTGTAAATTGGCACCGGGATTGACCGCGTTTCGTGCCGCGTCAGGCAGGGTCAAAGCCTGTGCGTAAAGTTCCGAAGCACCATCCAGCTCCTGCCTGGCATTCTCCAGCTCCCGAGCGGCCGCATCAAGCTGCTGGGACTGCAACGTCTGGCGGGCTTTGCCCAGCAACTCCCGGGCTCCCCGGTGCCGCCCCACTCCGAGATTGAAAAAACTCCGGGCTCCCACCGCAGTGTTCTCTCCGGCCTTCCGGATGGCTTTTTCATACAACGAAGATGCTTCCTCCCGGCCTTCCTGCTGCCATGTCAGCGCCTGATTATACAATTGCACCGGATCCGCCGTCTCCGGTTCCGCCGCCTCATCCGGCACCGCCGGACTGTCTTCCGCCGCCTTCTGTTTTTCATTGGGCGGCAGTGGTTCGCCCAGTGCCGGGAATACGGTCAGTCCCAGCAGAATCAGCACCGCCACCGAACGGCGATCGTTCAACAGAAAATACCCCAGCAGCAGCACCGCCGCGGCAATCAGAAAATACGGGAAGCGTTCGATCGGCACGCTGCGGACCCCACTGCCCACATTCGCCGGGACCAATGCCTGGATGCGCCGCTCGATTTCGCCCAGTCCGGAATCCAGCGCCGTGCTGCGCACGTACACCCCGCCGGTCGAAAGCGCCAGTTCCCGCAAAGCGTTTTCCGCCAGTCTGGTTTTGACCAATTCTCCCTGCGCGTCCCGCTTGAAGCTGCCGTCTGGCTCCGGCACCAGCGCGGGTACGTCCGGGTCCCCCAGACCGAGGATAAAAAGCGGAATATGTTTCGCCCGCAGCCCCTCCACCGCCCGGCGGCTCTCCCCGGACAGTTCATCCCCGTCGGTGATCAGCAGAATCGCCCGGAAATTCCCCTCCGCCGCCTGAAAAGCCTCTTCCGCGGTCCGCAAAGCCCGTTCGATATTCGTCCCTCCCACCGGAATGCTTTCCGGACTGAGTTCGTCCACGTACTGCATGAAACTGGTACGGTCCGTCGTCAGCGGGCATTCCAGAAAAGAAGTGCCGGCAAACGCCACCAGTCCGAACCGATCGCCGCGATTGGCGTTCACCAGTTCCTTGAGCAGATATTGCGCGTGTTTCAAGCGCGAAGGTGCGACGTCGGTCGCCAGCATGCTTTTGGACACATCGAACAGGACCAGCACGTCCCGCCCCGTCGCCGAATACGGCACCGGGCGCGTTCCCCACCAGGGCCGCGCCGCAGCCGTCAGCAGCAGCACCGCCGCCAACAGCAGCAGCACAAAACGCACCGCCCGCCGCCCGCGTGACAATCCCACTGCGTCCGGATCTTCCGCACGTGTTCCCAGGACCAGCCGCAGCAACCGTCGCCGCCGCGCCCCCGCCATGGTCAATAGAATCAATGCGCCGGGAATCAGAATCAACAGCCAGTAAAAATCAGCACCATGCAGAAAATTCATTGCCAATCCCCCTTTGACCCTGAATGTATTTGAAAAATACAGGTTTTTCGTTACCTAGCCGTTTTTAATGTAACGCAGTTTCCGGTTGAGTCAAGATCTTTCCTCAGCCGTTTTCCTCAATTTCTTTCCCGGGGGGAAAGACCCGGACAAAAAAATCCCCGGCACACGGGATGCATGCCGGGGAGAACGCTCTTTCTGTTGGCGTTTCAGAAGCGATGGTGGTGCTCAGCCATTTTTCCGATCCAGAAACAACTCCGCAATCTGCACCGCGTTCAACGCCGCCCCCTTGAGCACCTGGTCGCCGCTGACGAAAATATCCAGTCCGCGCTTGTCGTTCCGCGAAATGTCCTGCCGGATCCGCCCCACCAGCACGTCATACTGCTCAGTGGCGTCCATCGGCATGGGATAACGGTTGGCCTGCGGATCATCCACCAGCTTGACCCCGGGCGCCTTGGACAGAATCGTCCGTGCTTCCGCCGGAGTGATCTCCTCGGCGAATTCCAGATTCAGCGCTTCCGAATGCGCCCGCAGAATCGGCACACGCACGCTCGTGCAGGAAACCCGCAGCGACGGCTCGTGCAGCATCTTGCGGCTTTCATTCAGCATCTTGAGCTCTTCCTTGGTGTAACCGTTCTCGTTGAAAACGTCAATATGCGGAATCAGATTGAAGCCCAGACGATGCGCAAACGCCTTCGGCTGCACCGGCTGACCGTTCAACAGCTGCCGGGTCTGTTCCTCCAGCTCCGCCATGCCCCGTGCACCGGCGCCGCTGGCCGCCTGATAGGTCGCCGCCACCAGCCGCACCAGCTTCTTGGCCCGGTGCAGCGGCGCCACCGCCACCAGCATAATGATGGTCGTGCAGTTCGGATTGGCGATGACCCCGTGATGCTGAAACGCGTCCTCGGGATTGACTTCGGGCACCACCAGCGGCACGTCGTCCTCCATCCGGAAGGCACTGGAGTTGTCAATCATCAGTGCGCCCGCGTCCGTCACCGCCTGACGGAATGCCCGGGAAATGTCCGACCCCGCACTGAACAACGCCACGTCCACGCCCTTGAAGGAATCGGCGGTCAGTTCTTCAATCACCACATCTTCGCCCTTGAAGCGCATGGTTTTTCCAGCGGAACGGGCGGAAGCGAGAAGTTTCAGGCTTCTGACCGGAAAATTGCGCTTTTCGAGAGTCTTGACCATTTCGACGCCCACCGCGCCGGTGGCCCCGGCCACTGCCACATGAAATCCGTTTGACATTGTGTTTTCCTCAACTCAGCTCTGCGTTCGTTCTGTATCCGTTCCGCCGGTTTCCATCCGGAGAACCGGCAGTAAATCCTGATAAAATAGCACATTCCTTGATTTTTTCAATTCCCGGAAGTATATTCCGGAGCATTATGGATACCATCAACTTCAATACCGAACGATTGACCGCTCCCGAACTCGCGGAGCTGATCCGTTATCACAACCGCCGCTACTGGGAACTCGGCGAACCCGAAATCCCCGATTACCGGTACGACGAACTCCTCCGCGCGCTGGAGCGTCTGGAACCCGATCACCCGCTGCTGGAAGCGGTCAACGCTCCGGAAGTCGCCACCCTCGGCAAAGTCCGTCATCCCGAACCGATGCTTTCGCTGGACAAAGCGTATTCGCTGGAGGAAGTCGTTGAGTGGGCGCAGAAATACTGCCGTTCGCCCGGGGAACTCCTGCTGGTCGAGCCGAAATATGACGGCATTTCCGCCCGCTTCGACGGCAGCATCCTCTCCACCCGCGGCGACGGCGCACAGGGCGAAAACATTTCCGACAAACTGCCCTTTATCGAACTGGAAACTTCCGGTTACACCGGCCCGGTCGACCGCCCGGTACTGGGTGAAATCGTCGTTCGCAACGACCGCTTCGAGCTGTTGCGGGAAAGCATTCGTCGCAAAACCGGCGAACTTTACAAGAACTCCCGCAATGTCCTCGCTGCCCTGATGCGGCTCAATGACGAACGCGACATCCGGTATGTCGAATACGGCATGAAACTCCGCCACGCCCGGCTGTCGCTGATCGATTATAATCTGATTTCCCGCCCGGTGGAATTCCGGAACCTCGCCGCAGAATGGCCGGCCCTGCTCGAGGAAATGGAGGAACTGCCCTACCCGCTTGACGGCGTAGTCGTTAAAATCGCCGACGAACCGTACCGCAAATCCATCGGCAATACCGCCCACCATCCACGCGGTGAAATCGCGTTTAAATTTTCCAACATCCGCCGCGAAAGCCGGTTGCTCGACATCGAATGGAGCTTCGGCAAAGGCTGCCTGACCCCCATCGCCCGCATCGAACCGGTGGAAATCGGCGGCACCACCATTCAACGGGCCACCCTGCATAATTTGCATAACGTCATCCGGCTCGACATTCAGCAGTCCGACCGGATCACCGTCGAACGCGCCGGCGACGTCATTCCCAAAATCGTCGCCGCCGCCCCGGGCCCGGCACGCCGCTGCCTGCTCATCACCGAATGCCCCGAATGCCGCACCCCCCTGATCCGCCGCGGCCCCGAGCTTTGCTGCCCCAATTCCGACTGCTTTGAAACCCGGCTGCGGCTGCTCCTCGCCGCGGTCCGCAGCATCGGTATCGACCATCTGGGCGAACCAAACCTCCGCCGGATGATGCGGATTCTGCATGTCCGGACCCTCCATGATCTGTTCGCCCTGACCCGGCAGGACCTCTTCCGGCTCGGTAATTTTGCGGAGAAGTCCGCCGACAACCTGCTCGCCGCCATTCAGGCAGCCCGGGAAGTGAACGACTATCAGCTGCTGGCCGCGTTGAACATTCCCCATGTCGGCCTGAACATGGCCCGGGAAATTCTCTCCGCGCACACGCTGGCGGAAATCCGCGCCTTTTCCGAGGAAGAGTGGGCGCAGGTGCGCGGCATCGGCCCGGAACGGGCGGCGGCGCTCTATGCCGCGCTGGCGGAACAATCGGATTTTCTGGACGAACTGCTGCGGGAGGTCCGGGTGAAAGCAACGGCGGGAGCGGCGACCGGCCCCACGATCTGCTTTACCGGCAAGATGCCGGAGAAACGCTCCTTCTACCAGCAGCTGGCCGAGAAGGCCGGTTACCGACCGACCGACGACGTCACCGCCGCCCTGTCGCTCCTGGTCGCCGCCGATCCCGCGGAAAAAAGCGGCAAGCTCCTCAAGGGAACCCGCCTCGGCATCCGGATCGTCGCCCTCTCCGACTGGCTGCGGGAAATCGGAGCAGATCCGGCGGCGGGACGGGAGGAACCAGAACCGTCAGGCCAGATGTTTTTTGATTTTTAAGCAGAACAATCCCCGGAGGGTTTCGTTATGACGATCAAAATCCGTACCGATTTTCCCGGCGGCAATCTCCGCGTTGACCGGGTCGCACCGAACGAAGTCCGGATACGGCCGGATCTGCGCGACACCACCACCGACTGGTTCTACTGGCATTTCGAAGCGCACTCTCCGGAAGACGCCGACGTCACGTTCCGATTCGCCGACCGGCAGTCGCTGGGCACCCGCGGTCCCGCGGTCAGTGAAGACGGCGGGGAGCACTGGCGATATCGGCCGGAAACCGTCTGTACCGCGCCGGAAGGACCGGACCAGTTCCATTACCATTTCCGGGCGGGTGAGACCGTGCGTTTTGCTTTCGCCCTGCCCTATCTGCAACAGGACTGGGAATTTTTCGCCGCACGCCATCGAAACAACCCCGATTTCCGGGAAGAGGTGCTGTGTCGGAGCCGGCAGGGGCGGGCGGTCGAACTCGTCCGGATCGGTGCCGCCGCGCCGGAACGGACCCCCCTGCTGCTCTGCTGCCGCCACCATGCCTGCGAAAGCTCCGCCTCGTATGTGCTGGAAGGCTTCCTCGCCGCCGCGCTGGCCGGGGACGAAGCCGGACGCGACTTCCGGCGGCGGGTCGCCCTCTGCGCCGTGCCGTTCGTGGACAAGGACGGCGTTGAAAACGGCGATCAGGGCAAGAACCGTGCCCCGCATGACCACAACCGCGACTATATCGCACACCCCGTCTATCCCGAATGCGCCGCCATTCAGCAGCTGGCGGAACGGGAACATTTCCGTTACGTCATCGACCTGCACGCGCCGTGGCTGAACGGCGGCTTGAACGAGGCGCTCTTCTGCGTCCAGCCCGCTCCGCCTGAGGCGCAGAAGCGCCAGCAGCGTTTGATGCGCGCCATGGTCCGGGAGCTGCCGGCCGAAACCCACTTCACGATGGACAATCTGGTACCTTTCGGCTCCGGCTGGAATGTCGGATACGGTGAATTGATTTCCCTGGGACACTATTTCAAGAACCGCCCGGAATGCGAACTGGCCTTCACGCTGGAGGTAAGCTATGCCAATTTCGGCGACACCACCATCACACCGGAACTGTTGCGCCAGACCGGAGCGGGGTTGCTGCGGGCGTTTCTCGCCACCGCCGGCGAAACGAAGGCGGACTCAATCGAAACGGAACGGAAATCCCGATAAGAGATAGAATGGACAAGCAATCCGGCGGCGGTACCGTTTCCGGACCACGCCGGCAAGGAGGAAGCCATGGCTCAACTGTTCGACCTTGCGGAGAAGCTCCGCATCCGTCCCTTTCCCACCATTGACGCGGATCCGGCCGCGCCGCCGCGCCTCAACCCGGCCAAACTGGCGGAAGAGGCCCGGAATGCCGGACTTTCCGAGGAAGAGACCGCCAGTCTCGAACAAGCGGCGCGACGCTTGGCGGCACAACCGGATCTGTGTGCGTATTTTAACTGGCTTTCGCTGCGCTTTTTCGACGGCACGCTACGCGTCCCGGATCTTGCCGTCCTCCCCGAAAAGATCGGTATTTTGAACGAGGCGGAACTTTACGCTTTCTTTGGATTACTGGCGCTTTCCGGTTTTGACTCCTGCCGCCGGGGTTTCGCCGCGGCGCAGTTGCCCCCGGAAACCGTCGCCGGTGCCATCGACGACTGCCGGATCTGGATCCGCCATTTCCGGAAAAACCGCGGTATGACCGGCGTTTCCCGCCGGGCCCTCGGCTGGCTGTGCGGCGTGTTGAATGCGGATCCCCTGACCATCGGCCGCATGCAGTACCGGCTGTGTCCGCTGCACGCCGGCCTGCAGGTCTACCGGCACCGCCACAGCGGCAAGGTGCTGGCGTTCGCCGCGGCGGGGTGCCGATTCAACCGGGCGGGGTTCGTAGACGGCGTCGACGGAGAATTCGATCCGGTGGCCTGGACCGCCGAATTCACGGTCACGCCGGACCGCATCGCCGGGCACTTCATCACCCCGACCGGACACGCGGAACGGGAAATCACCACGCTGCCCGCCGCGGATTATCTCTGCGTCTTCCGGGACGGCGACCTGACCCTGGACACGCACATTCCGGAGGGAGACGCGCTGACATTGGACGACTGTCGGGAATCGATGACCCGGGCGCTGGCGTTTTTCCGCGGGTACCGGCCGGAAGACAAAATCCGCGGCTTCAGCTGTCTGTCGTGGATGCTGGATCCGCAATATGAATTTCTGCTCAAGCCGAATTCCCGGATTCTGGCGTTCATGCGTCAGTATTATCTTTTCCCGATCGCGGAAGGCGGCGCGGATGCTTTATGGCGGATTTTCGGAGAGGACGGCTTGCGCAACGGCATCGCCGGCGCTCCGCGCCGCACCAGCATGCAGCGCAAGGTGGCCGAGTTCATCGAACGCGGCGGCAAACTCCGTTCCGGCGGTGGCTTCCTCCTGCCTGAAGAGCTGCCCCGCTACGGCGAGGCGCCTTACCGCGACTGAGCCGGACCGGCCAACACCGCCAGAATGCGGCGGGCGATCTCCGGCTTGGGCGCCAGCTCAAAATCAAAGCGCTCGCCGCCGCGCCCCAGCATGACCACGGCGTTGTCCGGCGAACCGAATCCCCGGTCGGAACGTCCGATGTCGTTGGCGACGATCCAGTCCAGATTCTTGCGCCGGAGTTTTTCTCCGGCATTGGCCAGCAGATCGTCGGTCTCGGCGGCGAACCCGACCAGCACCTGACCCGGCTTCTTCGCCGCGCCCAGAGCGGCCAGAATATCCTCGGTCCGCTCCAATTCCAGCACCAGGCGGCCGGGAAGTTTCTTCATCTTTCCGGACAGCGTCTGCGCCGGACGGTAATCGGCCACGGCGGCCGCCATGATGATCACATCCATTTCCGGAGCGCGACTTTTGATGGCCGCGGCCATTTCGGCGGCGGATTCCACGCAAATGCATTCCACGCCCGCCGGCGGTTCCAGCGACACCGGCCCGGAGACCAGCGTCACCTGATATCCCGCGTCCCGGGCGGCGGCGGCCAGTGCGTACCCCATCCGGCCGGTGGACCGATTGCTCCAGAACCGGACGGCGTCAAACCGCTCCCGGGTCGGCCCCGCGCTGACAAGTAATTGTTTCATGACGATCCCGGCATGCTCTTTCTGAATTCTGAAAACCCCGCTTTCTGCTCCAGCAGTGCGGCGCGCCGTCGAAAAAACAGGTTATAAAATACCGGTGTTCCTCCCGTTTGTCAATCCCTTGCATCAAGATTCACACGGGAAAAAGCCCCCGGAACACCGCCCCGGACAACAAAATCGCCACGGAACCTGCCGAGACGCTGGAATTTCCCCGGTTCCGGTGGTAGATTACCGACGAATGACAAACCGTTTCACCTATTTCGGAGTAAAGTGTCTCTTATGCAATATGAAGCCGTCATCGGGCTGGAAGTCCACGTCCAGATCCGCACCAACAGCAAAATGTTCTGCTCCTGCCCCAACCGGTTCGGCGCCGAGCCGAACACCCTGGTCTGCCCGGTCTGCATGGGCTACCCCGGCGTGCTCCCCGTCCCCAACCGCGAGGCGATTCTCAAAACCGTTCGCGCCGGACTCCTCACCGGCTGCGCCATCGCCCGGATCAGCAAATTCGACCGCAAGAGCTACTTCTATCCCGACATGCCGAAGAATTACCAGATTTCGCAGTACGACATGCCGTTCTGTGAACACGGACGGGTCCGGATCGGCGGCGGCAAAGGATTTTCCGGCGCGGAGCTCCCGGTGCGCGAAATCGGCATCACCCGCATCCACCTGGAAGAGGACGTCGCCAAACTCAACCATTACGCCGGCGCCAGCGGCGTGGATTACAACCGCGCCGGCGTGCCGCTGATGGAGACCGTCAGCGATCCCGACATGCATACCCCGGACGAGGCCTACGCCTATTTGACCGCGCTCAAGGAAATCATGCAGTACGGCGACATCAGCGACTGCGACATGGAAAAAGGCCAGATGCGCTGCGATGTCAACATCTCGCTGCGCCCGGCAGGCTCCGACACGTTCGGCACCAAAATCGAAATCAAGAACCTGAACAGTTTCCGCGCCGTGCACCGGGCCCTGGAATACGAAATCTGGCGTCAGGCGCAGGAACTCGACGCCGGCCGCCCCCTCCGGCAGGAAACCCGCGGCTGGAACGACGACCACGGCGAAACCTATCTGATGCGCACCAAGGAACAGGCCCACGATTACCGTTATTTCCCCGACCCCGACCTGATGGTGGTGAAATTCACCGACGAGGAGATCGACACCATCCGCCGGTCGCTGCCGGAGCTGCCCGACGCGCTGCGCACCCGCCTGGTCCGCGATTATGCGCTGGCGGAATACGATGCGGAAGTGCTGACCCAGGACCGCATGCTGGCGGCCTGGTTCGAAACCGCCGCCGCTGCCGCGAAGAACCCGAAGCTGGTCGCCAACTGGGTCATTTCCGAACTGCTCCGGGAACTGGGTGAAGCGAAAACCGCCATCGCCGACTGCCGGATTCGGCCCGAACAGCTCGCCGCCCTCACGGATTTGATCGAGAACCGCACCATCAACGGCAAGATCGCCAAGGATGTTTTCGCGGAAATGTTCGCCACCGGCGCCGATCCCGCCGAAATCGTCAAGGCGAAGGGGCTGACTCAGGTCAGTGACGAATCGGCCATCGCCGCCTTCGTCGATCAGGCCGTCGCCGCCCATCCGGCCCAGGTGGAACAGTTCCGTGCCGGCAACGAGAAGGTGCTGCAGTTCTTCGTCGGACAGGTGATGAAGCTCAGCCGCGGCAAGGCCAATCCCCAGCTGGCGGTCGCCCTGCTCCGCGACAAACTTTCCCAATCATAACGGCAACGGGGATGACTTCCACACAGTACATCGTATTGGCGCGGCATCCCTACCGGGAATCCGCGCTGCTGCTCTCCGGCATCAGCCCGGACTGCGGCAAGCTCGACCTGGTCGCTCATGGTGCGCAGAAGGTGTCGGGCCGGGATTTTCCGGTGGCGGATCTCTATCGGGTACTCGCCGTGGAATACGACCGTTCGGAGAAATCCGAACTCGGTACGCTGCGCCGGGCGGAGCTGGAAGAGGATTTTTCCGCGCTGGCGGAACAGCCGAAACATTTTCTCTTCGCCGGAAAGGTCGGGCATTTTCTGTTGCGCAACTCCATGCCGGATGCGCCGTTGCCGTTTACGTTCGATGCGCTGCGCAGTGTGCTTTCCCAGCTGGCCCTCCCGCCGGAAACCACGGGCGCCTGGAGCATGACCCAATGCTCGGTGGTGCTCAAGTGTACCTATCTTTATGAAAACGGTCTGCTGCCGGAAGCCGCAAACGAAAAGCAGAACGAATTTCTGGAAAACCTCGTCGCCGCCGGCATCGAAAACGCGCCGCTCCCCTCCTGCCCGGAAAGCTACTGGACACCGCTCAACCAGTGGCTGAACAGCCTGCTGGATTTTCACCGCCTTGTCCGTTGATAAAAAAAGAATTACACATACCATCCCCTCCTTTTTTGCCGAGCCGGGCATCTGCCTGCACCACTCTTTC
>CASDQW010000012.1 GCA_949282965.1 uncultured Lentisphaeria bacterium
CTGCTGGAAATCGGGTTCATCTCCAACCGCACCGAGGAGCGCAAACTCGGTTCGGATTCCTATCTGAATACGCTGGCCCGCGCCATTGCCGACGGGGTGCTGCAATACCACCGCACCATCGTCAAAAACCAATAAGCCAGACCGTGTATCCCAGATAGATCAGCAGAAAAACCACCCCTTCCCGGCGGCTGAGCGTCAGGCGGCTGCGCATGAAGGGCAGCAGCAACGCGGTAACCGCGATCAGCATGCCCCAGTCCACCGGATGAATCCCTTCCGACTGAACGGGCCGGATCAGCGGGGACAAGCCCATGATGCCAAGAATATTGAAGATATTGGAACCGACCACGTTGCCGATCGCGATGTCCTGCTGCCGGCGACAGGCGGCCACCACAGAAGTGGCCAGTTCCGGCAGACTGGTTCCCACCGCCACCACGGTCAGCGCAATGACGGCTTCGCTGATGCCGAAAAAACGGCCGAACGCCACCGCACCGTCCACCAGCAGCCGCCCGCCGATCACCAGGGCCCCCAGCCCGACCACGACCAGCAGAATGCAGCTGATCCAGGATTTCAGGCAGCGCCCGAGACCGGCGATTTCCTCCTTGCACTCCTGCATCAGTGGCTCGTTGCTGCTTTCGCGGCGCGCGGCATGAACATTCCAGACGGTATAGGCGATCAGCCCGCAGAAAAGGATGCCGCCGCACCAGCGGTTCAGGCCGCCGATCCCGTAGCCCATGGCGGCGAATACCAGCGTCAAAATCAGCAGCAGCGGCCCGTCAAACCGCAAAAGCTGCGTCTTGACCCGGAGTGGCGTAATCAGCGAGGAAAGACCGAGAATCAGCGCGATGTTGCAGATATTCGAGCCGACCACATTCCCGACGGAAATGTCCCCCTGCCCGTTCCACGCGGCCTCCACGCTGACCACCAATTCCGGTGCGCTGGTGGCAAAGGCCACCAGCGTCAACCCGATGACCAGCGGCGAAACCCCGCAGCGGGAGGCGATCCGCACCCCTCCCCGTACCAGCCATTCCGCACCGACATACAGCAAAACCAATCCCGCCAGCAAACACACGAACTCCGTGATCATGAATAAGTAACCTGTTCCCTTCCCTGTTGTTGACCCTCATTCTCCATTCATCTTCAATGCGCCGAAACACTCCGGCACATGGAAATCGGCTTTCGGCAACTGCGGCACGGAACTGAGCACCGGCCGGGTACTCATATGCACCCCGTAGTTGTAACGGCTGACCAGCACCGTCCACGGCACGTCCGCGGCCAGCGGGCGACCGTCCACCCCCTTCAAGGAAGTCAGCGGAATACTGACTTCGGCACTCCAGCCGCGATCGGTATCGGTATAATTGTTGAGCGTGCCGTCGACCACCGCCGCCGCTTCCAGTCCAGGCGTGATCGGCGCGTCAAATACCGGCGCCATGCCGTAATACGCCCGGCTGGGGAAAAAGTAAACGGTTTTATGTCCGCGCGGCGTCACGTAAATCTCCCAGTAACACGACGCATTGGCCGGTTTAATGAAAATTTCCGCCAGATCCCCCATCAGATAGTGCCGCTGCTGATCCCCGTCTCCGTGCGCCTGCACATCCCGATCCTGAAACGCCACCCCGACGTACAACCGGTCCCGGTCGCGCAGCAGCCGAACGGAACCGCCTTCCCACTCGCCTTCCGGCAGCACCGCGTTCTGCAACGGCCGCAGCTGATAAACGGGAGCCATACTCCACGCTTTTTCATCCAGCTTCCCGTCCACGACAATCGGCGCATCAATCCTCTGCGCCGCCAGAACCGGACGCTCCGGCGGCGGCTCGGTTGCCGCTCCGCCATGACGGCAGCCGCCGCAGCTTGCCATCAGCCAGACGCCGCCGGCCAGCAGCCTCAATCCCCTTCGCCACTGCTTGTTCATGGTTCTCCTTGCTCCTTGGTTTCCAGCAAAAATACATTCTTAAATACGGGCGGCAAGAGCACGGATGCCCGCCACCCGCTGGTGCAATTTCCGTTTGAATTCCGCCCGGGCCCGGTAGCGCGGCAAATGAATCCCCAGTGCGCCGAGCAAACGCCCCTCCGCATCCAGAAGCGGATACGCCACCGCATAGGTGTCGCGTGGAAAATCCTCCGCCTCCTCCGCCGCCCGGATCCGGTCCAGCGCCGCATGCAACGCCTTCCAGTCCGTGATGTTATCCCAGTCCGCCCCGGGAAAACCATGCTGCGTTACATGCTGAAGCAATTCCTCTTCCGGCAGATACGCCAGCATCACCCGGGTGGTTACCAGCGACCAGGCATCGTCCGGTTCATCCAATGCCGGCAGCGCCACCACCACCTCGGACGACCCCTGGCAGCGGCACAACACCCGCCGGCGCCCGTTGATCATGGTTGCCAGCACGGTGGACTCGCCGGTCTCTTCGGCGAGCCGGGCAATTTCCGGCTCCAGCAACTCGCGCAAAGTCCGGCAGGCGGCGGCCCGGATCATGCCGCGACAATGCGGCCCCGGCGCATACAACCGTCCATCCGGACGGCTGACGTACCCCGCCTGCTCCATGGTTTTCAAAAGATTGCGAACGTTGGTCGGGCGCAGATCCAGCGCCGTGGCGATTTCGGTCAATCCCGCTCCGGGGCGGTCGAACGACTGTTCGATCAGGTAATCTAGCGCACTCAGGCACTTCAAAACGGACTGGACGGTACCGCTGTCTTTTTTCTCTGGCATGAGGTTCCCTGTCAATGATTCGTCCTGCATAATAATCCACCAACCGGATTTTTGCAAATCATTCCTCAAAAAAAACCGCCATTCCGAAACGGAACGGCGGTACAGCTCCTTTTTGCCGATGCCGCTAGCGCTTTTCCGGACGGCAGAAAGCACAGGAAAACACACATTGCTCAAAGGTGCAGGGACGGATTTTTTCGATCTGCGGCAATTGCCGCAGCGCTTCCGAGAGATTCTCCGGGGTAATTTTCCGGGGACAGGGAATATCCAGCGTCCATCCCGTATAGCGGCTGCCTTCGGAACCGACCAGACTGTAGCGCTTGGCCCAATTGCAGCGATTGACGTCCAGTTTGCGGTAATGCTGCGGTACACCGCCTACCGTCACCCGGATCTCTCCGGCAAACGCCGCCGTCGGACATTGCTCCAAACAGTGCCCGTCGCACCCCTCGCAGCGTGCTGCAACCGTATTCGGCAGGACCGGGTCCGGAGGCAGTTCGGCATCGGTGACGATCGCCATGTAACGGACATTATTGCCGTAATGCGGATTCACTACCGAACCGTTGACGGCGATCATCCCCAACCCCGCCGCCACCGCGGCGAAGGTGTTGCAGAAGAAGTCCGGCATTTCTCCCCGGGGATTCATCGACACCGACCCCGTTCCGGAAAGATCCGTGGTGCAGACCGCGCGAAATCCGGCCCGTTCCAGCAATCCCATCAATTTCCAGGACAACACCCGCAGCCGCCAGATGCATTCGTACTGGGCAAAAACGTACGGCCCCACCGCCTCCGCCGGAGTGCGCGCGACAATGTCCACGTTTCCTTCCGGCAGCGGCAATCCGATCACAATTACTGATTTTGCTCCCGGCAGAAAATCCCCGGGCCCCGTCACCCGGCGGCGGACCACCGACACTTCCGGATCGTACGGCTTGTAGATGTCTTCCGCCTTGTTGCGGACCACGATCTCCTCCTCGCCGTCATAATGCGGACGAAGTTCCGGCACCACCGCTTCCAGCCGCCCGGCGTCGGAGACGCCGAAAAGGTCGCACTCCATGCGCTCCATCTCCAGCCGCAGCCGCCGCTTGAGCATCTCCGGACCGGCGGCGACGCCCGATTCGGACCAATTCCATCCGGTCTCCGGCAACGGCGCCTCGGTCAGGAACGTGGCCGTCAGCAATTCCCGGTCCTCCGGCAGGCCCTGCCGCAGTTTCTCCTGCAGCGCCTCCTCGGGGAAATCCAGAAACTGGCAGGAGGAGTATCCCAGAGACTCCAACAGCCGCACCATGTCATATCCCGCCTGCGCCGCCAGCGGTTCCCAGAAGGTAACGAATTGGTGTGTATGCGCATTTGCCTCTCCCGAAACGGTGTGCTGCGAACGGCGACGGCTGGCGATCAGAGTGACGGCGGCACGGCTGTGCGGCAGAATGGACTCCAATTCAATGCCCATTTCCCGCCTCAGCCGTTCCGCGGACGACACCACCACATGATCCACCCCCCAGTCAGCGGCCATACCCCGGAGTTTTTCGAAAAGACCGCGGTGCCACGACTCCACGGCGGGATTCGGCAGAAAATGCCGCAACCGGCGCGGCGCGTTGGTGTAATCCCGCTCCCAGGTGCGCAGTTCGTGAGGCACGCAGTAACGCAGACACGACCCCATTTCGCCGCCGCGACGGGCATGTTTGCGGGTTTCGGCCATGATCACTTCCTCGTCCACGTGCTCCGGAATCGGCAGATCCAGATCCAGGTCGAAATGCTCACCCCAGGCACAACGCCACAGATTCTTGTCGGCATAACGGTATTCCTTGTCTTCAATCCGCACCGTCTTGTAGCCGTTCAACTCCTTTGACAGCGCCCCGGAACGGCACTCCTTTCGGCAGAGCATGCAGCGGTCGCACACACTGCCGGGCTCCAGCAGCGGCGACGGCGTCAGCACCGCGTCGGTAATCACCGTCACGTAGCGCACCCGCGCCCCGAATTCCGGCGTAATGGCCAGCCCGTTATACCCGAATTCCGCCAGCCCCGCGGCCACCGCGCAATGCATATGAGAGACATCCGGCGCAAACTGCTCCTGCAAATCCCGATAGCCGCGATAACGCCAGATGTTCGAGGAAGCGATACCGACGGCGCGGTATCCCATCTTTTCCAGAAACATGGCCATCCGGTAGGACAGATCATCCAACCGCCAGTTGATATGATATTGAATCACGTAAGGACCGATTTCCTGCGGATGCCGCAGTCCGCCGCGTTCGATGGCTGCATCCGGATGGTGCAGCCCCAACACGATGACCGAACGTGCTTCCGGCAAAATCCCCTGCGGACTCATCATCAGCGGCGCTCCGGAGAACCGTTCAATATTCGCCACCCCGACCAGATCCGCCCGCAGCGTCTGAACCGCGTACTCCTTGACGGCCTGCGTATCCTGATTGTCCACTGAAAATTGCATGATCCATCTCCTTTTAACAACAATGATTCATAATCAATGAACTATATTCAGTATACATGAAGTTTTATCAAAATGCAAGGAAGGTCACTCAAAAAAAGGGGAAAAACGCCAACGGAACGGAAATGTTTTTTACGAATTGACCGGACGGTCCGGGGCCGTTCCGCTGGAGGCGCGGATCAGCAGCAGATCCGGCGTGAACTCCTTCTGATATTCGGAAGCGACTTCCGCCGCGGTACAGCGTTTCTCCAGCAATCCGATCATCATCCGGGCGGCCAGGCGCCCGTGCTCAAAATTCCGACACTGCAGGGCCGTAACCGGAATCTGCGCCCATCGGGTCAGTTCGGTGTCGCTGCCGGCCACCACGCTGTAATCCCGGGGAATGTGCCGCCCATGCCGCAGCAAGGTCTGCATAAAACCGGCGCATACCTGATCGTTGGCCACCAACGCGGTACAGCCGGCGAATTCCGGATGAAACAGGGCCATTTCCCCGATCTTCTCGCCGCGCGTAAATTCGTCCAGCTCGGCAAAGCGGGGCGTAAAGATAATGTCCACCCCTCCGCCCGCTTCCTGCCGGGCGGCCAGCCACTCCGTCCGCCGCCGCGGATTGGAGCAGGGAATCAAAATTTTCCGGTGGCCGTTATGCTGCAGATAGCGGAAAATCTCACCGCCGCTGCGGATGAAATCACTGTCAAGCTGAAAAACATCCGGATCCTCGCAATGCCCGATCACCGTGATCGGCACCCCCAGAGACCGCAAGGTGGAACCGGTACTCCCCAGCATACCGGCGAAAATCAGCGTGTCCACGGAGCGCAGCCGCAGCCGGGGGGGCATGACGAACCGCGCCACGGAGGTCAGATCGAAACGGCTGACGCTGCAGCGGTAATCGAACTCCGCACAGGCCGCTTCGATCCCGGCCAGAATCAAACTGTAATAGCTGTTCGCCAACCCCAGTGTCGCGGCAGAGGAGACCAGATACCCCAGCTGCCGGGTCCGGCTGGTACTGAGTGCCCGCGCCTGCGGCAGGGGAACATAATGGTGTTCCTCGATAATCTTCCGGACCCGTTCGAAGGTCTTCGGATTGACCCGCCGTTTCGGGTCGTTGTTGATGACCTCGGAAACGGTGGCTTTGGACACGCCCGCAAGGGCGGCGATATCATTAATGGTGATACGTTTGGCAGGTTCCATCATCTGTTACTTCTTCGCATCCGCAACCGGATTCCTTTGAAAAGCAATATACCGTTTTGAACCGTTTTTGTCAATGGCGGGACTTGAACACGGGCACGTCGATCTGTACCCGCATGGCCCCCTGGACTGTTTCGGAAATTCCCGGCAGATAGATCCACCACATGCGGTTGCCGGCCCCCGGACGCAGCGGCAGCGGCGATTCCAGCTCCAGCCGGATCAGCTTTCCGAGCGACTCCTGGTTCCTTACTTTGGCACCGAATCCGCTGCCGTCGCCCAGTTCCGTATAAACCCAGCGTCCGACCAATGACGGCAGCGTTCCCGGCGGCGGCTGCACATAAAGTTCCGCCGGAAAAAGCTCCCGTGCGGCATAGGCCGTATCCGGTCGCCGCCCGGGATCGGCCGGAGGCAACGCGGAGGCAAGCCGCATGGAAACGGCCCCCTGCACGTCCAGGCCGTCCGCCTGAATACGCCCGTTGCCGCGGACATAGCCCCAGTCAGGAGTGCCGTCCGGTTCCAGATGCAGTACCGCGAAACGACCGGAAAATTCCGCCCCGGCCACCGCATGCGGTTCCTGATCCGGACTGCTGTAGATAATGTCGCAACCGTAGCGGGTGCGGATGACGGCGGCGATCGTCTCGCCACTGCGGAACCAGTCGACGCCGGCAATTTCCGGCTCGGCGTCCGGTCCGACAATTTCATAGACCGCGCCGAAGATCGTCGTTCCGGTGCTTGCCGGTACATGGCGGGTCAGATGATGACCGCGGATTTCTCCGAAAGCGCGGCGGGATTTTCCTTTCTCCGTCTGGAATTTATACCGGCGCAGATTGGGGGCCGTGGAAAAATAGTTGCTTCCGCCGGGCTGGGGATTCAGGAAAAAACGCGTGCGCACGCCGCTTGCGGCGCCAACGAACTCGCCGGCCAGCGGCTGGTTGCCGTCGACGCTGGCGACATCCCGGAAAAAGTCGAGGTAGGCATTGTAATCCTTGCCCCCTCTGTCGCCGAGCAGATCGCGCAAGGTGCCCGGTTGCGGACGCGGCGTCGTGGACAGCTTCAATTCACACGCCTCGTTTTCACTCTGAAGCAAATAGGCCTCGTGTATCTCGCCGCCGGCCAGGAAAAAAAGATCGACTGTATACCCTCCGTCGGCCCCCAGGGGGACCTGCACCACCATTCTCCGCCGCTCCCGGACGCCGTTGAAGTCCGGTCCGGGCGCGGCGGCTTCCACCAGCTGCAGCCGGTGATCGCTGCCGCTGCCGTCCTCATACGCCAGCAGCCGGGCGCGACTGCGCCGCCGGGCCTGCAGCGAATACGGTTCCACCCGGCGGTCCCAGACCATGGCGGTGTTGTGGTAACGGGCGGAATGGAAAAAATACTTGTGCCACGAACTGAAACCGTCCCGGTAGGCCGCATATCCGGCATCCGGCAGCTGGTCGCTGTTTTCACCCCAGAGTTGAAGCGACAGGCTGTCCATGTGCTGATGCCCGCCGCAATAGGGTCCGCCGAACACCACCGGCGGAAACGCCAGATAAACCTCCCGCAATTTGCTCCCCTTCCCGCAGCGCAGGGAAAAAAGTCCGAAAATATTCATTTCCAGGTTGCTTGTTTCCGCCACCGGATGATCGTCCCGGCCGGGCTGCGGCGGACAATGGGTGTCTCCCAGCGGCAAAAAACGCCCGTCCGGATAATGCAGTCGTTCGATCACCGCCATGGCCCGGTCGTAAAGCGGCCAGCGACGACGAAAAAAGCCGGGGGTCCCGTCCATTTTCACGCCATCGGTGATCTCCGTGTATCCGGGGGGATCGCGGAACTGCTCGAAATTGTACAGCGCCCAGCGGAGATGATTGGTCACCTGCAGCTGGTAGGAGGTGGAGAAATCGCAATACATCCCATCCTCCATGAACATGTTCCGGGAAAGGAACCGATCCGCGAAGCGCATCCATTCCCGGATCAGTTCCGGTGAATCGAGCACCAGAGCCGTCCCGCTGCCGCTCTGAATGGCGTGCGGCATCATGTTGTGGATTTCCGTCGTCTCCGCCAGACGCCGGAGCAACACATAGGAAGTCCGGGCGAACCAGTTTTCGATCACCTCCCGGGCGTCGGGCGCCAGTGCCGCCCATGCCGGAGAGTTATACAGGAGGTCGTAGGCGTACACGCACGGGGAGATGGTTCTTCCGGAATTGGTAAATTCAAGCGAAAACTCCCGGCATCCGGCGGTTTTTCGGGCAATGGTCTCCATCATCCGCAGCGCCCGTTCCGCATAATCCCCCTGCTCCCCGTCGCGACAGGCGTAGGCGAAAAGATTGATCAGATCCTCATAATGCCCGGCCCGCTGGTTGACGTAGCGGATGGAATCTGCGGCGGCCGCGACTTCGGCCAGGAGTTCCGGAAGCGGCTGAGCCGCCGCGCGTCGGAATTCCTTCTCCAGCCGTTTCGCGGTGTTCCCCGGAATCGAGTCCAGATTCAACTGTGCTTCCGGATGCCGGAGCACCGGGTGAGCCACGCGGCCGCTCGGCAGAGGCGCGGCGGCGACGTTCAGACAGAGCAGAAGGAGCAACAGGATGCGTTTCATGGAAAACCCTTTCCTGAATGGAATCACGTCAATATAACGCACCGGTTACAATGGTGCAATCGCCGACCGTGCCCGTGGCAAACGTAAAGTCCGTTTTGAAAACGGTCACCACCGTCTGGGTCCCGGAAGCCGTGGGAATCCCCAGATTCCCGGCAACGATCTCCCGCGGCGAAAACGAGCCGACGTGCCCGTCCAGAAACAGCAGGTTGGCGCGCCGGTTGTGCAGCGGGAAAACCCGGGAATAGGAATTGGGATTGGCGCCGCCGGCCGAGACGTAATGCATCCGGGTACTGGAAAATCCGTTCATTCCCGGGTCGCTCGGCAGATATCCGGTGTCCGCCAGAAGAAACACCCGGGAGAAACCGGCCTTCGCCACCGTCGCCGCCTTGAGGGAAAAGGACGGCAGTCCGGAAAAGTTGGTGTAACTGCCGCCATACGCATTCGCCGGCGTCCGCACCTTGCGCACCTGCTGCTGGACCGGGCAGAAGATACTCTGGTCGAAAATATTGGCCGAAGTGTTATACGTCGGAATATATTTCCCGTATCCCAGCGCCGCCGGCCAGTTCGCGCCGGAGGCGGTGTAGGCGGACGAGGCGGAATTGTTATTGGTCCACTGCTGTTCGTGGTCTCCCAGATACAACATGGCGTAGACGCTGACGTTCTTCAGATTGCCGACGCACTTGATCCCCATGGCACTGCTGCGGGCTCGATTCAATGCCGGCAGCAGCATAGAGGCCAGAATCGCGATGATCGCGATCACCACCAAGAGTTCGATCAGCGTAAATCTGATAGACTGCGTCCCGGAACCGTGAAAACGGGACACCGTATCCGGCGTGTGTTCGCTCTCCGGTCCTTTCCATACCGCCGATGACAGGGCGGAACCGTGTTCATGTTCAGAGTCAACCGCCTGCCGCGCAATCAGGTTAAAACCACCATGCCCCATCTTTCGCTCCTTTCCTGTATGTCATTACCAAAATGCATTTATTAAATCGGTTCGATTTTTTATTTTTCAACAGGTTACATCATTAAAAAACGAATTTTATCGAACCGGTTCGATTTTATTCTATTATATCTTAAAATCATGCCGATGTCAATAGGGAATCATAAAAAAAAGTCCGTTTTCCGCAACTTTTCTCTTCGTTGCCGCAGAAATCCGGAACGAAAGATCAGGCCCCCCTCACCGTTCCGACATCCGTTCGCGCTTCTCCGGCTTGACGCCCCCGCGCAACCGGGGCACGGAAAACTCCTGAACCAATAACCGGCAGAGAAAACGCCAGGGCATCGTTCCGGCATTGTCCGCCCCTCCCCTGTCCTTTGGGAATCCGGCCCTCTTCCGGAACGGTCAGTCTTCTTCCGAAGCAACAGGTTCAAGCAGCGATTCAGGCATGGCGGGCAGACCGCGCCAGCCGCCGAAAAGCTCGCGCCAGCCGGCGGTCGCGGCGGCGGTCAGTTCCGGCGCCAGTTTCGCCCGGAACGGCAGCCGGGGCTGTTCCGCCACCGCCGCCAGAAACGCGGCGGCCACCTGAACGCCTTCGGCCATTTTCTCCACCGAAACTTTCGCCAGGTCGTCATCGGCCCGGTGATGCACGAAATTGCCGGCGGCGCAGTTGGCCCGGGCCACCCAGATCGCCGGTACCCCCGCGGCCAGAAAAGGAAAATGATCGCCGTACGGCGAAAGTTCCGTGGACAGCCGGTAATACCAGTTGCGCGGCGCGGCAAACGAGCGCCAGCAACGCTCCAGATCGGCCCCACCGTTGCACAACAGCTTGTTCCAGCCAAGAGCCGTACCGCAGCTGTCGAAATTCAGAATGAGTTTCCCACGCAGCTCAATCTCCCGCCGGTGCCGGCGGACATAGGCGGCGGCCCCCACCGACAACTGCTCTTCCGCCCCGAATGAAATGAACTGAATGGTCCGCCGCAACCGCAGCGGCGCCAGCAACCGGGCCAGTTCCAGGCAGACGGCCACTCCCGAGGCATTGTCATCGGCCCCGGGCGAACCGGCCTGCGTGTCGTGGTGCGCCCCGACGTACAGCGTTCCCGCGGCGGGATCGCGCCCGCGCAGAATGCCGATCACGTTTTCCGACCGGGACGGCCGCATTCCTCCCGTCACCTTGAGTCTGGCCCGCGACGCCTTCCCGAGCGTCCACTCCCACAAATGCTGATAGGCCACATTGACCGTCGGCACCGCCCCGTAACGGCGCACATATTGGGGAAACAGCCCGTCGGCCAGCGGCAAATTCCCCGGATAACGCACGTCCCCCATCAACAGAAACAACGGTTCCGCCGCCATCAGCCGCCGGTACGATTCCGGCGACTCAATATGGCAGCCGAGACACACCACCGCCTTCCCTTTGAGCCGGGACAGGTCTGCCGCCTGAAAATCGGTGGCCGGCGCCAGAATTTCCACTTTCCCCTCCAGCGTCTTCCCCCGGGTGCCGGGCGCCGCGCCGAAAAGAGAACAGGGAAATTCCCGCCAGGTCCCGTCCATTTTCAACGCCAGAGTCTCCGCTGACACCGCCCGCTCGCATACCGGAAAATCCTCGACACACGTCTCCAGCTGCATCAAGGCGAAACGATCCGCAATCCATTCCGCCGCCCGCCGTTCCCCGTCGGACCCGGCCAGCCGGACACCGATGCGCCCCGCCAGTTCCGACAGTGTCTGTTCGATTGCCTGTTCCGAAGCCGCTCTCAATGCCGAAGCCATCCCCTTTGCTCCTTTCCGTGCGGGGTCAGCGTGACTGTCCGACCCCTTTCATCGCCAGATAGGTAATATACCCCACCACCACAATCACCATGAGCAGAAAACTGTAGGCGTGCGGCCACCACAGACTGTCCGTCATGGCCGAATACTCCGACATGCCCCCCATGCCGACGATCACGCTGATCGGCATGAAAACAATGTTGATGATCGCCAGGTACTTCATGATGATCGCCAGGTTGTTGCTGACCACCGAAACCCGGGCGTCCGACATGCCGGTCAGAATGCCGGTATAGATGCCGGCCAGATTGTCGCACTGCTTGTTCTCCACTGTAATGTCTTCCAGAAAGTCGATCTCCTCCTCGTTGAAGCCGATTTTGCGGGCATCGTTCTTCAATTTCAAAAGCAGCAGCTGATTGGCACTGGTCGCGCTTTCGTAATAGGTCAGGCTTTTGAGCAGCGTAAACATGTTCACCAGCGCCTTGTTCGTCACGGAGAACTCGATCTGATGCTCGATCTCGTCCGAAATCGTCCGGATGATCCGCAAATGCTCCAGAAAGTGGTGTGTCGAATGATGCAGCAGCCGCAGCAGAATCCCCTGGATCGACTTGCCCCGGATCGGCGCCCGGCCGTGTTCGAACAGCGGCGTCTGCTCCGCCTGAACGATGATGATCCGGTCTTTAAAAAGAAAGGCGCCCGTGGACGACACCCGGAATTCCAGCGTCCGGTCCGCGCTGTAATTGCTCGGACGCTTCATGATGACGGCAATATGGTTGCTCTCGTACTCGACACGGGAGATCTCGTCTTCGTCCAGCGCGGAATTGAGCGTGTGTTCGTCAATGCCGTACTCTTCGATCAGAAAGCTTTTTTCCTCATCCGTCGGAGCACTGTATACCGCAATACGCCCAGATTCCTCCCCCGGACACGGCGTCACCCGCCCCTCCAGCAATTCATAATTCTTCAACATGGCAATCGGTTCCCGGATTTCAACCGGTCCGTCCGCCGCCGCTGCGGCAACTCCGGACCTCGGCCCACCAATATTCCGGCGGAGTTCTTTTGCCGACACTCCGCCCCCCGCTCCGACCGCCGTTCCGCTCAGCAGACGGCGGCCAGTCCGCCTATTCGACCCGGAGGGTCAAAGGGAACCTTGAAAAAAATCCGTCCGGACATCCATTCAATCCGTCTCCGGACACGGCCGGGACGCCGTCCCCGCAGCCGTTGCGCAGCAGCAGGCCATCCGCGCACCGGCGCGGGCAGGATGTGTCCCGTGTACCGCATATCCGTCATCCGCCGTATTCTTCAAAATGAGTTCTCCGGCCCGGGAAACCGTCCCTGCCGGACATCCGCCACATACTCCCCGATCGCCCGGCGCATTGCGCTCCCGAGATCGGCATAACGCCGCGCATGCTTCGGCACAAAATCCCCGAACAATCCCAGCAGATCATGAATCACCTGCACCTGACCGTCACACAGCGGCCCCGCCCCGATGCCGATTGTGGGAATGCTCAATGATTGCGAAATCCGCCCGCCCAGCTCCGCCGGAATGCATTCCAGCACCAGCGCGAACGCCCCCGCGTCCGCCAGCGCCGCAGCATCCGCCAGCAGGCGTTCCGCATCGTCGCCGCGCCCCTGCACCCGGTATCCGCCTGAGGTAAGAATCCGCTGCGGCAGCAACCCCGCGTGCGCCATCACCGGAATGCCGCAATCAACCATGCGCGCCACCAGCGGGGCGACTTCGGCGCCGCCTTCGATCTTGACCGCGTCGCTGCCGGCCTCCTTCAGAAAACGAGCGGCGTTCCGCAAAGTCTCTTCCGGCGATACCTGAAACGACATGAACGGCATATCCGCCACCACAAACGCTTCCGGCGCCCCCCGCCGCACCGCCGCGGCATGATGCAGCGATTCCTCCATGGTCAGCGGCAGAGTATTGCGATAACCGAGCATGGTCATCGCCAGCGAGTCCCCCACCAGCAGAATATCCACACCGCTCTCCGCGGCAATGGCGGCAGTCGGCGCGTCATAGGCCGTCAGCATGACGATCCGTTCTTTCTTCTCTTTCTGTTTGCGGAAATAAGAAACCGTAATTTTCCCGGACCTTCCCATAACCAATGCTCCTTCCGCCTCCCGCCATGAACCGATCCCATGCTCATTGCGCAGGCAATACTGAAACCGCGCCGGATTATTTCCCGGCGCGGAATCTTTTCCTGATTATTCGTTAATAGAACCCATCCCCCTGGTTCTGTCAAGCAAAATCCCCCGGAAAAATGCTTTTTTCCGGGGGATGATATACCGCGCAAACGGTCTTATTTCAGACGAATCCGATACAATCCGGATTGAGAGCCGAAATAAACCGTCCCGTCCGGTGCCATATATTCAGCGTGGGTCCCGTGCAGACTGTTGACAAATTTCGCCTCGATTTCCGGAGAAGAAAAGAGTTTTGTCACTTTTTCTCCGGCAATGTCCACTTCATACAGACCATCTCCGAGCAACAGATACGCGCGATCCCCCAGAACGGGCGCACTTCCGAGCGGACGGAGACCGGAACGCCGGGGCAGTTCAATCGTCTTTTCGATCGTCCGCCTGGCGGTGTCGACCACCACCACTTTGCGCGAGGTCATGCCAACCGTCCAGAACCGGGAACCGCCGAGAGAATACGCTCCGAGATAATACTTTTCGCCCTTCAGCGGCGCCGCGTCCCAAACCACTTTCTTCGTCGCGGGGTCCCACAGGAAGATTTTGGCTTCCCGGGCGGTCGGAATCGCACTGGTACCGCCGTTGATGTCGGATACACCGAAGATCAAACCGTCCGGAGTGGCGGCCAGAGCCCGCAGACTCTGCTGATCCACTACATTCCGATAAAATCGGTAGGTGTCATTTTCCGGATCCACGACCACGATGCCGCCGCCGAGATGTCCTTTGATCGGCATGGTCGGGCCGTACAGTTTACCGTCCGGGCCCGGAATCAGCATAAACACCCGTTCCTGCTGTTCTTTTTCGGAAAGGCGTACCACTTTTTTGAATTTATCGTGATTTTTATCCATGCGGTCAATGCTGCCCCCGACATAACTGGACAGGTAAACCCGATCCGGATATTCATGAGCCCAATAAATCTGGGTACTGCCGCTGGTGCGTTTCCCGTAGTTGGTATATTCCGGTTTCGCCTCCCCGTGCGTAAAGGACGCCAGAGCCGCAGGAGAAAAACTGCCAACCCAGATCGTTCCGTTCAGTCCGGGACAAATAGAGTAAACCAGCGGAGAAAATGCCGGGAAATCCGTGGCGATCGTTTCCACTCTGCCCGTGGCGGGATTGTTCAGGGACAACACGCCTTCGGAATCGACCGACAGCAGCTGCCGCCCGTCCGCCAGCGTGAAGTTCCCCGGGAAGGTGTAAGGTTTGTCGAATTCCAGCGCCGGAAGGGCGTCTACCGGTTCAACCCGGTCCGGAAAACAGCGGAACACTTCCTTGCCGTACTGGGCGTAAACCTGACCGTCCGTCCCCCGATAGATGCGACCTTTGATCGTGGATTTTGCAAATTTCTCCGGCAGCAGCTGGCGGCTGGCCCCCGACACAGGATCATAACAGAAAAGTTCGGGATGATGCAAGCCGACCGTAAAATAGATCTTCCCATCCTTGTCGGACAGCAGATACAGCACATATTTCTGCCGGACATCAGAACTGAGCCGTTTCGTGCCGCCACTCTTGCCGGTTTCCGGATTGAACCATGCCAGCTGCACTTCGGGATAAGTTCCAACGAAAATCGTTCCGTCCGGCGCAATATCGCCGGTCACCGGCATGAAATAATCACCACGCACCGGCAACGGGATCTCCCGCTGTTTTCCGGTCGCCGGATCATATTCCACAAGCAACGCATTGGCATTCTTATCCTTCGCCAGAGTATTTTTGACCAGAGCATAAGCTTTCCCATTGGGATGAACGCGCAGCAACTGCAGGTGTGAGCCATATTTGGCCAGATCGACCCAGGTTGTTTTGCCGCTCTTGCAGTCAATACCGAGAATCCCGCGCCGTTCCGGCAGATTCACCCGGGCCCAAGCGGTTTCGGATTGATCCGCACCGCGCGTGTAGCCGGCGACGATCAACTCACCGCTGCGAACCGGATTACCCAACGACTCCTGTTCCACCGCCGGAGCCGTCGGCAGCATGCCCAGCAGCAACGGCAGCAGCAACAACCGTTTTTTCCCTGAAACCCTCACAATCATGATCCCTTTCTTTAAAAGCTCGACAGGTTTTACTTCTGACGATAGTAATAATACTTATACGCATTGGCGGCATTGATGTTGGGGCTGGTTTTCCCCGCCTTGACCGCCTGAATGCTCATATTGCTGGCGTGTCCGTCCACCCAGGAAATATTCATTCCCGGTGCATGCCGCAGACTTTCATACTGCATATAGCATGCCGCAGCCTGCGCCGCACTGGTCACCTCGTCACGCCCATCTGCAATGAGAATCGTCTCCGTCGGCATCTTCACCATATTGGTTTTCACATAATAGGTTTTCTTTTTCCCCCGATACCCCATACCGTACTGTCCCTGACCGCCGGCCCAGTTGTAACCGTATCCCCCCGCCAGGAAAGGCTGATCATAAGTCGGAGCCTGGCTACTCGGCGTTACCAGTTCCCGTTTCCACGAGGGGCAGAGGAAAACCCCGCGTTCCAACTTGTATTCCTTTTCCGGTTCTTCATCCAGCGACAATCCGAGATAAGGAGCAAGCGCCGCCTTCCAGCCACCGAAATTATAGTATTTCTTATCTGCACCGAAATACCCATTCATCAGCGGATAATAATCGCTGTCCCCTACGTACATGGCTGCCGCACTGCCCATTTGTTTGAGGTTATTAAGGCAGGATAC
>CASDQW010000013.1 GCA_949282965.1 uncultured Lentisphaeria bacterium
TCTCCGGAGGAACGGGAGGATTCTCGCCGTTCGCTTTTCCCCGGACGGGAAGACGACGGCCGTCTTCCCCGCCGCTCCCCGGTAACATCGACTATTTGGCCGTGGTGCAATAATAATATCCCGCCCCACGGGCGGCCCAGGTGGCACTGTACTGCCCCTGGGCCAATGCCGTTTTCTTCATGTACGACACGTGCCCGTCGCACCAGGAAACGTTGATGCCCTGATCGTGCCGATCGCCGATTCCGGCATTGTCGCCATCCTTGAACAACACGCTGGCCTGCTCGGCATAGGTGATCGTCGCATCCGCACCGTCGCCGGTCAGCAGCGTCTGGGAGCTTTTTACCACCTGATTGGGTTTGACCCAGCGCGTCAGCGATGCGCTGATATAGCCGAGCCCGCAGTCGTAATTGTACATGTAACCGTATCCGCCGCCGGACTGGGGATTGTATGCGGAAGGCGGATACGGCACGATTTCGGCTTTCCAGACCGGGCACCGGAGACTGCCGGAAGCCAGTCTCTGCTTGTCCTGCACGTTGAACTCGTCGGACAGCGCAATGCCGAGATAGGGCGCAATCTCCCGCTTCCAGTCCGGGAAGGATCCGTATTGGTTCAGGCAGGGAAAATAGTCGGTGTCGCCCGTATACATCATGATGGCCGTGCTCTGCTGCTTCAGATTGTTCTGGCAGGAAGCCTTCTGGGCGGCGGTACGCGCCTTGTTCAGGGCGGGCAGCAGCATCGCCGCCAGAATCGCGATGATCGCAATCACCACCAGCAGTTCGATCAGGGTGAAAAACGGCCTCGTCGATCCTCTCGGAGCGGCTTCGCCGCGAACAAAACGCTGATACGAAAAAAACGAATGGACCCGTCTGATCGCTCTGCTCATTTCCACTTCTCCTTTTCCTGCGGGGAATCTGAACCTTTGATTATTATACATAATCAATTCTCTTGAAAAAAGTGAAAAAAGGGTTATTTTCCACGAAAAAAGGTGATTTTTAATTTTTTCCGGGAGAAAAGCTTTTTGAATCAGTCGCCGCCCAAGTTTCTTGAAGCACAGCCGGATGACCGGGAAATCAGGGATGAAAATTTCCGTTTTCACTCCGGCGGCCGGGACTATACCATGCGGATATATCCCCGCATGTTCGGCCGGATCATGTATCAGAACTATTACAGCATCTGGCATCACCATGCCTACTACCACCTGATCCTGGTCAGCGCCGGACGCTGCTATCTGGATACCGGCCCACATACCACCCGGCTGCTGGAAACCAACTCACTGGTCCTGCTCAATCCCGGTGCGCCGCATCGCTTCCGCCACGTCGGCAGAGCCCCCTTCGAACACACCGCGGTACTGTGGGCGCTCGCCGAAGCGGGAGGAGCGCGGCTGGATATTGCAGCTCCATTCGCATTTCAGGAAATGTACCGGCCCGGCCGGAATCAGCCGATGGAGGTTTGCCGCCTGAACCGGGCCGAAGCGGACGAATTTCTCTTCCGCCACCGGCAATTCCGCCGCCTGCTGGAACAACCGGAACAGACGGTTCGGATCATTCCGGTTCTATTTGCCTTTCTTATGGAGGAAATCCGGCTGCTGATCGACCGGGCGGAGATGGAACAGCGCCGGCTGAAGGAAACGCCGCTGCTGACCCGGGTGGCGCTGCTGGTCGACGACCGGTTGTCCCAGCCGGACTTCGGATTGAAACAGATTGCCGCGGCCTTTGAACGGACACCGCATCATCTGTCCCGCCGATTTCGGGAGGAAACCGGGTTTTCGCTGCCGGAGTATCTGCGCCGTCGCAGACTGGAAAGGGCGCGGCGACTGCTGCTTTCCACAACCCTGCCCGTTACGGAAATCGCCGCCCGGTGCGGCTTCAAGTCAGCCGGTTATTTCGCCCGTCTGTTCCATCAACGATTTCAGATCAATCCGGTCGAATACCGGAAGCTCACCGGCGTCGTTCCCGGCCCGATTCAGATCGACAGCATGACCGATATTCAAACTCTGCGCTATCAGGGGAATTTGCCGGAAGTCGAAGGCTGAGCGGGCACCGGCAGGGAGGCCGGATCATTCTCCGCCCTCCTCCCCTGCCCCGCATGCATCCGATGTTCAGCGGGAGCCGCCGGTACGATGATGGAAATGAGGAGAATCCCCCCACTCGTCATAACCGATGCGTTCGCCGATGCCGGTGATGGCCTGTTCCAGACGTTCGCGGCTTTCAGTGGCGTTTTCGTCGGTTCCCGGCTTGTTGTCGTACAACAGATAGTCCTTGCGGTGGGAAACGTCGCCGATATTGGGCATAATAACATTGGCCCCCGCCAGGAGTCCGCGTTCGCGCCCGTCCGGCGCCAGCGCCTGAAGCGCCGTGGTCGAGGCGATGTTGACGTCCCGCAGGACCAGCCGGGTTACGGCGATCATCCGCAGCCCCCAATGCAGCTGCACCGCCGGCTCAAACGCTTTGAATGCCCGCCCCATCGGAGTATCCGCCTGCGGAATATACGGTCCCATGCCGATCATATCGACATCCAGATCCCGGAAAAACCGGATGTCGTCCGCCAGATCCGCCGCGGTCTGGCCCGGCAATCCGCACATGACACCGGTCCCGACCTGATATCCGCAGTCGCGCAGGGACTTCAAGCATGCCACCCGGCGAACAAAACTGTGATCAGCAGGATGCATTTTCGCATATAGCCCGGGGTTGCTGCTCTCAATCCGCAGCAGATACCGGTGTGCGCCGGCAACGAACCAGCGCTGATAGGTCTCCGGCGTCTGCTCGCCGAGCGACAACGTAATTCCCAGCCGGCCGTTGGAGATCTCCTTGATCCGCCGCACCATCCGTTCGATAAATTCGGTATTTTCCGCGTCCGCCCGTTCGCCGCTCTGCAACACCACCGAACCGTAACCGGCCGTGGCGGCGAACCGGGCCGCCTCCAGAATCTCCGCCTCGCTCATGCGGAACCGATGCATACGGTGGTTATCACGCCGAATACCGCAATAAAAGCAGTTCTTGACACAGAGATTGGAAATTTCAATCAGCCCCCGGAGCCGCACCACCGGCCCCACATACCGCAGTTTGACCTGGTAAGCCGCCTGAAACAGCAGCTCCTCCTGCGCGGGGTCGTTCAGCTCCAGCAGCCGGATCATATCCGCCCGGGTTAATTCGCCGCCGTTCACGGCGGCATGGAGAAGATCAGTCATCAATTTTCCACGTCCTTATTGCAAGTTCCCCCGTCCGACGATATAATATGAAAAACAAACTCGGATTTGCAAATGAAAAAAACGCCCATTCGTCTGTTTCTCGCTTTCGCCGCCGGCGCGGGAGTGCTGTTGCCGCCGCTGCTGATTGCGCTGGTCCGCTGGAGTCATTTACCACTCGGAGTTTCCGGCAACTGGGAGTGGCTGCGCATTCCGCACACGACGTCGTTGTTGCCGGCTTGCGCGATCCCCCTGCTTTTCTTCGCTGTTGCCGCCGCTGCCGCGTGGGGTCTGGATACACGCCGGCTGCCCCGCTGCGCCGCAATCGCCGGAATCCTGTGCTGCGGACTTCTGGCGGATCTCGCCATTGTGCACGGCGGCCGGGCCGGGCTGGCGGAAAACGCGCTGGCACCGTTGAACGCCTTCGCCACCGGCTATCTGGAAGCGGCGGCGACCGCCGAACAGCCGGGCGATCTGACGCGGTATTTCTCCGAACGGGTGCTGTCCGTACCGCCCGGAGAAGTGCCGCAGCACCGGCATGTGCATCCGCCGGGCAACGTGCTGCTTTCGGCCCTGCTCTTCAGTATTCCCGGGAATTTCGCTACGGCGCTGCTGCCGGGTACCGCCGCGGAACTGGCCACGCTCGCCCGGGAGGGCATTCTTCTGCCGCCGATGGACACCCCCCGGGCCCGGGAAGCGGCGCTGCGGCTGGTCCTCCTGTTCCTGGGCGCGCTCACCGCGGGCAGACTGCTGCTGATTCTGACCCTCCGGAAGTTCCGGTCTGCCGGCGCCGGACTGGCGGCGCTGCTGATCACGTTCGGCTCGGGAACAGGGGTGCTGTTTCTCGGACATTACGACACGTTCTATTTTCTGATCACTGCCGCCGCGGCATTCACCGCGATCGCGGCGCTCGGAAGCCGCGACCGCCGCACCGGGCTGCTGCTGTGCGGCGCACTCGGGCTGATTCTGGGAATCGGAGCGTTGTTCTCGCTTGGCTTCGGCGCCCCGATTCTGCTGGGGCTGCTGCTGATTGTTCTGAATGGGCGGGACCGGTG
This sequence comes from uncultured Lentisphaeria bacterium, assembly GCA_949282965.1. Taxonomy (GTDB): domain Bacteria; phylum Verrucomicrobiota; class Lentisphaeria; order Victivallales; family Victivallaceae; genus CALXOD01. The sequence goes on from CASDQW010000013.1 coordinate 4,240, forward strand.
GCTCCGGCTCTGCGCCTATGCCGCGGGCGGACTGGCAGTACCGGGAGTCGCGGCGCTCTTCGGGATGAATCTTCCGGCGATCGCCCTTCGCTGCTGGGAAAATCACCGGCTGTTCAACGCCATGGCCGGCCGTGCCTACTGGCCGTGGGCGGCCTATAATCTGCTTGACGCGCTGTTGTTCGCCGGAGTCGCCGTTTCCCTGCTGATTTTCGGGGCGTTCTTCCTGCGGCGGCGGCATCCGGCCGGAAAAGTGCTGATCCCGGCGGCGGGAGTGTGGTTGTTTCTGCTTTTTTCCGGAAGCGCCTCCGGGGAATTCGGACGGCTGAGCGTACTCTACGTACCGGTACTGCTGGCCGGGGGCGGTTTTCTGCTCGCCCGGGAAACCGCCCCGCAGCGCTCGCCCGGCCGGTACTTCCTGCTGCTCGCGGGAATCGGTTTGGCGCTGCTGCAGACTGCCGTGCTGCGGGAAAGCCTGAAACTGGTGCTGATCGATTGACGGCGCCCCTCGTAATTAAACGTCAAAAAGAAAAAACGTTTTGAATCAGGCGCGGCCACGCCGTTTTTTATATTCCTCGTATTCCGCCAGCGTTCCGGGAAAATCGGTAATCCGGCCGTCCGCGATTTCCAGAATCCGCGTCGCCAGACTGCCGATAAATTCGCGGTCATGGCTGACGAACAGCACCGTATTCGAGAACAGGCTGAGCGCGTAATTGAGCGCTTCGATCGATTCCAGATCCAGATGGTTGGTCGGTTCGTCCAGCGCCAGCACGTTGCCGGCTTCCAGCATCATCCGGGCCAGAATCAACCGGGCCTTCTCCCCGCCGGAAAGCACTTTCACCGGCTTGTACACTTCATCCCCGCTGAACAGCATCTTGCCGAGAAAGGACCGCAGTTCCATCTCGCTGATTCCTCCGTTCGGACTGAACCGCGCCAGCCAGTCGATGGCATGATCCTCCATCCCCAGCACCTCCGAGGCGTCCTGCGGGAAATAACTGAGGTTGACCGTCTCGCCGTGAACAACATCTCCGACGCCTGGTTCCAGGGCCTTGATCAGTGTTTTTAGCAGAGTGGTTTTCCCGGCGCCGTTGGCGCCGATGATCGCCACCTTCTCCTCGGGACCGACGGTCAAATTCAGATCGGAAAAGAGCACCCGGTCATATTCCTTGCCCAGTCCGGCGCACTGGATGACTTTTTCCCCCAGTCGCGATGCCGGTTTGAAACGGATGAACGGCGAAACCCGGGAGCTCGGCTTGATCTCCTCCAGCTGGATTTTCTCCAGCTCCTTCTGGCGGGAAGTGGCCTGACGGGCCTTGGAGGCGTTGGCGCTGAAACGGTTGATGAAGTCCTTGAGATCGGCGATCCGGTCTTCCTTTTTCTGATTTTCGCGGCGGACCCGCTCCAGTGCCAGGGCGTTGGCGGTCATAAAGGCGTCATAGTTGCCGGTGAACAGCCGGATCTCCTGGTAATCCAGGTCGGCGATATGGGTGCAGACCTCATTGAGAAAATAGCGGTTGTGCGAAATCACGATGACGGTGCCGCGATGGTTTTTCAGGAAACCGCACAGCCAGTCGATACTGCCGATGTCCAGGTGGTTGGTCGGTTCGTCCAGCAGCAGAATGTCGGGATTGAAGAACAGCACCTGCGCCAGCAGTACCCGCAGTTTAAAACCGCCGGTCAGCGCAGACATCGGCAGATGATGCTTTTCCTCCGGAATACCCAGCCCGACCAGCAGTCTCGCGGCATCGGCCTCCATGGTGTAACCGCCGGCGTCGCCGAAAAGGCTCTCGATATGATTGGCCCGTTCCTCCTCTTCGGCGGTCAGGTCGATGCCGGAATACAGATATTCGCGGTCCTTGTGGATGGCCCAGAGTTTTTCATTCCCCATACAGACCGTATCGAGAATGGTTTCGTCCTCGTATTGATAATGGTCCTGTTTCAGAAAACCGACCTGGCAATCCTTGTCCACGGCGACCTCGCCGGTGGTTCCCTGCAGCTGCCCGGCCAGAATGCGCAGAAAAGTCGACTTGCCGGAGCCGTTGGCGCCGATCAGGCCATACCGGGCTCCTGATTTGAACTTGACGGAAACGTTTTCGAACAAAGTCTGCTGTCCGAATTTCATGGACATGTCGGCAACCGAAATCATGGCATCTCCCGCTTTCTGGTGGTCCCCCGTCCGGGGCCGGTTCATGGAAATTAATACTATAGCATACTTCTTTGCCGGTTGCCAGTCGCATCCCGGTCGAATGGAGGATGCCAGTGGGATTTTCTTCATTTTGGCATTTGCAAACCAAAAAGAAAAAGTTTATATTTTTTCATGTGTTTGTTATGTGTTTGACAAACATTTCATTATATTCGCTGTTTTTCACCCGGAATCCACCATGAGAAAATATGAAAAAAAACGTCCCGCAAACAACCAGATGGTCGAACGGGTTGAGGCACTGATCGCCGAAGGCACGTTCCGCGCCGGCGATAAACTGCCTTCGCTGCGGGAATTGTCGGATGAATACGGTCTTTCCAATTACGCCATCTACGAAGGGCTGAAGGCTCTGCGGGACAAAGGATTGATCGAACTTCGCCACGGCTCCGGCGCCTATGTCGTCAACTCCCGGAACAGCGGCCGCATCGACGGAGAATGGCACATTACCGTCTTTGTCGGCGACCGGCGGGTGGCACCGGAGGGAGGCTATCTGTCGCACGCGTTGCTGGGCATCCAGGAACAGGCTCTGCGGCACAATTGCGTACTGACCATCCGGATGCGCGACTATTATGAATTTTATCACCCCGAGCCGCCATTGGAAACGCAGATCCGGAGCGCTGACGGGCTGATCTTTCTGGGAGAATACGATTTCGCCGGCGGCACCATTCCCCGTTCTCTGCCCGCAGTGGGCCTGGAAATGAATTCCACGTTTGACGGCGTGCTCTCACCGGTCACCCTGGACCCGGTCTGCGCGGCGGAACTCGCCGTAGAGTATTTCCGCAAGCGGAAGCAGCATAAAATCCGGGTTGTTTACCTGGAGGACGGCCCCGTGTTCCGCATGCGGGCCGAATGTTTCTGCAGTTTCTGGAGCAAGTACGGGGAGTGTGAACTTTTCGGACACCGGGTGGCCCAGCCGATAGAACTGTCGCTGCCGAAAGAGCGGAAGATCGGGTTGCTCTTCTGCAGCGGCGCCTGGTGCGAACGCTGCATGACATACTATGAACAGACCTTCCACAGCGCCATGACCGCGGATTATCCGGTGCTCAGCATCGACGGCAAATCCCTGCTGGTACCGGGATACCACCCGGTTTCCACCCTGTACATCGACTGGCGGGAGGCGGGGCACGCGGCACTGGAGGAACTGCTGCGGCGCCTGCATAATCCCAGCGCGGAAGCCAGACGCATCCTTCTGGTTCCCAAACTCAAAGAGCTGGCCTGACCCCCTCCGGCAGCAGCAGACGGTGCCGGAAACAGCGACCGTGTTCGTCCCAGCCGATTACCAGCACGGCGGGAATTCCATCCGGTACCATATGCCGGTCAAAGATGTACAAAGCCGCCACCGGATCCAGTTTTCGTCCCGCCGCCGGCGTTTCCGGAATGATTTTCAGCGACAGCGGTCGACCGGCCGCCACTGCGTCAAGCTCCGCGGCAACAGCGGTCAGATAATTGCCGCTGGGCCCGAATTCATAGGGATGCCCGCCTCCCCGAAGCATTTCCTGCTGGAACAACGCCGTCAGCAACAACATGCAGCCCAGCCCCGCCGTCCCGCATACCAAACGCAGCTTCCGGGGCATCCGCGCCATGCCGAATCCGGCAATCGCCGCCGCCGCCGGGGCCAGCACCGTCAGATAGTGAAAGTGAATCCGCAACCCGAGCAGCAGATAAAGCAGCGGCACCGTCAATCCGAATCCCAGTGCCAGACTGATCATGACAGGCGCTTTTTCCTCCGGTTTCAGAGGCGGCACGAAAACCGCGGCCACCGCGCCCCAGAAAATCAACGCCCCGCCCAGCAGCAGCACCCAGCCGAACCACGGCGCGCCCGCCACCGCAGCCGCCGCCGCGCCCAACTCTCCGGGGGGAAAATAATCCCGGAAGAAAAGCGTCCCGCACCAGCCGAAATTGTGAAAGATCCAGGCGGCGATCTTCTCCCCGAACGGCACCGTTGTCTTCAGCATTTCTCCGTCCCAGCGGAAGATCAGGAAATACAGCCACGGTCCCAGCAGCGCCAGTGTTGCCGCGCCCAGCCCCACCCAGACGCGCAACCGCACTTTCCGCCGCCAGCCGAGCCAGCCGATGAACGGCAGCAGGAAAAAGCCGGACAAATGCCACGCCCATCCTGCCGCGACCGCCAGAAAACCGGCGCCGAACCAGTAGCGGCCGTGCCCGCTCTCCCAGAAACGTGTCAGACAGTAAAGAATGCCGAGCATCATCAGCGGCAGCAGATTGGGTCCCCAGAAGTTGGAGCTGTTCCACACCAGCATCGGCATGGCCGCGAGGAAGGCGGTTCCCCAGAGCGCCGCCTCGGTTTCCAGCGTTCGGCGGAAAACCAGCCACGCCATCCCCACGGTCAGCACCGAGAAAAAGACGAACCACCCCGCAAAATACCCCGGAGAAGTGCCGAAAACCGACAAGGCTCCGAAAATCACATTCGCTCCCGGCGGATTCGGGAATCCGGTACTGCCCGCCATGCCGTGCGGAATCAGAAAAGCCTCCCGCAGCGCACACAGACTGTTCAGAATGGAACGGGCCTGATCATCCTTGAATTCAAAACACCACCACTGCCGCACCCGCAGAACGAGCCCGACAGCAATCAATAATCCAGGCAAAATCAGGTCCCGGAAACGGTTGCTCGACATGATCTCCTAACACCTCCGCCGTTCCCCCGCTCCACCGGGGAAACCGTAAAAATATACCATGGGCGCCGAGCTTTTGCAACCCGGCATTCCCCGCCACCTGGCGCCCCAGGCTGGGGAGAGCAGCCAAAACCCATTTTGGATCATTTTTGATAATTCCTAAAACAACTCCGCAACAAATATCATAATAACCTATAAAACAAAATGTTAAAACTATTTATTCTGTTTGATTCGGCGCTGAAATTGAATGAGTAAAATAATATTTTTTTGGATCTATTGAATCGGTTTTCATCAAACATTTTTGGAAAAGGGCTTGTTAAAAAACCGGTTTTATCTATAATATTGTAAGAAGAAATGGATCACTGGGGACGAAAACACAACCTGTGGAGGAAAATATGTTAAGGCGAAGAAACCAATTTACATTGATCGAACTGCTGGTGGTGATTGCGATCATCGCCATTCTGGCCAGTATGCTGCTGCCCAGTTTGAACAAAGCACGCGAAAAAGCGTACACCATCTCCTGCGTGAACAAAATGCGTCAGCTCGGCACCTATGAATTGCTGTATTCGGCCACCTATGACGATTTTCTGACCATCACCAGAGATTATGACGATTCTCACAACAGCTGGTTCGAAAATCTGGCAGGCATCGCCACCGGTACCGAAAGAGGCACCTGGCAGAAAGGCGCCGCCCTGTTTTTCGAACAGAAGAAAAAGGGCTGGTATTCCCAGAACTTCGCCCAGGTCCCGCTCTGCCCGTCGGTCAAATCGCCTGAAACCGACCTGCAATTCACCTCGGTGCCCTACACCACCAACGGTCGGGGCGGCTATGGCCGCAACTCCTATTTCGGCTACCGCAGAAACGGCACCTGGTACGGCGCAACGCCGATGCGTCAGGTCAAAACAGGCGCCGTCCGCAAACTCTCCCGCACCGGTCTGCTGCTGGAAGCCTATATGTATTACGTCAACCCCGAAGGCGCGGAGTGGAAATCCTATGTCCGCTTCCCGCACGGCAACCGCATGAACCTGCTCTGTGTGGACGGCCATGTGACGAGCATTCAGGGCATTCAGACCAACACCTGGGGCGGCACCGCCACCCCCTACAATTCGGTGGGGTACCACTGGCGTCCGGAAGGCGGGATGGATTCCCAGAACCGGCCGATCTGACCAATCATAAAAACCAGGGGCGGAGACCAGTCAGGGCTTCGCTCCTTTTAATCATTTGAAAGGGAAAACCATGTTTCGATATCTTGCGGCATGCGCACTGCTGGCGCTCGGCACAACCGTCTCCGCCGACATGCAGACTTATTTCACGTTTGAAGGCGCTCCCGGCCCGTTCAGCGGCCACTTGAAATCAGTCGGCGACGGCAGTTCCTTCGCCCGGCTCCGGGTCAATACGAATCCGGCCTCCAATCAGGCGCCGGAGCTGGTGGCCGATACTCCCGCTCCGCTGGCCTCCCGCTCGAAGACCGCGCTGGAAGTCAATCGCGGCCTCACCTGGATCAAATACCTCAAGGGTGGCGAATATACCTTCGCTCCCGAATTTTCCCTCAACTTCTGGTTCAAGGCGGATAAGGCGCCGGAATCGACCATTTTCCTGGCCACCTTCAACAAAAGCTGGCGGCTCGGCTATACCCCCAGCAACAACCGCTTTTACTATCAAAACCTCGCCGCGGGCGAAAAAGAGTATTCCACCGTGGTTCCGTTCCCGACCGGCAGCTGGAACATGCTTACGGTGACCGGCAAACCAGGGCAGCTGAATTTCTATTTGAACGGCAAGGCGATCGGGCGCCGGACGCTTAAAAAAGCGCTGGTCCCGAGCATCGAACTCTTTGTCGGCAACGGCGCGGCCTTCGACAAAACCTGGTTCGACGGCCGGATCGACGACTTGTCGCTATGGGACAACTGTCTGGACGCCAAAACGATTTCCGAACTCTATCAGGGCATGGATCCGACTCCTTTCCTGCGAAAAAAAAAACTTCCCCCGGGAGTGATCGCCAGAACCTTCACCAAGTCGCTCGGTAAAGATTTCAAACCCTATGAACCGGTCCGGGAATTTGCGCTGGCCAAAGACGATCAGCCTGTTGCAGCGATCGTCAAAGCCGATGCCGGTGATTTCGTCGGTTTCGAGCCGAAATTGCAGGAGGCGTTGCGCAGCGCGTGGGGCGTGACGTTCCCGGTGCTGACCTTTGCCGAAGCACGCCAAGCAGGAAAGCCCATGATCTTCTTCGGCCGCAGCAACGGCAACATGGGCTTGCGCCGTCTGGCCGGCAATCAGCAGATCGACCATACCCAGAAAGGCAGCGAAGTCCGGGTCATGCCGCAGACACTGGACTGGGGCGTCGGCACGGTATTCCTCGGCGGTACGAACGAAGATGAGGTGCTGCAGGGCGTCAAAGAATTGACGGAACGTTTTCCCCAACCCGAAGCCATGCGTTTCTTCATTCGCACCGAAGGCTTCCGCAACCACACCGCACCCGCCGATTTCCCGGAACAGATGGTGAAAAAACTGGAGGAACATTACCGCAATCCTCCCGACTACATCCCCAATCAGTCTGCGGTGCGGCTCTTCCGGGAACCGGTGGGACTGTTCCGGCAGACCGGAGATCCGGTGTATGCGCGTGCTTTCGCGGCAATGCTCAAAGGCTTCATGGCCCACTACGACAAGGCGCAAAACGCCCGCAACACGCCGCCCTCCTTCACGTTTCATGAATTTCCGTGGATGCTGAGCCTGGTGGAACAGTCGGACGCCTTCACCGCCGAAGACCGGGCGCTCGCGGCGGAAATCTGCCGCAAAGTGATCGAAAACTGCATGGATTACTGGGAAATGGCCGGTCCCATGAATGCCTACGAATCGCAGAAACCGGAGTATTTCACCAATCACCCGATTTTCGCCTCGCGCAGCGTCTGGTTCGCGGCGGAATACCTGTGGCGCCACTATCGTTTTGAACCGGCGAAATACTGGATGGCGGTTTCGGAATACGCCATGGCGGGCATCGCGCCGCACCAGATCGGGCCCGAGGACGCGGTCGGCTATCAGTACATCTGTTACCGCAACTTCATAACCTACGCCATCGGTTCGGGCAAATACGACAGCGATTTTTTCAACACACCGGAATTTCGCAACTACATCCGTTACGTCAAATCCCAATACTCCCATCTGGGTACGATGGCCGGATTCGGCGATGCCTCGCCGCTGGGCAACATCAGTGCGTTTCCGGTCCTCGGCTATGCCGTCGATCTCTTCGGCGACCGGGAGGCGGAATCACTGCTGGCGCTGATTTACCGGAACGCGCCGAAAGGCGTGTTGCGTTCCATGATCCGCAATCTCGGCATCGACGGAACCATGCCGCTGGCAATGGGAGACGACCTGCTGGGATTGAATGTGTTTCCCATGGATCGCTTCCGGCTGGAGCTGCGCAAAGCACCGAAATTTCCGCTTCCGGTGCTGGACAAGGCGTTCTTCCGCAATTCCTGGGATCCGCGCGACGGCGAATTTCTGGTTCTTTCCGGTATCAGTTCGGCACCGCACGGCCACTTTGACGTGAACGCGCTCGCGCTCTATACGCGCGGCGCCCATCACTGGCTGGTCGAAGGCGATTACATCCGGAAAAACCCGGAGGAACACAACACGCTCACCATCCGCGAAAACGGCCGTCATGTCCGTCCGAAAGCCACCTCCAGCGGCGCTCTGGCGCAGATCCGTCATGCCGGACAGCTGCCGTCACACAAGCTGGCGGCGACCTCCACGCTGGCCGCAAAATACGGCGGTCTGGACTGGACGCGGGATGTGGTGTTCGAACCGGACTTCGGTCTGCTGGTACTGGATGAACTGACGGCGAACCGGCCGGGAGATTTTCTGGCGGAATGCCGCTGGCGGCTGCTGGGCGACTGGGCGCAATCCGATGCCCAGAGCGTAAGCCTCACCCAGCGCCCTGCGGAAGAGAACGATCGTTTCGCGGCGCTGGCCATCAGCGAAGGCACCGGCGCGGAACGACAGACGGTTTCGCAATTTGACGAAGGCCACCAGAATAAGGATGGTTACTATCTGAGTTACCCGCACGCCGGTCCGGAAACGCGGGTGCTGACCCAGCGTCATCAGAACCGGCTTCAGACCGGAGAGTCGCTCCGTTTTCTCAATGTCATCGGCGCGACACCGCAACAGATTCGCCGCATAGGTGAAAAGGCGTGGTGCATCACGTCCCCGGACGGAACCGTTCGGGGGATTGTTTCCGGAACGTTCCGTGGAAAGGACGTTCAGGTGGAAGCGGATCGGCTTTATTTCGGGCCGCGGGGGCTGATTGCCTTCGGCGCGACCGCCCTTCGACTGGGACCGATTCAATGGAGTTCGGCCGAAAAACAGGATCTTTTCCTGGAGGCGGATGAACGTTTCCCGCAGGCCGCCGCCGCCCTTGCTGCTCTCGCAGGCGACATTCTTCCGGCGGCCACGCCACGGATGCCGGATGCGCCGGTCATCGCCGGCGTCGCCCGGGAAATGCCGGCCGCCGTCACCGCTCTGACCGCCGCATCGGGAGGTGTTTTCGGGGTCGGCATGGAGGATGGACAATTTCAGATCGTGGACGCCCGCGGCCGGACACAGTGGGAAACCCGCCTGCCCGGCCGGGTCAGTGCCGCCGCCGCCGTCCCCGGCGCCGACGGTAAAATCTGCTGGGCAGTCGCCGCCGCCCCGACGGCGGAACGTCCGGACAACGGCGAACTGTACGCCTTCGACGGTTCCGGCCGCGAACTCTGGCACCGGACCATCCGTCAGTTCCAGAGCCGCAACGGCACGATCAAAACCCTGTTTCCCGCTCATATCGGCGGTCAAAACGCCTTGATCGCGGGGGCGGAAAACTGGCACTACTACGCCTTTTCCCCGGACGGGAAGGAACTGTGGAAACGTCAGGTGTATCATGGTGCGACCGTCGGCGCCGCCCGCGACCTCGATGGAGACGGTGAGGACGAGATTCTGGCCGGCACGGAATACTATTACCACCAGTTGCTCGGCCCGGACGGTCAGGTGCTTTTCCAGCGTAACACCGACCCGTGGACCCTGGCCCTGGGCATCGCCGATCTGGATGGAGACGGCAAGCCGGAAGGGCTTTTCGGACGCACCGACAGCCGGATTCACGTCATGACGCCACTGGACCGGGGCCGGGACAGCCGGCACAAACCGCTGCAGCTGGGAGGATTGCCGGTCGGCATCACCGGACTTCTGGCGGGCACCCAAGCCAAATTCGCGGCGGCAACCGCCAACGGCGATGTGGTTTTTGTTGATGGTGCCATGCAGATCGTCGCCACCACCGCCCTTCCGGGGCAGCTCCTCGGCATGGCGGATACCGGCAAATCCCTGGCGGTCCAATCCGCCGACGGCAACCTTTATTTCCTCGGTTATGACGGAAAGATCATCGGTGCGGGCAAGTGCGGCTTCGATCCGTCCCAGAGCCGGCGGGCGCTGCCGGCGGTATCCGACGGCAGCACTGCCGTGGCTGCCGGGAAAACCCTCACCATTTTCTGAACCTAAGCGCAGAAACGACAACGGGCCGGGATTCCACATCCCGGTCCGTTTTCTCTTCGAATCATCAGCGGACTTCCGTTCCAGGAGTGTAGTGAAACACTTCCGCCGGAACTGGAGCGAAACGTCCCGCCGCATCGCTCCCGATCATCCGCCAGGAACCGTCCGGGAGTTTTACCAGCAGATAACAGCGCATCCGTTCCCGCACCAGATATTCCCGGATCGCCTCCGCATTACCGGAAAAGTCGCTGAACAGCAGCCACTTCGGCTCCAGCAGCGCGCGATTTTCCGAAGACGGAATGGGATTCCCGAGAGACGACCGCCAGGCCAGGTAGGGAAACCATTGATAATCCGGCGTTCCTTGCGGCAAAACAACAAAACCGTCTTCCGGAGTTACCGCCGCTGTGCGAAGCGCCAATTCACGCAATTCCGGTGAGACCGGACGGAATATCGTCAACCGGGCGTTCCGGACAACCCCGATTCCCCCCAATACAATCAGTATCGCGATTAGCCCGGCGCGGCGGCGCTGATGACCGTGTGACCATTGCCACAACGCCCACACTCCGCCTCCCGCCAGCAACGCCAGCGGATAACCGCACACGACCAGAAAACGCGATGGAATCAACAATGTGAAATCTTCATGAAAAAACGGTCGCGCCACCAGCAATCGGAACCCGTAATCCATCAATACGAAAAACCCGAACAGCCAACCCAACCACCCCGCCAGAAGCCGCCATCCGGCAGCCGTTTTGCCGGCATGACGTCCCACTGCACACCGCCGAAGCCACCACAATCCATATAACGCAAAAGGCAATGCCGCCATGCCGAGATGTCCGGGCAACCGCCCCGGATCCATCATGGATTCTTCGGTAAACCGCACGCTGGCGGTATTCTCCACCCCCCCTACCCGCAGCAGTTGCGAGCAGTAATACGGTGCGGTCAACACCAGTGCCGCCAGCAACGTCCCCCACAACCGGCATAAACTCCGCTTCAAACCGACAGGACGCCAGACGCTCCATACTCCGAGCACCGTGATCGCAATCAGCGTCGAAAGGTAATGCGTCATGATCATCCCACACCAGAGCAACGTTCCATACACGGCCGTCATACGCTCCAGAACGCCGCCGCGGCGCCGCAACGACTCCGCCACCAGCACCAGAAAACAGTAGCATCCCAGCTCTGTCGGAAACAATCCCAGCCGGTAATAATACAGGAATCCCCCGCCATCCACCCCAAGCGCATAGGCCAGCAGCGCCGCGCATCCGGCCCCCGTCGAATGAAAAATCCGCCGCCCCAGCACGAAAATCGCCAACGCCGCGGGAAACGAAATCAGAAAGTTGAGTGCCTGCATCACTTCCGGAATCGTCTGTCCCGACCAGGAAGCGAGCAACACCAGCAATACATGAAACCCCTGCGGATAATTCATCGGCAGCGTCTCAAACGGCCGCCAGTCGGCGGAAAGGCGCCCCGTATCGGCAATTTTCTGAGCTACAATGGCATGGCAGGCCGGATCCCAGCCGGGCGGCCAGCTCCAGGAAAGCACCGGATAACCTTCACAAACGGCGACCAGTGCCACTGCCGCCAACACCCAGGCCCCGGGGAAAATCACCCGGATCCGCCGGAGACGGCTCGAACGGCTCCGCATCAGCAATGCGACAACCGGCAACAGCAGTAGCGCCAGCGGCGCCAGGTCCAATCGCCCCACTGCCGCCAACGGCCAGCCGGCAACGATCAAGCCCGAAAATGTCAGTGCCGGAGCGGCAACCAGTTCCTCCACCGACAGTCTTCTGCGCGTCAGCGTCAGCGCCGCCAGCGCCGGCAGCGTCAGCAGCACCATGACAACAGCCACCCAGACTTGAGCCATTGAACTTCTCCCGTACTCCTCCAGACTTTTTTTATCTCATACAATAGCCGCTGAAGAAACCTCTGTCAACCATTTCCCGATAGAAGCCTCAGGCAGGAACATTTTTTGCACACGGTCGCAGGATCCCCCCATCAGGACAATCCACCATTCAGATTGCCCCCCAACAGCCGTTGCTGGATCCGCAGGAAGGTCCGCAAGGCCGGAGAGCGGTTATCCCGGCGCCAGACCGCGGACAGCGGCAGCGTTTCCGAATAATCTTCCAGCGCCCGGAACACCAGCCCTTCACACTTCCCGGCAAACGAATCCGGCACCAGGGTCACGCAATTCAAAGCCGGCAGAATATGCAGAATGGTATTCATGTTTTCGATTTCCAGCGCGATTTCCGGAGTAAACCCGGCGTTCCGACAGATCAGATCCAGCGAATTGCCGCGGAGCGTCGCATCCGGCGACCGCGGTACAATGAACCGCTCCCGGGAAAAATCATGAAGGAAAAGCCGTTCCCGTCCCGCCAACGGATGTTTTTCCGGCAACGCCATCAGCAGCCGGTTCCGGGCCAGCAGACACATTTCCAGTTCTTCGTCCGAGGCCGGAGCAATCCGCAGAATGCCCAGATCCGTTTCCTGCTGCCGCACCCGTTCGTAAATCCTGCTGCTCGCCCCCTCCTGAAGATTCAGATGCAATCCGGGATACCGCATGCGCATCTCCTGCAAAGCCCGGAGAAAGGCCGGGAAATTCATCACCGAAGACACCACTTCCACTGAGAAACGCCCCAGTTCCCCCCGGGCAGCGGCGACCGCCGCATACTTCGCCTGCGCCAGTTGCTCAAGCACTTTCCGGGCCTCCGGCACCAGGGCGCAGCCGGCGGGCGTCAGAGAAACCTTCCAGCGGTTGCTGCGATCAAAAAGCGGGCAGCCGAGCTCCTGTTCCAGCAGCCGAATCTGGCGGCTGAGAGCGGACTGCGCGATTCCCAGCGCCTCCGCCGCCTGACCGAAATGCAGGGTTTCCGCCAGAGACAAAAAGAAAGTCAATCGTTTGCAATCCATGATTTACCATCTAAAAAAGAGATTGATATTCGATAAATAATATATTGTATTATATGAAAAATGCCAATATATTTGATGTTTTCACGAATCATTCCGGATGAATCGGCATGAGGCTTTAGAAAGCGGAGTAAAAACCATGAACACCACCCGTGATTTCCGGGAACAAATCCGGCGCTATGCCGCCTTTGTCCTGTCGTTATTCATTCTTGCCCTAGGAGTTGCACTGACACTACGCGCCGATCTCGGTTCTTCGCCGATTTCCTGTCCGCCGTATGTGCTGAGCCGGGCACCGCAGGGCGGCCTGACGATCGGCGGCTATATTTTCTGTATGCAGTTTTTCTTTGTCGCAGCCCAGGTTGCGCTGCTGCGGAAAGATTTCCAGAAAATTCAGCTGCTGCAGCTTGGCGTCTGTCTGCTCTTCGGCAGTTTCACCGACCTGGCCATGTTTCTGACCGAACCGTTCCAATGGGACAACACCCTGATCGGCTATACGTGCCGCTGGCTTCAGCTGGTGTTTGGCGGCGCGATTCTGGGGGTCGGCGTTGCCTGGGAAGTCCGCTGTGATGTTCTCATGATTCCGGGAGAAGGACTGCCGGCAACGATCGCCAAAGTCTTCCACATTGATTTCGGCAAAGTGAAAATCGTCTTTGACGTCATCCTGGTGCTGGCGGCGATTGTCCTCTGCTACGTCTTCTGGGGCCGGTGGCGTTGGGACATGGTCGGAATCGGAACGCTGTTTTCCATGTTTTACGTGGGAATCATCGTCCGAATGGTCAACCCGCACCTCTCCTGGCTGGATAACTGGCTGACCGGCGGCCAAACGCCCCCTGCCGCGACCGCCGCCGTCTCCGATGCGCCGCTGGTCATCACGGTCTCCCGGCAGTACGGAAGCGGTGGCCACGAACTCGCGGAACAGCTGGCCAGAACCCTGCACATTCCATTCTATGACAAAAGCATCCTCTTTGCCGCCGCCAGAGAACTGGGCACCTCCCCGGAACACCTCCTGCCCAAGGAACAAAGCGTCTCCAATACCGGAATGTTGAACATGATCGTGGAAAACGGCGGCGGAGTCTCTCCGGAAATGTCGCTCTCGGAAGACGATGCTCTCTTCATGGCCGAAAGCCGCATCATCCGCGCGCTGGCGGCCCGGAAATCCTGCGTCATCGTCGGGCGCTGCGCCGATTTCGTCCTGAAAGACCATCCCCGCTGCTTCCGGGTATTTGTCCGCTCCGAGCTGGACTTCGCCCGCAAACGAGTTGCCGGATACACCCAGCTGCCCCTGGCGGAGGTGGATCGAGCCATCCTCCAGGTCAACCGCGAACGTGCCAACCATTACCGCCGTTACACCGGTCGGAAATGGGATGACGCCCGCAACTACGATCTAGTCCTGAATACTTCATGCATTCCCATCGACCGGGCCGTGGCTCTTATCCGGACAGCCCTGCCGCGGAAAAAAGCCGCCTGAAACATTCATGCCTCACGGCGGAGCGCCTCTTTCACCTCTTCCAGAAACGTGCCGGTCAGACGATAGAAGCGGCTGTAGATGATCAGATACAGCACCGTGAACACAATGGGAATGCCGCCCATGATCACCCGGATTCCCAGCACCGTCCCCGGCGTCTGAACGGCGTCGGCAACGAACCCGATCAGCGTCAATCCCGCCCCGGTGATGAAGCCGCTCAATGCCCCGGCGAATTTCACCACAAACGTCTGTGTGGAGAAAAGGATACTTTCATTCCGGGTTCCGAGCTTGTATTCGCCGTAATCGACCACGTCGGCCAGCATCACGGTGAGCAGCCCCAGCGACAGTCCGATCCCGAAATTGATGACCGCTCCAGTCAGAAAAACCATCCCGCGAAGCCACATTTCATTGGCGGGGAACATGCCCAGCAGCAACACGGCAAACCCGAGAACCGGAAAAACCCCGGACGCCGCAAACACCGCCCGGCGACCGATCCAGGAAGCCAGAAAGGGGTAGCCGAAAAGCCCGCACAGCTGCGTAATGCCCGCCGCCAGCAAATAAACGGACACCATATCCTGAAGCCCGATGACGTATTTGCAGTAGAACACAGCAAACCCGTTGGTCAGCTGAAACGAAAGATTGAACAACAGCGAAAGCGCCAGCACCACCAGCACCTGATCGTTTTTCACCAGTACGGCAATCATCTCCCGGACGGACGTCCGCTGCCGCGGCGCGCCTCCCTGTTCGATTCCCCGGTCTTTTACGCAGAAGAAAGTCACCACGGAGCAGATCACAAACACCACCGCGATCACCCCGCCCAGCCGGGCAAACCCGTCCGCCTGATCCCCCCGCCCCAGGCGCTCCACCAGCGGCAGTCCGAAATATCCGATCAGCATCCACGCCACGCTGGCGAAAATTCTGGGCACCACCGAAATCGTGTCGCGCTCCTTCTCATCATCCGTGAGCGCGGGAATCATCGACCAGTAGGGAATGTCCATCAAGGTGTAAGTAACGCCCCACAAAAGATACGTTACCGCAATATAGGTCAGCTGGCGTCCCCCCTCCAGACCGGGATTCAAAAACAGAAACACCAGCACCACCGCGTTCAGGATCGTCCCCAGCAGAATCCACGGCCGGAATTTGCCCCAGCGGGTCCGGGTGTTGTCCACCACCAGGCCCATGACCGGGTCGTTCACCGCGTCGAAGAGCCGGGCGAACAGAAACAGATTCCCGGTGAAAATCGGATCGATTTTGCAGACGTCCGTCAGATAAAACATATAGAACGTGGCGACGATCGCATACACCAGATCCTTACCGAACGCCCCGATCCCGTAGGAAATTTTGACCTGCCATGTCAATTGCCGCATGTTTCCGCTCCGAGCCTGCCTTTATCTTTGTTCACTGTATTTGGATCCCGCGCCACATCAGCGCCGCATCAGCGCCGCCAGGCGCTGCGCCGCGCCCTGATAGCGCATGTTTTCCTCCAGCCGGGGTTCGTAGCGCTCCGTCGGAAACGAGGACCTGACGGTCTGCCGCGCCTGTTCCAGATTTTCCAACAGCCCCGCCGCCATGGCCTGGCCCAGAAGATTGCCGACCGCCGTCGCCTCCACCGGGCCGGCCACCACCGGACGGCCCAGCGCATCCGCCGTCAGCTGCATCAACAACCGGTCCCGGGTCCCCCCGCCTACCACATGCAAACAGGAATAACGCCGTCCCAGCACCGCTTCCAGTTCGCCGATTTTGCCACAGAAATAGAGTGCCAGTGAATCGTACACCGCCCGCACCACCTCCGCATCGGATAGCGTCCCCTCCTGCCCCGTCCGGTCGCAGAAAGCCCGGATCCGGGCCGGCATGTCGCCCGGTTCGACAAATCCCGCGTCGTTCGGATCCACCAGAAATCGGCATGGTTCCGCCTCCCGGGCCAGCGCCTCCATCTCCGCGAACGACTGTTCCCGTCCCGCTTCCCGCCAGACGCGCCGGATCTCCTGCAGCAGCCAGCTGCCCATGATGTTGGTCAGAAAGCGGATGGTTCCGCTCAATCCGCCCTCGTTGGTAAAACCGCTCCGCTCCGCTTCCGGCGACGGACAGGGTTCCGGAAGTTCAGTCCCCAGCAGCGCCCAGGTCCCGGCGCTGATATAGGCGCCGCCGCCCGTCCCCTCGAACGGCACCGCAACCACCGCGCTGGCCGTATCATGCGCACCGACCTTCCAGATCGGAATCGGACCGCAGTTCAGTTCCCGCTGCAAGGCCTCCGAAAGCACCCCGCCCGCCGTGCACGGCGCCGCAATCGGCGGAAAAATATCACGCGGCAAATCCAGGCGGTCAATCAACTCCCAATCCCACTGCCGCGTCCGAATGTCCAGCAGGTTGCCGGTACTGCAGAGAGTGTACTCCGTCCGGGCATCGCCGCCGAGCGACCGCCCCAGCGCATCGGCCATCATCAGAAAATAACTGTTTTCAAACTCTCCGGGATGCTGCCGCCGGTGTGCCACCAGCTGATACAGCGTATTGATCCGCATGTGCTGAATCCCGGTCCGCCGGTACAGTGCCTCCGGGGTGATCCGGTTCCGGACTTCCGCCTCCACCGCCAGGGTGCGCGCATCGCGGTAATGGCTCGGCAGACGCCGGATGGCTCCGGTCTCCCGGTTGAACAGCACGTAATCCACCCCCCAGGTATCAATTCCGATCCCGGCCAGATGTGGCGCCTCGGCCAGCGCCTGCTGCAACCCCGCCTTCAATTCCCGCTGCAGCCGCGGGTAATCCCAAACCAGCCCGTCCTCCGTCGTCAACGGTGCGTTCGGGAAACGGTGCACTTCCTTCAACGTCCAGTGTCCGGCTTCCAGTTTCCCGAGAATGGCCCGGCCGCTGGACGCGCCGAGATCGAATGCCAGAAAACATGCTTCCTTCATGGCGTCCCCCTGTCTTTTCCGACCGATTATTCCGGCAGCCTGAATGCCTGCACCAGATCAGCCACCTGCGTTTCCGTCATCGGCCGCATCCCGCCGAGCGTTCCGGCTTCGATCGCCGCCCGCGCACTGAATTCGGCCACCTCCAGCCGGTCGAATGCCTCATGCAGTGTGGCACCCCCGGTCAACACCCAGCCGTTCGCCATCCGCACCACCGGATAACGGGCGGAGAAAGTCCGCTCCAGCTCCGCCAGTGCCGCCGGCTCCGCGCCGATCTCAAAGGAGGGCAGTTCCCGCAGCTGAATGTAACTTTCCGGGATCACCCGTGGATCAAACGGCTGCCCCGACAGTCCGTAAGCCGTCAGCTGCGGCGGCATGGCCGCGAAAACCGCGCGGAATTCCGGCCGACGCTCCAGAACCCGCCGCAACAACTCCGCCAGACCGTCTGCCGCCCCCGCCCGAACGCCGGC
The DNA here is from genome assembly GCA_949282965.1 of uncultured Lentisphaeria bacterium. Classification (GTDB taxonomy): domain Bacteria; phylum Verrucomicrobiota; class Lentisphaeria; order Victivallales; family Victivallaceae; genus CALXOD01. The sequence continues at coordinate 22,329 of CASDQW010000013.1, forward strand.
GGGAACCCGGACAAAATCGGCCGCCGTCATCGCCGCCCGGTCGGCCGACGCCGACGGCAGCAGCAAAGAACCGTCCGCCATTTTCCAGGCGCAGACGCCGACGGCGCTGCTGAACAACTCCTGGCGCCAGGAACGCTGTATCATCGCCGCCAGACGCTGCCGCGCCTCCCGCTCCTCCGGATCGTCCGAAGGCGCCGCCGCCCCTGCTTCCGGCGTATGGTAATGCGGACAGGCCGCCCGGACCGCGTCGGAGCGCCGGCACACGCCCCCCAGTCGGACGGCCTGATTCTGCGACCGGCACAGGAAATCCAGCAGTTCCAGCCGCCCGTAGGCCTCGGTCAGAGAACCGCCGACCACACAGACGCCGTGATTTTCCAACAGAACGGAATGGTAGCCTTCAGCAAAGACCGCACCGACCTTGCGTCCGAGCGCCTCGCTGCCCGGCACATCATAGGGGGCAAATCCCACATCCCCGCAAACCGCATGAAACTCCGGACAGAGCGCCGGATCCGGGCGAACCCCGGCAATACTGAACGCCACCGTCAGCGGCGGATGGGCGTGCATCACGGCCCGCACTTCCGGCCGCAACCGGTACACCGAACGGTGAAACGGATATTCGCAACTCGGATTGTGCCGGCCCTCCCGGCTGCCGTCCGGCCGGATACAGACGATGTCTTCCGGCACCAGCCCCCCTTTGTCGATTCCGCCCGGGGTGATCCACATATTCCCCTCGTCATCCAGAATCGACAGATTGCCGCCGGACGTCGTCGTCAGGCCACGTTCGTAAATTCGCCGCATGAACAGCACCAGTTGTTCCCGCGGATGCAGTTCCTTCATCCGATTCCTCCCTGTGCTCCGTTTCCCGTTTCCCTGTTCTTTTTCATAACGTTTTCAGCGCCGGGCCAGCACCGTCCGTTCGTATTCCTCCACGCTCCGGAGATATCCGGAACCTGCCGGAACCCCCTCCCGCAGACAGAACCAGTCATATACCGCCCCCAGCGGCAATGTCCGGTATTCTTCCATCAGCGCCAGCTTGCGCCCATTCCGGAACGCCTGTTCCAGCCGCGTCCATTCCGCAACCGGTTCCAGCAATGCCCCGAGCAGCGCCTTCTGCATGTTCCGCGTCCCGACCACCCAGGCGATCAGCCGGTTGATGGTGCCGTCGAAGTAGTCCAGTCCGATGTGAATCCGGCGGAGATCCTGCCGGACCACCTCACGGGCGATAGTCCGCAGCTCATCATCCAGCACCACCACGTGATCGCTGTCCCAGCGGACCGGACGGCTTACGTGCAGCAGGATTTCATCGACAAACTGAAGGACGGCACTGATCTTGTCGCTGATCACCTCCGTCGGGTGAAAATGCCCGGAATCCAGACAGAGCATCAGATGATGCCGGATGGCGTATCCCAGATAAAATTCGGCGGAACCGACGGTGCAGCTTTCTACGCCAATGCCGAACAGTTTCGGTTCCACCGCATCCCGCATCCACTGTGCCGGAAAAGATTCCGCCAGTGCCTCGTCCAGCGACGCCGCCAGCCGCTCCCGGGCCCCGGTCCGATCCACGGTTACATCCTTGAAGCCATCCGGCACCCAGATGTTCATGATGCAGGGCGTTTGCAGCCGGCGGCCCATTTCCGCCGCGATGCGACGGCAGGCGCGGACGTGCTCCACCCAGAACTGCCGCACCGCCGCGTCAGGATGGGACAGCGTCAATTGCGACGCCGCCATCGGATGCCCGAAACAGGTTGGGTTGAAATCCAGCCCGATCCGCTGCTCCTCCGCCCAGTCGATCCAGCTTAAAAAATGTTCCGGCTGGATGCGGTTGCGCTCCACCCGCTCCGGGGTATCCAGATAAATGGCGTGAAGATTAAGGCGTTTGCTGCCGGGAATCAGGGCGAAGGCCTGTTCCAGATCCCGGCGCAGTTCTGCCGGATTCCGGGCTTTGCCCGGATAATTGCCCGTGGCGAGAATGCCGCCGGACGGGCCGCCGCCGCCCTGTTCAAAACCGGTTACGTCGTCCCCCTGCCAGCAGTGCAGCGAAATCGGCAGCTGCGCCAGTGTTTCCAGCGCCTTTTCCGTATCGACGCCCCATTCGGCATACTGTTCGCGAGCCTGCTGATAACGTTGTTCTACCAGTGACCGTGTCATGATTTTCACCTTGCTCCAGCATTCAAAGTTCCTGTGGAAGAGCCTCCGGGCACGCGCCTGCCGTGGAAGGGCTTCGCAAAAAGAAAATCCCTCCGGCGAAAAAAAACAATCCCCACCTATCCGGCTGTCTTTTCTACAACCGGAACAGTTTTTTATGCGATTTCCGTCGGGAACGGCGCCGCGTCAGCAGCAGCAGCCGGCCAGCATCAAAACCATTGCAGCACAAGCGATCCATGCAAAGATTTTTTTCATTTTTCAGCCTTTTCCATGATTGCCGTTGTGAATACCATAGTCCGAACGGTCATGTTTTACAAATCACCGATCGATTTTTCACCGATTACCGGCCGGAGCCACCGCCGGAGCGGCGTCGTCACCGTTCCAACTCAGCAGCCATGCGGAATTCAGAATCACCAGTACCGAACCGGCATTGTGCACCAGCGCCCCGACGACGGGATTCAGGATCCCGACGCCCGCCAGAATGATCGATACGAAGTTCAAAAGCATCGAAAGCGACAAATTCCATCGGATCGTACTCATCGTCCGCCGCGCCAGACGCACCAGAAATGGCAGCTGCCGGATATCGTCGTTGACCAGCACGATGTCGGCGGCGTCCACGGCGATGTCGCTGCCGATTCCCCCCATGGCGATACCGACCCGGGCTTTCTTCAGCGCCGGGGCATCGTTGACACCGTCTCCGACCATGCAGACCGGCTCCCCTTCCCGGGCACAACGGCCGATCCAGTCAAGTTTATCCTCCGGCAGACACTCCGCGAGAAACTCTTCAATCCCGGCCTGACCGGCGATCCGCTGCGCCGCGGGGCGATGATCGCCGGTCAACAGCACCGGGCGCACCTGCCGGGCTTGCAACGCGGCAATGGTTCCGGGGACATGTTCCCGGATTTCGTCTGCAAGCGCAATGAGTCCGCAGAACCGCCCGTCCACCGCCAGCCGGACCAGAGTAGCCCCCGCGGAACTTTCATTGCGAACGGCTTCCTGCACCGTCGCATCCGGTTCGATACCGGCCTCGCGGAGCAGTCTTTCGTTGCCCGCGAGCAGTGTCCTGCCCGCCACCCGGGCGGCGACTCCCTGCCCCGGCCGCATTTCAAAACATTCCGGTGCGGGCACCTCCCGGCCGGGATATCGCTGTCGGAATCCCGCAACCACCGCCTTGCCCAGTGGGTGTTCTGAATGCAGCTCTGCAGCGGCAGCCAGCCGGAACAGTTCCTCATCGCCGAAACGGTCATGGAAATTCCGCAACCCGGATACCCGCGGCTCACCGCAGGTCAAAGTCCCGGTTTTGTCAAATGCCATCCGCCGAACCGTCGCCAGACGTTCCAGCGCATCGCCTTCCCGGATCAGAATTCCCCGGCGCGCGGCGTTGCCGATCGCCGCCATGATCGCCGTCGGCGTCGCCAGCACCAGGGCACAGGGACAGAACACCACCAGAATGGTAACCGCCCGGATCATCTCTCCGGACAGCCACCACACCATGCCCGCCGAAACCAGGGCAATGACCACAATCCAGGTCGCCCAGCGGTCGGCGATGCCGACGATCCGGGCTTTCGACGCATCCGCGGACTGCACCAGACGCACCATCCGCTGAATGGCACTGTCGGCCTCCGCCCGCGTGGCCCGCATCAAAAATACTCCGAACCGGTTCACCGTGCCGCTGAAAACCTCGTCGCCCCGTTGTTTGTCCACCGGCATGGATTCTCCCGTCACCACGGACTGATCCACCGAGGTGTCGCCCTGCTCGACCACTCCGTCCACGGGAATGGTTTCTCCGGGCAGCACGCGGATCAGATTGCCGGGCCGCACCGCTTCTGCCGGAACTACGCTTTCCGCGCCGTCGACGACCAACCTTGCAGTGCGCGGAGTAAGACGCACCAGTTTCTCGATCCCGGCCCGCGCTCTGGCCACCGTCGCCTCTTCCAGAAACGATCCGATCTGCATGATGAAGGCCACTTCGCCCGCCGCAAAAATCTCATCCGTCAGCACCGAGGCGATCAATGCCAGTGATACCAGCACATCCGCCCGGATGTCAAACCGTGTCCACAATCCGACGGCCGCATCCTTCAGAATCGGCAATCCGCACAAGAGAACCGCAATCCAGGCCGGATCGAACGGCAGCTTTTCCCCGCAAAAGAAACTGACCGCCAGCGCCACCCCCGCCAGCGCCAGGATCCCGATTTTATGAAATTTCTCCTCCCGCAAAATCCCCTTCAGTTTCACCGGCAGCATGCGTAAAAACCTCCTTCACGGCATGATTCATCATACATTGTTTATTGTTAATATACATATGGGGTTATAGGTATTCAAATCAAAAATGCCTGAAATCTGAAAGATATTGACTCGGTCAACGATTTTCTGTGCGGTTCTTCCGCCCGTGCCCCTTCCCTTCCCGCGCTGCGATGTGATTTCCAGGAAAACGGCAGCAACTCAACTAGACAAACGCCGCCCCCGGCATTACATTGTTGTTTCGGAAACTGCAACCGGGCAATCCCGGCCGCCGTTTCCCGAGTCGAATCCCCATGCGAAACCAAGCGACTGAGAGAAAGATTCATTATAAGATGAAAATGCTGTTTTTCTCCGATATCCACGGCGTGCCGGAAACCCTGGAAACCCTGCTGCAACATGCCGACCGCCTCCAGCCGGACCGGCTGATTCTGCTGGGCGACGTGCTTTATCACGGCCCCCGGAACGGCGTGCCGGCAGCCTACGATCCGCAGCGGGTTGCCGCCATGCTGAACCGCCATCGGGAGGCCATCCTCGCCGTGCGCGGAAACTGCGACACCGAGGTCGACCAGATGATGCTGGACTTCCCGATCCTGGCCGACTATTCGGAAATCTGGACGGAAAATGTCCGATTTTTCCTGACTCACGGGCATCGCTGGAATGAATCACACCTGCCGCCGCTGCCGCCGGGCACGGTGCTGGCGCATGGCCACACCCACCTGCCCCGGCTGGAGGTCGGAGCGGAAGGCGTTCTGATCTTCAATCCCGGTTCGCTGTCGCTGCCCAAAGGCGGGCATCCGCGGACCTTCGGCGTGCTGGATGAAGATCGGCTCTCCATCCATCGGCTTGATGACGGCACCCGTTACGGCGACGCCGTCACTCTCCGGTAACCCCGGAACCGAAAGGGGAACAGTTATTCGCCTCAACCGCGTTCCAGAAAGGAATCTTCAACCATGCGGCAAGCGTGGCGGCATCCGCGACCAGACGCCGGTAATTGCCATGGGCGACCAGATGGATCCGTTTGCCGCTCCGGAGGATCAGATTGAGTTCATACGCCCAGTAAGAGTGTTTCCCCACACCGTAATATTTCCGAAGCAGCTGCAAGGCACCAATTTCAGTAAAAGGCACGTACGACTCCTGCTGCTCGGCCACCACCGTACGCGGATCACGATTCGTCATAAAAAAAGCCCGCTCAGTGGCGTCAAACACCTCATAATGGGGAATCCGCCGGTGCTGCCAGCCGAACATCCCGGCGCCCAGCAGACCTAAAATCCCCCAGAACAGCAGAAAGCTCCAGTC
>CASDQW010000014.1 GCA_949282965.1 uncultured Lentisphaeria bacterium
TTCGATGCCGGTGATTCCAATCATTACCGGCTGGTCGGCGCCGGCGGCTATTACGGATGGAATTACATTGCCGGAATCATGGCGCTCTTCTATCAGACCGGCGACGTGGAGTACGCCCGCGAATTTCTCCGGCTCGCCTTCCCCGATGCCGACGCCAAAAAGACCTTTCAAAAATTCAACCCGGAAAGCCTCGAAAACCCCGACGACCCCCTCGCCGGGCCCTATCATTACTGCGGACACCAGATGCTGCTGCTCTGGGACCTGATCGAGGAGCATCCGTTCTTCTCCGATGCCGACCGGCTGAGGGTCACCAACGCCTTCGCCCGGCAGATGCGCCATCCCGGCATCGGCGGTATGTACCGGCGTCTGCGCGCACCGAGTCTGCTGCCCGGCTCCCGGCACCACCAGTGGGCGAACATCTGCCTGTATGTACTCGGGCGTTATTTCGAACGCGACTATCCCTCGCCCTACTGGACCAACATCCGCCGCAGCGCAGAATTTGCTTTCGGCGCGCTCAACAACCCGAAGGGATGGATTGAAGGCGAGCGCGGCATCGTCAGCTGGTTCGTCTCCGGCGCGATCAATCCCGGCGCGCATTTTCTGCAGCTCGCCGACCGACCCGAATTCAAACCCGACGGCGCCTGGGCCAATGCCATGCGCTTCATGGAAACCCAGTGGGACGGTGCGCCGGGCAGCGAAGTTCTCGCCACCGCCAGCCGCCAGACCTTTCACATGGTCGCCGACCAGACCGGCGACGGCAAATACCTCTACTACGCGGATCTGATGGGCCCCGAACCTCCGGGCGCCAAGCTGGGCGCGGCCTACGGCCCGACCGGCAAAGTCACACGCCGGGAACCCACGGAACTGCTGGGAACCTGGACCGTTGCGCCGATGTTCGCCGCCCAGCGGCGCTTCTTCAATGTCAAAGTCCCGGCGGAACAATGCTTCCTCGGGCTCTCCTATCGCGACGCACTGGGGAAAAACGGCGACTGGATCAGCGTCAACTGTTTCAACGAGGAATACCGCACCCCCTTCAAACTGCTCTCCCTCTACGGACTGCGGCTGAACGGGAAAACCGTTTTCACCGGACTGGGCAACTATGTTCAAACCTACCGGAACGGCACCACCGCACAACACATTCCGACGCTGGGCACCGTGGAACGCTTCGGCACCGCCGGAGATTTCGCCGGCTTCACCGGCGGCGTCTCCGACCACGCCTTTGCTTCCTGGAAACGCACGCTCTGGCTGGGAAAACGCCGTTACGCGCTCCTCGCCGACACCCTCACGCCCTCCCCCGAAGCCGCCGGCCAGACGCTGACCGCGCTGATCAATTTTCAGACTCCTTCCGGCATCCGCACCGTTCCCCGAAAACCTGACACGCTGCGACTTTCCGGTTCGGAGCGCGTCCCGGTGCGAACTTTGCAGCTCAGCACCCGGGGCGGCTCCTACCCGATCAGCTGGGGCGCCAGCAACACCCTTTTTGAAACCGCCGCCGTCGGCGACCGGGCAGTCATCGGTTTCGAACGCGATACCGCCTTTTCCGGAAAAATCGAACTGGCGCTGATGCAGCACGCCACCCGCGCCGGCAGCGTCCACATCTATCTGGACGGGCGCAGAGTCGCGGAAAACATTCCCCATTACAGCAGCGGCACCGACACCCGCACCGTTTCCTTCCCCGCGGAGCTCGCACCCGGCAAACATCTGCTCGAAATCGAAGTGGCCACCCTCGCCCCGGAATCCAGTACCGCCTGGATCGGAGCCATGAATCTGGCGTTCGTCCCCGCCACCGCCCGCTGGACCGAAATCGTTTCCGGAGGAGCGGAGATCCTCCAGCGCGGCGGCGACAACGCCGCCGCCAAAATCCGCCTGGACCGCCCGCACACCGTCTTCACCCTCGTCGCCGAGGCCGGAGAAGAAACCCCGCTTACGGTGGCTCCGCTCGGACCGCACGCGGCGCTGCTGCGTCTGCCCGCTTCGGCGCTGGCCTTCACCGGCGCCTATCCCGGCGTCGGGAACGGCGATCTGCTGGTACTGGAAGAAAACCGGCTCAGCGGCTGCGGCGTAACTGAACTGACCGGATTGCTGTCGGCAACGGCCCCGGTACTGCTCGACTGGAAAGCCGACGGTGCTTATGAAATCAGCGGCTCTCCGGAAACGGAAATCCAGCTCGCCGGTCAGACGCTCCGGCTGCCCGCGTCCGGACGCCTGACGGGAAGTTTCCGGGCCGACCAGGCGTTCGACAACTGGCGAAAACTGTTGCAGAACCTCCGTCCATCTCCAAACGCCACCGCCGCCCGCACTTTCCCAGCGCCGGAATCCCTTGCCCCCCGGAAACTGACGGAATTTTCGGAAAACATCTCCTGGTTCCGACCGGACGGAGACCGCGTGCTGGTCGCCGCGGGACAATGTCTTGCCGAGCTGGACCGTCAGGGCGCACCGACCCGGAATCTGACGCTGAATGCCCCGGTCACCGCCGCCGTCCGTCAGGGCGACCGGATCATCGCCGGATGTCGGGACGAATCCGTTACCGCCTTCGGTCCCGACGGCAAAAAGTGCTGGACTTTCACATCGCAACTCGCACCGGAAGTCGAGGCATCGCAGAAATATTACTGGTTCAAAGGCGCCTATCCCGGCATTTTCTCGCTGACGGCGGACGCCGACCGCGTTTATGTCGGCAGCGCCTGCACCATGGAGGAAGTCGATCGCCGGGGACAGCTGATCAAGCGTCACGCCCAGACCTGGGGCCCCGCCCGGGAACTGGCGCTGCTGCCGACACCGGACGGCGCAGTGGAAACCGTCGGGTTGCGCCACAGCGCCGCCGACGGCATCTACATGTGGAGCGTGAACTCCCGCAGCGGCGCCAATCGGACACTGTTCAAGGATACGTCGCGGGGATTCAAGAATTTTCCCACGTTCGGCTCCATGTACCGGACCCATATGGAAGTTGCCGACTGCGACGGCGACGGCAGTGCCGAACTGATCGCCGACGCACAGGGCATGTACCTGTGGATGAACGTCTATGACTTCCGGGGACAACCCAAATATCAGGTGAATCTCGGTCCCGGCGATAAAAGCATGGGCCGGATCATTCCCAGCTGGCGCGGCGGCCATTTCCTGCCCGGCGGAAAATGGGGTGCGGCCTTGATCAGCGTCAACCGGGAAGTGCTGGCGCTCGACGGCAGTCTGCAGCCGCAATGGAGCCGGGATCTGCCGTTCCTGCCGCAGCATGTGGCGGTCCTGCCCGACCGGGTCCATGTGGCGGGCGGACGGCATTATGCGGTCTTCGACGGCTCCGGCAAACTGCTGCGCTACGCGACGCTGCCGTTTGCAGTAACCGGACTTGCCGCCGCCGGCGACCGGATGCTGGCATCCGGCGGCAGGATGCTCTATCAACTCCCTTGAAATCCTCATGGGAGTCCATCCGTTCTACCGGCATCTCCTGTTTGTTTCCGGGAGATGCCGCCTTACAATCCAGCAATCGTTCTCAAGAAAGATTACCGGATAAATTTTCATACATTCATACTTCGGCGATACGCCGAAGGCGAACACCCGATCCGCTTACGAAAAAACCGGGCAAAGTCTGAAGCATTTCGGAATCCACATTGTTCGACCACTTCTTGGATCTGTACAGGACTGGATGCCAGCATTTCCAGAGCTGCGTCCAACCGAGCCTGCAGACAGAATTCATGAAGGGAGCTGCCACAATGTTCATGAAACAAGAACCGAAAATGTTCATAGGACACGCCCAGGCGGGCAGCAATCCGCCGGAAATCATATTCGTCTGCCGGGAACTCCCGGATTGTCCGGGCAATCTCTGCTATTTGCTGAGCATACCGCCCCTGCCCCTGCTGCGAAAAAGCGTGCAGATATATTTCCGCAACAAACCGTTCCACCAGCACAGCAATTTTAATTTGTGAGTCTTGACGGCGCTCCGATCCGGCAAGAAGATGTTCTATTTGCCTGATAACGGTAAGAAACGGAAGCGGCTGCATGACGGGCAGCATATCATATTCAGATAATTGGCGCAAGTCTCTGTACATTCTCCATACGCGTTCTCCCGTTACACTGAACCAGGTGTTGGTTCGTACCGTTCCCGGGATCGTTCGCCAGGCACAAATTCTTTCAGGAACAGACCAGTAGACAAATGGAGTGTCCATGGTTACCGTGACGCCGTCAATCAAACGAATGGCACTGTTCTGCATAACGCCGAACGATCCGATCTCCACCCGCACAGGCGGCTTGTCATCGCGAACAGTCTGAGACGTAACCCTCATAACGCGAATGTCAGAAAAATAAGTCATTGTCCCTCTCTTCCGGCAAATCCGAAGCAGCATGGATTCCATCTGACATCGCTACAGGAATGCCTCGTGGAAGAACCACCAGATTCCTGCCGCAGCCATTCTCCGAAAGTGCCTCCCGCTGATTCATTATTTTAATTAAAAATGCATATTATTCCATATTTTTACATCTTGCCATTTTACATACATTATCATACAATATTTATATTCCAAATATTTACAATAAAATAAAGGAACAAAAATGAAAGAAAGTTTCGTGGAAACACATGCGCATTTGGCACATAATTTTGCATACTCAGAATGGGATAAAGTAGCGGACTCGGGCCTGGTCGAACAAATCTGGCTTCATGCCATAGACTGTGTCCACTCCCCGCGTCATTCCGGAAACCAGGCTGTACTTGAAGTTGCCCGGCATTATCCCGGCCTCGTGAAACCGTTCGCCTTCTGTCGCCTGGATGGATCCCCGGATCAGGTCGCCGCTTTCAAAGATGCCGGATTCAGCGGCTTAAAATTCATCTACCCTGTTGCTGATTATGATAATCCATCGTTTTTCCCCATTTATGAACAAGCGGAAAAGTATGAAATGCCCTGCTTTTTTCATGTGGGAATTATTGCCAAACGCACCTCTGATGAACTGTTGTTTCCTGGCCAACTGGCCAGTCCCCGCAGAATGCGACCGTGTATGCTTGATACGCTTTCCGCAGAGTTCCCACATTTGAAAATCATAGCAGGCCATATGGGGGTTCCATGGTGTAATGAACTCTTTGAAACACTCTGGTATTATCCGAATGTACGCTGCTGCATCTGCGGTTTTTCAGATTATCAATACCTGTTGAAATTTCTCAATTCCGCCGACTCTGAACACGTCCCGTATTATCGGAAACTGATGTTTGCCAGTGATGCAGCTTATGGGACACCGGGAGTTTTCGACACCGTTGTCAGGCGGGCCATTTTTTTCAGAGAATTCTTCACCGAAATCGGTGCCGACGCCCCTTGGGCAACCTGTACCGAGCAATTCATGAAAGAAAATGCCTTGACCTTCCTCTCCCGGTTATGACATCTCTTTTCTCCACTGATCTTCCCCTGTCGGACGGCAGTTCCCCAACAACTTTGCAGCCAGGTATAAAACAAGGAGAAACGTCATGCAAAAAAAATTCACTCTGATTGAACTTCTGGTCGTGATCGCGATCATTGCAATTCTGTTGCCTTCAGAAAGTGATTTTTTTATGTCAGTTTATGTCAATGGCGTATTAGAAAAGGTTTGATGATACCAACAGATACAATGTATTACAATATTGGATTGTCTGCTGTATGTAAGCGCCCAACGAGCCCCATCTGGATTTGAGATTGCCAGCGTGCTATGTTTTTCCCAACCCCGAACGAAAGGAGGATGGCATGGGACGCGAAGGACGGGATTATTGGGTAGAACAACTGTCAGAGTATTGGGACAGCGGCTTGACGATTCA
>CASDQW010000015.1 GCA_949282965.1 uncultured Lentisphaeria bacterium
GATGCAGACGTACTTCTCCCGGATCCGCCGCGGCGCGGAAAGATCAAAGCGCGGCGGTTCATCCGCCGGATCCACACCGAGAATATATCCCGCCGTACGGTGCAGCCCGATGTAACGGAAGTCGATCGGCTGATGGTCCACGTCTCCCCGGAAAAACAAACCCATGTAGTAACAGGCGTAGGGCTGGAAGTTCTTCGTCTCCTCCGGCGCGATGAAGGTGATCTGCGGATACTGTTTCTTCACCACCTCGGCGATCCACGGCGTCATCACGCAGATCACCTTGCAGCCGTGCTTCTTCTGAAAGCGCTCCACATAACTGAACCAGCCGATCGAATCACCGATCGTCCCCACCGGCAGCTGAATCATCACCTCCTTGTCGCGACAGTCGTAATCATGCGTGAAAATCGGTTCCTTGCCGCCCTTTTCGTGAATGATCAGCCGAAAGCGGATGTAAAACTTCTTCACGCTCGTCACATACGCTCCGGGCACCGTGTCGTTGCTGTAGAGGATAATCCCCGTGTCGATGTCGGTAAACGTCACATGATATTCCCGACCGTTCTGCGGAAACAGAATTCGGATGCCGTCGTTGAAGTCGAACCGGATGCCGTCCACCGCCTCCTGCGTCGGAATCCGCGGCACATCTCCATAAACACGCGGCTGTCTGGGCTCCACTGCTGGAAGCGGAGAGGCCGGCACTGCCGGCGTGGACGTGGATTCCGTTCTGATGCTGATATTTTCATCCCTGCCTGTCATCTGAAAATCCATCTCTATCTGCTCTCCTGAACGCCTGATGCCGTTTTGTCAACGATTTGAATATGCTCTCAATAGTATAACAATAAATATGCCCCCCGTCAACAATTTTGCAGCTGGCTGCGGAATTTTTTCCAATTTTTCCGCTGCGGCTGTCTTTCGCCTTTCCTCACCGTTCCGCGCCGGCGGCGCCGGGCATCCGGAGGTACACCCCATCCAGTGCGGGCACGCTTTCCGCCAGCAACCGGTCCCCCTCCCCGCAGCACGCCGGCGCCACCGGCTCCCAGCACCCGTCCGGACGCAGGATTTCCGCCCGATCCGCATCGACGCCGTCGGCGAAAAAACGCACTTCCGGAGCGGCATCGAGCGTGGCGTTGATCAGCGACAGCAACACCTTCCCGTCCGGCAGCCGGTTCCGGTAGACGTGGAACGGCCGCTCCCGCCCGCACAGCACCGGCGTTTCCGGCGCGGTTTCCAGCACCGTCCGCTGCAGAAATTCCCGTCGGAAGTTGTTGAAGAATCCCATGAAAAACTGCCCCTCCTCCAGCGGATAGAAACAGCTGACGATCACCCCGCCCCAATCGTTTTCAAACCGGTACAGCCCCGGTCCCAGCCGGGAGCGGTCATAGCGCATGATCGTGGAGAGTTCCGTACCGCCGTCGATCTCCGCCGACAGAAACCGCAGAGCACAACGCTGGGCGCTCATCCGCTCCCCGGTCGCGGCAATCGTCTCATAGGCAAAACCAGATTCGTCCAGCGTCCGCCACCAGCAGGATTTCACGCCGATTTCCGCCCCGAAGCCGCGCTTGACCAGAATCTCCACCGAAGTCGCATCCAGCAGCAGCTTGCCCCGGAGCAAGGCCTGGATTTCCGCATCCGAATACACCCGCAGCGTCTGATCCGACACCGCCGTCAGACGCGCGGCGTCGAACCGCGCGGTCAGGCGCTGGGAAATCCCCAGTATTCCCAGCGTCCGGCTCCATCCCAGCGACCGGTTGACGATGCCGAACAAAGAATCCGCGCTCCGGGACCGCATATGCGCCGCCACGTCCGGCGAAAACAGCACATCCACCCCCTCGGCATCGGCTTCGGTCGCGCCCAGCTCCGCCAACGCGTTCAGCCGGGGCTTCCGCGCCCGCAGCATCGGCCCGAACGACCGGTCCAGCGCGGTGCCGTTTCCCATCATGTCGAAATGGTTGATGGTAATCCCGCTCGCTCCGTAAAGCGGGGAGGAAAGCATCTCGAATGCGGAAAATGCCGCGCTTTTGGAATACTGTCCGCAGCGAGGCGAATTTTCCAACTCCGGATAAATCTCCACGCTGCCCGGCGTAAATTCCGCCACGCTCTGCCGGGTAACCGCCGGAAATTCCGTCAGCGCCCGGGTTTCCGTATACGGCGGCAGGTGCGGTCGGTACAGCATCGGCGCACCGGGCGAAAACGCCTCCTGCAACGCCTGCCAGTCCCGACCTTCGACCGCCTGCACGTCCGGCACCGAACTCATCAATCCCAGGCGCACTTCCGGAGCAGCGGCATGAACGGTTTCTTCAATCACCCGCGCCGGTTCCAGCAGCGATTCGCGCGACACATCCAGCCAGTACCGCCGCCAGAGCAAGTTATCGTGATCCAGCATCTCCTCCAGCAGCTCCTCACGCCCGACCGGGCGCCCGATCCGGGCGCTGAACCGCGCCAGGTGCAGCGGACAGAAACAGCCGCCGTAATTCATGTCGGCCTCGTGATTGTGCAACCGCCAGTCATCCTCGATCCAGATCGCGACCGGCCGGACCTCCCGGGCGATCCGGGCAAACCAGTTCGCAATCTCCTGTTGCCACTCCACCGACAGCGGACAGCTTGAAATATTGGATACCGTGCCGGTTTCGCCGACGATCATCTGCCAGGACTTCATCCGTTCCGGCAGCGACCGTCCCCGGGCCAGGTGCACGGTCGTGGTCCAAGGGTTGACGCTCATCGCCACGCCGGCGGCGGTCAGCGCCTCCCGGACTTTCACCGCCAGCGCGATCCACCGCGCCAGCACTTCTTCCGCGGGATAGCCCTGAAACAACTCTTCCGGATTGTAGAAGAACATCACCTCTTCCACCAAACTGTCCCGGCAGAACTCCACCAGCTCGCGGATCCGCTCCTCTTCGTGAAACCCCGGGTCGATATAATAGCGCAGAATGTAACGATACGACATGGCAGTTCCTCCCCGAATGATTAGGCTTGCAGAAGAATAACGGCGGACCAGGTGAAATGCAACCCCGGCCGCCGTTATTTTCGATAATTTTCCGCAAGTTTTACCGGAAGGAAACCCGCGCGTGATATTCGATCAGATGAAAATGGGTCTTCGGCAGAAACGGATACGAGGAATGCTGCACAAAACGATTCCGGTAATGATAGTTATACCGTCCCGCCAGCAGCCGCCACGGTTCACCGGGCGCGAAAGCGTGGCCGAACGACTTTTCCAGCTCCGCCCGGGGAATCCGGATTTCAGCGCTCCAGCCGCGATCAACGTCCCGGCAGTCGTCCGGCGTACCGTCGATCCGTGCCGCCGCCTCATAACCGGAAAACGGCCGGGAAGGATTGTTCAACCCCAGATAACCGCTGCCCGCAAAAAAATAGCTGCTGGTCAGCCCCCGCGGCGTCACGTGAAACTCCCAGTATCCCGGCCCACTCTCATGCCGCAGGAAAATCTCCACCACGTCGCCGTATTCGAAATGCCGCAATCCGTTTTCCCGACCGCGCGCCACCACGTCCGCGTCCTCCAGCTCGAAGCCGACGTAAAAATACCGGTCGTCATACAGAAAGCGCACCGTTCCGCGTTCAAAAACATCCCGTTCCCCGGCGGCGCGCGCCGCCGCCGGCTGTGCCAGATCATTCCAGCGCAGATGCCGCAGCGACACCGCCGGCACCCCGGCCCAGGCCGGTTCGTCCAGCACACCGTCCAGACGGATGGCATCCGTCGTCCGCCCCACCTCGACCACCGGCGTCTCCTCCTCTTCCGGTACCGCCCCCTGTGGAACAGCACAGCCGCCGCACCACCAGAGGACTCCCGCCGTCATGGCGGCAATCGCCGCCCGAACGCTCATCACGCCTCCTCCGCCGGGTGGAAAACCGCCGCATTCATTCCCGCTTCGGCGGTCATCAGGGCCCGGCCGTAAACCCGGAACAACGTCACCTCAGAACTCAGTTTCCATGGCGCGGCCGTATTCGGACTGCTGAAGGCCGGATGCACCCGCCGCCAGCCGAACTGACGTTCGCCGCCGTCACAGAGTACGCCGTCGATCACCATCGTGATGATCGCGGCGGCACCGTCCACCGTGATGACCGCATGCGTCGACCGGTCCGCCGTCACGTCGCCGGGATTGCTTTCCGCAAAACAATCGCATTGCCCGTCACTCATTTCCAGCCGCAGTGCGCCGTTTCCGGTTACCGCAACCATCAGGCCGCGGCCGCGACCGTCGCGGTTGTCCAGCAACACCCCCGCGGCCCCGGGCCGGAGTCCGAATTCCAGTGAAAATCCGGCGGTAAGCCGCCGGGTTCCGATAATTTGCAGTTGATGTTCCTTTTCGGCGAACTTCGGTAATTCCAGTGCCGGCAGCTTCGGGCCCGGACCCTCGTACAGGACGTGATCCGTCACCAAAGACGGACATTCAAACGCCTGAAACATCCGTTGCAGAAAGTCCTCGTCGATCCGGTGAATCCGCCCGGTCTTCTTCTGGGTTTCGGAAATGAACACCCCGTTGTCGATCAGCAGATCGGGATAACTCATCGCAATCCGGGGATCCGGATCATAGAGCAGAATTTCCGGCTGCCCCCAGCGGATCACCTTTCCTTCCGGCGAATCGGCTTCCACGCCGGGACAGATCCACGCCGGATTGCGGTCCTGAAACCCCTGCCCGCCGTGATTGTGGAACCAGTAGAGGTATTTGCCCTCGTCGTATTTCCAGATGAAATTCGCCGCCCGCGGATGCCGCATGAGTCCGCCCCGGTCGAACCGCATGTAGCGGGATTCGCTCCAGCTCCGGCCGCGGTCCCGGCTGTAGGCGCAGGCGGGGTGGCCGTCGATCGTGCGGAACACCACGAAAAACGAACCGTCGCTCAACACCATGTAACTTTGCTCCTCGGCAATCGCCCCGCCGCCCGCGACCGGGCGGATGCCGAAATCCCCTTCCGGCAACGTTTCCCAGCGGAATTTCGTCACGTCGGACTCCATGATGTTGTCGCAGCGCAGCAGAACGCCCTCGGTCCGGGTGTAGCAGTCGAAACCGAAATTACCGACCTTGATCAGCGGCACATAAGCCGCCCCCTCGTAGAGGAAGGCTTTGCCCACGTTCCAGAAGAATCGGATACGTCCCTGATAGGGATTGCGCCGGTCGATGTCCATCAGCCGCACCGGAATTTTGTAACGGGCGGTCGACCAGGTTACCCCGTGGTCGTCGCTGTAGCGGAACACGAAATATCCCTGGCAGTCCACCCGCCAGCTGGTTCCGTAAAACGGCGGCCCCGGATCGGCAATCACGCCGCGCAGATTGTCTTCATTATAATTGTAAAAAGCGAAAATCCGGCCCGACGGCACTTTCAGCAGCACGCCGTAGGCGGATTCCGGATCGTCGGTGCTCTCCAATTCGTTCCGGTCCTCCCACGTGCGCCCCTGGTCGCGGGAGCGCATGGTAATGACGTGCTGTCCCGGACGGCCTTCGCTGCCCGGGCCGGTCGTTACGCAGCACAGCCAGGCGCCGTCTCCGGTCTTGATGAAGTACGGCTGATCTGTATAAAGTTCCGACGGCATGATCCGTCCTTCCTCAAGATTGCGCCAGTCCTGGTGATCCTGTGTGAACATACCCGTACCCCTTCTCTGAAATTGATATACAAATCGATATACACAAGCCACAGAAAATTGATTCATTTACTATAAGTTTACACAATCTCAACCACATTGTCAACTGCTTGAATTGCAAAAATAAACATTTTTTATTCCGCTCTGTAAAATGATATACTGATATACATATTTTTATCATGTTTTTTGTAAAAATCCATTGACATCCACCTGCAAATATTTTATAATAGACACGAAGAAACAGCAACCGCAGGGAGTCGTCAGAATGATGTATCAGCACATGTCCGACCGCATCGCCCACGCCATCGCGGATGACATTATCCGGGAAAAACTGCCGGTGGGCTCCCGGTTGCCGTCGCTGCGGGAGTTGACCACCCGCCACCAGGTCTCCTACGTCACCATCCACAAGGCGCTGCGGAAACTCCAGTCCGAACGGCTGATTACGCTGCGCCCCGGCAGCGGCTCGTACATTGCGGAAGGCTTCAACATCAACGCAGTCAATGCCGCCTTCAGCGACCATACCCTCACCTCGCCGCGCCAGCGCCGTATCGGTGTTCTGCTCCCGGTCTGGGTGGACAAGGGCGGCAAAACGGCGGTTTACGACGTGATCGACAGTTTCTGCGAACGCTGTTCCAGCCATGACTGGCGCATTGAACTGATCACGCCCAGTATCCATGAAATCAATTCCCCGGTGCTGAGCCACAAGATTCTGGCCAAGCATTTCGACGGGTTCGTCTGGCTGACGCCGCTGGCACTGCATCACTGGATTCTGGAACAGATCTCGGAACAGCTGGACTGCATGGTGGTTTCGGAGCGTCCTTTTGAAAAAATCGGCATCACCACTGTTCATTCCGATTATTACCAGCTGGCGCGCGACGCGGTCCGGCTGTTCACGGAACGGGGGCATCGGGAGCTGATGTGTTTCTGCGGCCAGTATTACGACGTGTGGACCGACCCGTATACGGATATGATGCTCGACGCGCTGCGCGTGGCCGCGGACGAGGCCGGGCTGAAATTCGACGAGTCCTGTTACCGGCAGGTGTTTCCGATGCCGGACCGGGAGGCGGAAGCGATCATCCGGGGATACTTTGCGGATCATCCGGAGAAAAACGCGATCTTCTGCATGCACAACAACCGGCTGCCCATGATCATTGCCGCACTGAAGCAGCATCATCCGGATCTCCATGACGATGCGGTCACCATCGTTGACAACTGTTACAAATCCACGCCGTTTTACGACGACCGGGTCGACGGCATCGGCATTTACCGGGTACGCTACCCGAATCACCTGATCGGCAGCGCGATCGCGGCGGTTTTCGAGCGCAAATGGTGCAATATGCTCAACGAACCGGAGCCGCTGCTCAATGAAATCGTTCCGCCGGGAGAAAAATTTTGATTTTTTCATCTATGGAAAGTAAGCCTTGTTTGGGTAAAAATACCGAAAATCAATCTTGCAATCAAGGAAGGATCTGGCGATGAGAATGTCAAAATGTTTTACGCTGATTGAACTCCTGGTGGTAATTGCGATCATCGCTATTCTGGCGTCCATGCTGCTGCCGGCCCTGAACCGGGCCCGTAATACGGCTCAGAAAATCAGCTGTGCCTCTAACCTCAAACAGATCGGTACCGCCCGACATCTGTACGCCAATGACAATGATGACTTCGCTCCCGCTTTCGCCCATCACAACGGCCTGGGAGCCTCTTCCACAGTGGGAGTCTCCTTCTGGACTAATTTGCTGAGTCGTTATCTCTCCTCACGTACCATGGAAAAAACGGTTTCCGTGGATGCGGACCAGCGTGGAGCCCTCCGCAAAGGCGTCTTTACCTGCCCGATCGCCCTGCGCAATATTCCGCCGGACCGCATCAACACCACCATCGAATGGTATCAGCTCTGCACCTACGGCCCCAACATCTACGGCTGGCACAACTGGGAAGGTGACCAGTATTACGGCGGCGGACACCGTTTCGGAACCACGAATCCGTCAGACGCCAAAGGTGGTCCGGCCAAGGCCTCCCAGGTCAAGCGCCCGAGCCAGTTTTTCGCCGTCTCGGACAATACCTATAACAGTACAATTGCCAATACTGCCAGCAACTGTTACATGCATTCGGGGCGGTATTTCTCCAAGGAACCGACCACGCCTTATCTTCAGCACGACAACAATCAGAGCCTCAATATGCTCTATTACGATGGGCACGTCTCCGCCGAAAGCCGGAACGCCATGATGTCCTACGATTACAAAACCCGCTGGACTCGGCGGGGCACGCCGAATGAACAACTGAATTGAGCCGTTTCCCTCCTCTGCACAGAATCGGGAAATTACACTCATTGCAATAAGGAAAGAGTGATGTCATGAACCACCCAAAGGCTTTCACGCTGATTGAGTTGCTGGTAGTAATCGCCATTATCGCCATCCTCGCAGGAATGCTGCTGCCGGCATTAAACCGGGCCAGACATTCCGCCCAGAAGATCAGCTGTGCCTCCAACCTTAAACAGATCGGCACCGCCCGGCATCTTTATGCCGTCGACAATGACGATTTCACTCCGGCGCACGGACATTACAACGGACTGAGCCGGGACGGTACCGGCGTCTCCTACTGGACCCATCTGCTGAGCCGCTACATCTCATCAGTCCCCACGGAAAAATCGAACTCCATCGACGCCGGCAGCCGCGGAGCACGCAAACGCGGTGTATTCACCTGTCCGATTACCCTCAAAACCCTACCGCAAAACCGGATTGACCAGGTGTCCGAATGGTATGATGTCTGCACTTACGGCGACAACTACTCCGGCTGGAAAGCGGACGATCAGCAGCAGCATTGGGGGGGCGGCGCCCTGTTTCAGTTCGGCACCCGGCTGGACGTGGCGCGCGGAGGCCCGTGCAAGGCCTCCCAGGTCAAAGCCCCGAGCCGTTTTTTCGCAGTCGCGGACAAAACGGACAACAACGACCAGAATGTTCATGCTGCCGGCATCTACTTCGCAATCGGCAGAACCTTCAACAAACCCCCGAATGACCCCGCCCTGTACCTGCAGCACGATAACAACACCAGTCTGAACATGCTCTATTACGACGGTCATGTGTCGGCGGAAACCAAAAACGCCCTGTGTTCCGACGAATACAAAAACCGCTGGACCCGTTACGCCACTCCCAATGAAAAACTCCAGTAAAACATCTCCACCATCCCCGATCCGAAAGCAACATGGTATGCGCCGGCGCCGGCTCCGGTCATACAGTCTGATCCTGCTTCTCATGGTGGTCGGCCGGGGGCAAGCCGCCGACTGGCAGGCGAGGGCCATCGACCCTGCGTATCCGGTTTTCACGGACCGCTACCCCCGGGCGGCTCTGCTGGAGCAGCCGATGCCGGTGCCTCGAGGTGGCCGGGTCATCTTTCTGGTCGTAACCCGTTCCGAAAAACCGACGGAAGTACGGTTTTCCTTCGCCGCCCCCCCCGAACACCTGGGGAAACAGCCGTTTACCGGAACGACAGCCCTGCATGATCTCATTCCCGTTCACGTCGAGGGCAACCATCAGGGCGGGAAGAATTATCCCGGCGGCGCCGCTCCGGAACACTGGAAACCCCATTTTATTCGCGAAGCCCCCTTCGATCTGCTGGAAGCCGTGGACAACGCCCCGCATGACGAATTGCACCTGGAACCGGGTAAAACCGGCGGCGTACTGGCCGAAATCACCATTCCGGAAGACGCTGCACCGGGCTTCTACCAGGGGAACATCGTCGCGCAATGCGGTCAGGGGAAACGGCTGCTGCGTTACTCCTTTGAAGTGTTTTCGGTGCAAATTCCCCCCGAATATTTCATCGACTCCATGCACTGGCTTTGGATCGAACCGGAAAATCTCACCCGCGGCGCCGTGCCGGAATACTGGAGCGAAGCCCACTGGCAGCTTATCGAACAGGCAGGCAGACAGTTGCGCAATGCAGGAGATAATGTGATTTTCACGCCGCATATTTTCGGCAAAGTTCCGCTGATACCGACTGTGCAGGAGAACAACGGCCGTTACCGGTTCGACTTCACCGGCTTCCGGCGATGGCTGAAACTCTTCGACCGTCTGGGATTCCGGGGATATGTCGGCACCCATTTGCACAGCTGGATGCTGCCGCTGCACATCCGCTGCGCCGACGGGACAACGCGGGAACTGCAACTGGACGATCCGGAACGATTGGAAGTATTGCGCCAGTTCCTGCCGCAGCTTCACGCCGAACTGCAACGCGCTGGCTGCCTGAACCGTTACCGCCAGCACCTCATGGATGAACCCGCCGATTCCCAGATTCCCCGCTACCGGGAGTATGTCCGACTGCTGCATGAAACCATGCCCGGGGTGAAAAACATCGACGCCACCATCCGCACCGATCTGTATCCGGATGTCGATGTCGCAGTGATTCACCTTCAGAAACTGCGGTTCGGTCAGACGTTGAATGCCGAACGGAACAAACGGGGACAGGAATTCTGGATTTACTCCTCATGCGACCCGCGTCCCCCATTCCCGAACCGGCAGCTGGACCATCCGGCGGCAGGCAACCGGCTGTACCCGCTGCTCGCCGTCAAATACCGCTGCACCGGTTATCTCAACTGGGCCGCCAACATCTACCGCGGCGCCGATGAATATGAAAATTCACTCGGTCCCTATCCCGACGGCAGTCAGAATCCCGGCCATCCGCCGGGAGATGCCTGGTTTTTCTATCGGGGACCAGATGGTTTGCGGACCGGCCTGCGCATGCTTCATTACCGCGAAGGCCTGGTCGATGCGGCCCTGTTGCGGATGCTGGCGCAGGAATCGCCGCATTTGGCGGATGAATTGCTGGAGAGTGTCTATTTCCCGGCATGGGAACTGCCGGACCAACTGAACATTTACGCCATGCCGTTCGCCGGTTACGCCGGGCGGGCGTTTGCGACCGAGCCGGCGCCCTATCATGCGCTACGCCGCAGAATGCTGCAGCTCCTGTCGCGTCAACAGAACCTGAAAACTACGAATCATCATACCAAACCATAAACCATAACCGGAAGGAGACTTTCCATCCATGAAGAAACTCATCTGCTTCGGCCTGCTGGCCGCCGCCGCGCTGGCGTTGACCGCCGCCGCCGAAAAACAACCGCCGCCCGCCTGGATGCGCGCCAGATTTTCCGACCTGGGCAGCCCTACCTATGCGGACCGTTTCCCGGATGAGGCGAACTTCTCCCAGCCGCTGCAGACGCCGCGGGGCAATACGGTTTCGTTCCGTCTCAATTTGCTCGCCCCGGAAAATGCCGAAGTAAAATTTGAACCGCGCAACTTTCTGCGCATCGGCGACAAACTCAAATCCGGCATCACGGTCAAAGTCCAGCCGCTGATCACCGTCCACGTTGAGGGCAACACCCAGTGGCCGGTGCAGAACTTCCCCGGCGGACGGGTCCCGGAAAACTGGCGCGCCTACCAGATCCGCACCGCCCCGTTCGACCTTTACGAAGTCGTCGACCCCGCGGTCATCACCGGCTGCCGCCTGGAAAAAGACCGCCCGGTCTCCTTCCTGGTTACGCTCGACATTCCGGAAAAAACCGAAAAAGGTCTCTACCGCGGCGATTTCGTCATCGAAAGTGCCGGGAACCCCTCCGTCCGGCTGCCGGTTACCGTGGACGTCAGTTCCGTCAAACTGCCGGAACGTTTCTCACTGGATTCCAACCACTGGCTGTTCCCGGAACCGGTCAACCTGACCAGCGGCAAAGTGCCGGAATACTGGAGCGAGGAACACTGGAAACTGCTGGAAAACTCCGGCAAAGCCCTCCTGGCCTGCGGCGACAACATGATTTACACGCCGATCATCTTTGCGGAAACCCCGCTGATTCAGACCGTCAAAACCCGGGACGGTCGTTATGAGTTTGATTTTGCCGGATTCCGCCGGTGGATCACCATCTTCCGGAAGATCGGCTTCACCTACTTTGCCGGCACTCACATGTCCAGCTGGATGCTGCCGCTGTACGTGCAGGACCAGGCCACCGGCAAGCGCCGGAAGATCGCTCTGAACGATCCGGAATTCGTCGCCGTGCTGAATGCCTTCATGCCCCGGCTGCGGCAGGAACTGGAACAGCTCGGCGCGCTTGATTCCTACCGCCAGTACCAGAAGGACGAACCCCGCGAAAAAGATCTGGAAGCCTACCGGAAATTCGCCGAAATCCGCAAGAAACATCTCCCGGGAGTCCGTTCCATCGACGCCGTGCTGGATCGGAAAAATCTCTTCGCCGATCTGGTCGACATTCAGGTTCTGAACCTTCCGGGGGCACATCAGCTGCGCGACCGGATCAAGGCCGCGCCGGAACGTTACTGGCTGTACAACTGCACCTCTCCCTATCCGCCCTTCCCCAACCGCCATCTGGACCGGATGCCGGTGGAAAACCGGCTCTGGCCGTTGATCGCCGCCGACTTCGGCGCCAGCGGATTTCTGAACTGGGCCGCCAACGTCTACCGGGGCGCAGACGAATATAAAACCTCGCTCGGGCCGATGCCGAACGGTTCCCAGAAGCCCGGTCATCCGCCGGGGGACAACTGGTTTCTCTATCGCGGCCCGGAAGGACTGCGGCCCGGCGTGCGTATGCTCAATTACCGGGACGGCCTGGTGGACGCCACGCTTTACGCGATGCTGGCCCGGAAAAATCCGGAAAAGGCCCGAGCCCTGGCCGGCCGGGTGATTTATCCGGATATGGCCCGGATCTACGAACTGGTCCTGAGCTGGCGCGATGCGCCGAATCTCTTCGGCCGGACCTATTCCGCCGACCCGGCGCAATACAATGTCCTGCGCGGGGAACTGCTGCGCGCACTGGAAAAGGAGATCCCCTGAGATGCTGCTGCACACCCTTGCCGTCGCCCTCTGCTGCGCCGCCGAAATCGTCTGGCCGCTGGAACAGCATTCCGGCGCCGCCCGGCCGGAAGAGTTCGCGCTGAAGAGCTTTGCCGCACCGGGGCAGAACGTCCCGGCGCTGATCGACCGGCAATACCGACCGGAATGGGACATGAATGAACACGCCTGGACACTCACCGGCACCTTCCGCACCGCGGCAAACGACGGTGCCACCCAGTATCTGGTCGGCAACCGCAGTCAACTCTCCGGTTACACCGGCTGGAACCTTCTGCTGCGCAACGGAAAACTGCAACTGATGGTCATCCGCGACAAGCAAACGGGAAAAACGCTGACCAGCACTGAACGTTACAACGACCAGCGCGAACACCGCTTCGAGCTGAGCTACCGCCCCGGACAGGTGCGGCTGCGGGTGGACGGCAGCGACATCCTCGAAAGCGCCGTTCCCCGGACCGGTGTGGATGAACGCCGTCTCTTCGCCGTCGGCAGTCTGAGCGAAAACAACAAGGCGCTGCTGCCGTTTTCGGGGACGCTGCGGGATTTCCGTCTGACCACCGGCGCAACGCCCGCGGCGGACGCGACGAAACTCGATCCCGAACTGCGGGTGAATGAAGCCGCTTCCCGGAAGGAGCAGCAGCCGTGGATCGACGTTCAGGAAGCCTGTCCCGGCATCGTGCGCGGCCGCGGCTGGAGCGATGCGGTGGCCTACCGCCGTTTCCCGGAACGGATGGCGGGCAAAGTCCGCAGTGAGGTCTGGGCGCTCTCCACCCATTCGGCCGGATTGTATCTGCACTTCAAACTGACCGGCGCACGACCGCTCGGCATCCGCTGGACCCTGACTTCGAACAATTATCTGCCGCACATGAGCCCGATCGGCGTCAACGGGCTGGACGTCTACACCCGCGTCGATGGAGAATGGCAATGGCTGACCACCGGACGGCCGTCGCGGCAGGAAGAGGTCAACGTGCAGGAAAAGCTGCTGTATACGCCGCCGGACCGGACGGCGGAATACATGATTTATCTGCCGCTCTACACCGGCGTGCGCAAACTGGAACTGCTTCTGCCGGAAGGCGTCATGCCGGAACCGGTGGAACCGACCGGAGAACCGCTGGTGTTTTACGGTACGTCCATCACCCACGGGTGCAGCGCGTCGCGCCCGGGAATGACCTATCCGGCGATTCTGGGACGGCGCCTGGATCTGCCGGTCATTAACCTCGGTTTCTCCGGCAACGGCACCATGGATCCGGAATTTGCGGAAATTTTGGCGGAAATCCCGGCTTCGGCATACATCATCGACTGCCTGCCCAATATGACGAAAATGCCCGGCGACGAGGTAATCCGCCGCGCCCGGCATCTGGTGACGGAACTGCGCCGCCGCCGTCCCGACACGCCGATCGTGCTGGTGGAGGATCGCCCCTACGCCAACAGCCGCTACCGCCGGGAACCGCGGATTCAGCCGCACTGGGAAAGATTCCGGAAGTTTTTTGACGAACTCCGCAAAGAGGGCTTTGACCGGTTGTATTACGTGCGCGGCGAAAACCTGATCGGCCGCGACAACGAAGCCACGGTGGACGGTTCCCATCCGACCGACCTGGGCATGTCGCGTTACGCCGACGCCCTGGAGCCGGTTTTGCAAGAGGCCCTGCAACGAAAGCAATAAACATCATGCCAGATATTTCCCTGATTCCCTTTCCCCGGTTCTGCCGCCGGAACAAACATATTTTCCGGCTGACTCCGGAAACCGTGCTCATGGCCGATACCGGTGAAGCCGCCGCGGCTGCAACTTTGCTGCGCGACATCATGCTTCAGGATACCGGACTGGCTCTGCCGATTGCCGATCGTCCCGGCGCGGGCGGCGTCATCCGGCTTTCCGGCGGCACGCAGACCGCCGAAGATGAGGCCGGATTCCGCGGCGAAGCCTACCATTTGACCATCACCGACGCCGCAGTGGACCTGGTGGCGGATACGCCCGACGGACTGGCGGCGGGGATACAGACGCTCCGGCAGCTGCTGCCGGAAGGCGCCGGAACCCTTCCCGGACTGGAGATCCGCGATGAACCGCATTATCGCTGGCGCGGGATGCTGCTGGATTCCTCCCGGCATTTCTTTACCGTCGACGAGGTCTGCCGTCTGGTGGAACTGATGGCGCTGCACAAATTCAACGTCCTGCACTGGCACCTGACCGACGATCAGGGCTGGCGGCTGGAAATCGAACGCTTTCCGCTCCTCACCCGGATCGGTTCCCGCCGCGCCTGCACCCAGACCAATCACAATACCGACCGTCCGATTCTTTACGACGACCGACCGCACGGCGGCTTCTATACCCGGTCCGACATCCGGCACGTCGTCGAATTCGCCGCCCGGCGCGGCATCCGGATCATGCCGGAAATCGACCTGCCGGGACACGCCGAGTCTCTGCTGGCGGCCTATCCGGAATTCGGCAATCTCCCCGGTTATCGCTACCGGGTCCGTGAACGGTGGGGCATCAGCCGCCACACCCTCAACGTCGCACCGGAAACCATCGCGGCCATGCAGGGCATTTTCGAGGAAGTCGCCGCGCTGTTTCCCTGGAAATGGATTCACATCGGCGGCGACGAGGTGGACCCGGGCGAATGGGCCGCCAGCCGCGACGCCCAGAACCGGATGGCGGAACTCGGTCTGTACAGCGAACGGGAATTGCAAAACTATTTTCTGACCCAGCTCTGTCGCCGCCTGACCGAACTCGGACGCCGCCCCATCGGCTGGGACGAAATTCTCGAAGGCGGCCCGCCTGCCGGCGCCGCCGTCATGTGCTGGCACGGCAATGAAGGCGGCCTGAAGGCAGCCCGGCTCGGTCTGGACGCAGTCATGGCGGACAGCGCGCAGGTTTATCTGAATCATTACCAGGCGGACCCGGCCACCGAACCGCTGTCGCACGGTTATGAACTGCCGATTGCGCTGGTGTACCGGTTTGCGCCGGTTCCGCCCGGACTGGACGCGGAGACGGCACGCCATATTCTCGGTGGCCAGGGAGCGCTGTGGACGGAATACATTCCGAACATGAAGCATCTGGAATACATGATGTTTCCGCGCGCCTGCGCACTGGCGGAACGGCTGTGGCGGCCGCCGGAGCAATGCGATTACCCGGACTTCCTGCTCCGTCTCCGGCGCCACCGGGAGCTGCTGAACCGGCACCGGGTGAATGCCCATATTCTGCCGTTGTAGAAGGAAAGGAAACCATGCGCCGGGATTTCCTCGACTGGAGCGCCGGACGCCCCGTGTCCAAAATCATCGCCAAGGAAACGCTCAACCATCGCGGCCTGATCGAATGGGCCGCGGGGCTCGACGTCTACGCCGATACCGCCACGGCCTATCGCCGGGCATATCAGCGGCTCGGCATCGACCTCGTCAACCGCGTGCCGCTGGAGAACGCCCCGCCGTCCTGCCCCGCCGGCACCACCCTGCCGGTGCCGGGCCGGCCCTACCGGCGGCAGCCGCTCGGCGTCTACGACACGGTGGTGCGGGAGCGTTACTGCTGCGCCGCTCCGGAAGCGGTCTGGGCCATGGACTTCCGACAGCTTGAGTACACTGATCTGCTGACGCCGGTGCCGCACGGCTGTGCTCCGGATGACATCCGGATGCGGGAAGCGGCGCTGGGGGAGATCGGCTGTTATTATCCGATGCTCTACACGACGCTTTTCATGGCACCGGTGGAGTTTCTCGGCTGGGAGATCTTCATGGAGACGGCGTTTACGGAGCCGGACCGGTTTCACGAACACGTGCTTCTGCCGTGGCTGGAGAAGGCGCGCGCCATCATCCGCACCATGGCGACGGCGAGTTCCGCCCCGTGGGTGTTTCTGCACGACGATCTGGCGACGGCCGCCGGACCGGTGTTTCCGCCCTCCTGGTATGAGGATTACATTTTTCCACATTACCGGGAAATCTTCGCGGAAATCCGGGGATTCGGCAAAAAGGTCATGCTGGTGGCGGACGGAAACATGTCATCCTTCCTGCCGCGCCTGGCCGAACTCGGACTGGACGGACTGATGGGGGAAAATCCCGCGACGCCGCTGGAAGAGACACAAGCCTGGCTTGACGGCGGCGAACGCTTCTACATCGGCGGCATCGACACACGGCGTTTGACGTTCGACACGCCGGAGGGCGTCCGGGAGATGACCCGCAACGTCATGAAGCTGGTGGAAAAATTCCCGCATTTCGCGCTCTCCTCCTGCGGCGGACTGCACGGCAACATCCCGCTGGAAAACGCAATCGCCTACGTGGAAACCCGGCTTCACCCCTGACGGAAAATCCATATGAAACAGACGCTTTTTTACATTCATTCCACCTTGTTTCCCAAGACAGCAGATGCTATAATAGCAATGCCGCGGCCACGACGGGTTCCCGACGGCTGACGCCGTTGCGGGGCGACCGCCGGACCGGCCACGGCCTCCCGCCACAAACGGCGGACAAGACGAAAACAAACTGATTCAATGATTTTTCAGATCGGATTCCTATGACAAATTCACCTTCTCTTCCTTCTCCCGCATTCGGCTCGTGGCTGCAGATCGGCCATCCCGCCAATGCGGAAATTCTCGCCCGGTGCGGGTTCCACTTTCTCGCGCTCGACTGCGAACACGGCGAAGCCGGAGACGCCGACATCGGCAACTTCTGCCGCGCCTGCCGCCCGTACGGCGTCCTGCCGCTCGTCCGCGTCCGGGAAAACGCCGTGCTGCCCATTCGCCGCGCGCTCGATCTCGGCGCCGCCGGCGTAATCGTGCCGCTGGTCGACTCCGCCGAAGCAGCCCGCGCCGCCGTCCACGCTGCGCACTATCCTCCGACAGGCATCCGCGGCTTCGCCTGGCAGCGGGGCAACGAATGGGGCGCGGAATTCGACACCTACGCCCGGGAGTTCCGCCCGCTGGTGATCGTCATGATCGAATCACGCGGCGCGGTGGAACATTGCGACGAAATCATGGCGGTCGAAGGCGTGGACGGCTGTCTGATCGGACCGTATGATTTGTCCGGATCCTACGACATCACCGGACAGACCGGGCATCCGCTGATCGTGCAGGGCTGCGCCGCCGTGGCGGCAAGCTGCCGCAGAAACGGCAAAATGGCCGGCCAGCACATCGTCACTCCGAATCCGGAAAACATTCAAACCGCACTGACGCAGGGATATACCTTCCTGGCCCTCGGCATGGATACCTTTTTCCTCCGCGCCGGTGCGGAAAAAATCTGGGAGATGCTGCCGTGAATCTGCATGACAAAGCCCCTGAAATCGCCGCGCTCCGTCTGGGCATGGATTGGAGCGAAGCGGATTTGAACCGTCCCCACGTCCTGCTGGAAAGCACCTTCGGCGACAGCCACCCCGGCAGCGCCGGACTGGACACGCTAGTTGACGCCGCCGCCCGGGGCGTGCAGTACGCCGGCGGCAAACCATCGCGTTTTACCGCGACCGACATCTGCGACGGCATTGCGCAGGGCCACGAAGGAATGAATTATTCGCTGCTGTCGCGGGAGCTGATCGCCGCGATGGCGGAAATTCACGCCCGGGTCAACCTGCTGGACGCCATGATCTTTCTCTCCAGCTGCGACAAGGCACTGCCGGGCCATCTGATCGCGCTGGCCCGGCTCAACGTGCCGGCGCTGGTCATTCCCGGCGGGGTGATGCTGGAGGGACCGGACCGGATGACGCTGGAACAGATCGGCAAATATCACAGTTACTGCAAACGCGGGATGATTTCCGAAGCGGAGTTCTTCGACTGGAAAAAACGCTCTTGTCCGAGCTGCGGCGCCTGTCAGTTCATGGGTACGGCCTGCACCATGCAGGTGATGACGGAAGCGCTGGGGCTGGCGCTGCCGTTCTCCGCGCTTGCCCCGTTCGTTCTGCGGGAGATCCGCTGGAATGCCGAGGCCGCCGGTGAAGCGGCGGTGGCTCTGAGCCGCCGCGGACTGCGGCCGAAAGACATTCTGACGGCGGACGCCTTCTACAACGCGGCGATCGTCCACGCGGCCATTTCCGGGTCGACCAACGCGCTGCTGCATTTGCCGGTGATTGCGAAAGAGGCCGGCATCGACTTCGGGGAAGCGGACTTCGACCGGATCGGGCGGGATATTCCGTTCATCGGCAACGTCCGGCCCGCGGGGGCGTTCGCGGGGGAATACTTCTGGTACGCCGGGGGCGTTCCGGCCCTGATGCTGCGGCTCCGGGACCACCTGCGGCTCGACGTCATGACCGTAACCGGCAAAACCCTCGGGGAGAACCTCGCGGAAGCGGAACGGCAGATCCGGGAAAACCGCCTCTACCTCAAACGCTTCGGTCTGGACGCCGGGGAAATCATCCGTCCGCTCGACCGCCCGGTCCGGGCCAATGGCGCCATCGCCTGTCTTTCCGGAAACCTCGCCCCCGGCGGCGCGGTCACCAAACCGGCGGCGATCGCTCCGGAAATGTGGAAGCATCGCGGTCCAGCGCGGGTATTCGAAGATGAACTTTCCGCCCGCGACGCGGTGATTTCCGGCCGGATTCAACCCGGCGACGTGGTGGTCATCCGGTACGTCGGCCCGATGGGATCGGGCATGCCGGAAATGTTCTACACCACCGAAGCCATCGCCGCGGACGAACGGCTGGCGGCGACGGTGGCGCTGGTAACCGATGGACGATTTTCAGGAGCGACGCGCGGTCCGGCGATCGGCCACGTCCAGCCGGAAGCGGCAGCAGGAGGACCGATTGCGCTGATCCGGGAAGGCGACATGGTGGAAATCGACATTCCCAACCGCCGCCTGGAAATCCCCGGCGTGGATCTGGAAAGCCGGCGCGCCGAACTGAAACCATGGGAATGCCATGCTTCCGGCATTCTCGGCATTTACCAGAAAACCGTTCAACTGTGGCATTGAGTCTTATGGAAAAAATTCTTGTAACCGCCCCGGAATACGACAAGGCCGCCGCCTTTTTCGAAACGCTCGAAGATTTTCAATGCGTCCGGGTTCCCGAACAGGAAACGGAACTGGCTGCGGCCATCCGCCGCGAACAGGCCCGTTACGTCATCATCGGCGTGGTGAAATACACCGGCCCCCTGTACGACGCCCTGACCGCGGGCGGGGTCATCGCCCGTTTCGGAGTAGGCCACGACGGCGTGGATAAAAAACAGGCCGCCCGGCGCGGCATTCGCTGCACCAACACCCCCGGCGTGCTGGACTCCTCGGTGGCCGAATGTGCGGCGGGCATGCTGCTGCTGGCGGCACGGCATTTCGCCGACACCGTCGCCGACAACCGCCGCGGCGTCTGGGCGCCCCGGATCGGAACGGAACTTGCCGGAAAAACCCTCGCTATCGTCGGGTGCGGACACATCGGCAGCCGTCTCGCTGCCATTGCCAAAAACGGTTTCGGCATGACGATCTGCGGATTCGACATTACCGCGCCGCGGGATGAAAGCTGTTATGACCGGTTCAGCATGGACTTCGCGGAGGCGGTCCGGGGGGCACAGTTTCTGTCGCTGCACATTCCCGATCTGCCCGCGACCCGCGATTTTCTGAATGCCGAAAAACTCGCCGCTCTGGCACCGGGCGCCTGGGTGATCAACACCGCGCGTGGAACCGTCGTGGACGAAGACGCCCTGTACGACGCCGCCGCTTCCGGACGGATCGGCGGCGCGGTGCTGGACGTCTTCCGGCAGGAACCCTACCGTCCGGCGCCTTCCGGCAAAGACCTGCGAACGCTGCCGAACGTACTGATGACACCGCATATCGGCAGCTCCACCGCCGAAGCCTGCCGGCGGATGGCGGAGGCCGCGGTGGCCAATATCCGCCATGCCCGTGACGGCAGGGACGATGCCATGACGATCGTTTCCTGAGGGGTTCGGCTGCGTCGGGCCAGACAACCGCGGAACTTTACGCAGTTTCCCGGGCGCGGCGGAAGGCCGCGATGTCCTCAACGCTGCACAGCTTCAACCCGTGTTCGCGGCAGAACTCCCGCAGCCGGGGCAGCCGCGCCATGGTACCGTCCGGATTCAGGATTTCGCAGAGCACGCCGACCGGCGGCAATCCGGCGAGGCGCACCAGATCCACCACGCCCTCGGTGTGCCCCCGCCGTTCCAGCACGCCGCCGGGCCGCGCCAGCAGCGGGAAAAGATGCCCCGGCGTATAAAAATCCGCGAGTGTCGCATCTTCCCGCAGCATTTCCGCCACGGTTTTCGCCCGGTCGAATGCCGACACGCCGGTGGTCGTCCCGGCGATCGCGTCCAGACTCTGCGTGAATGCGGTTCCGCGCGGATCGTGCTTGCCCGGCGGCACGGCAAGACCCAGCCGCGCCGCGATTTCTCCGCCGACCGGAGCACACAGCAATCCCCGTCCGTGCGTGACCATGAAGTTGATGTTGGCGGGTGTGGCGCAGGCACCGGCACAGATCAGGTCGCCCTCGTTTTCCCGGTTGTCGTCATCGACCAGCACCACGATTTCTCCGGCAGCGAGTGCGGCGACGACGCTTTCAATGGAGTCCATCATTTCCTCTGTTGTCCTTTCCCGAACGCATCCGGGGGACGGAAGGGAAAAGGCAGGGCGCGCGGAAACCACGGTAAAAACCGTGTCCGGCATGCCGCCGCATTCAGTGCGGCGGCCGTGTGCCCGTCTTCTCTCATCCAGACTGTCACTGTCGGTTCCGGATTTGCACCGGATCAGTCCCGGCGTTTCCTTACCGGGAGTCGCGGACTTTCACCGCCGGTGGGGAATTGCACCCCGCCCCGAAGACGAATCGATCATCTCTGATCCGCCGTCCGACCGCGGACGGCTGTTGGTTTCGATCACACCGGGCGGGTTTCAGAAAACCTGTCCGGCCTGTATTTATTATAACACCGAATGCTGAAAATACAAGACCAGCGCCGTCAATGTCAAAAGTTCACTCAGCTCCTCGAAGGCCCCGATGGTGTCCCCGGTCGCCCCGCCGATCACCCGGAAGGTCGTCCGGCTCCATCCCCACGCCGCCAGCGCCGGAAGCGGAAAGCCCACCCAGAAAAGATCCGGATGCCACAGCGCCGCCGCGGCCGCCGCCGGCACAATTCCGGCCAGCACCATACCGACCGTCGGCTTCCGCCCGAACCACAGGTTTCCCAGACCGCCCTCCGGCCGGGCATAGCGGCTCATTGCAATGTACCAGACCATGCCGGAGCGGCCGCACAGCGCCGCCAGCGCCGCCGCACCGGGCAGCGCCCCCGCGGGCAGCGACAACAGCATGGCGAATTTCAGACCGATCAGGACCGCAATCGCCCCCGCGCCCATGCTGCCGGTGTGGCTGTCGCGCATGATTTCCAGTTTGCGCTCCCGGCTCCGACCGGAGAGGAAACCGTCGGCGGTATCCGCCAGACCGTCCAGATGAAAGCCCTTGGTCAGCACTTCCGGGAAAATCGCCAGCAGCATCGCCGCCGCCGGTGCCGGAAACCAGCGTTCCGCCAGATATCCCACGCCGAAAACGATCGCGCCGAACAGTATCCCCGCCAGCGGAAAAAGATTCAGCGAACGGCGCAATTCCGCCTCGGTCGGGCGAAAATTCCCGAGCGGCAGAATGCTCAGCATGGACACCGCTGCCAGAAACGTCCTCACTTCAGTCCCTCCGTCGTCACCCGCGCCGATTCGAACGTGGCCATCTGCGTCATCACCGCCGCCGCCGCATCCAGCAGCGGCAGCGCCAGCGCCGCACCGGTCCCCTCCCCGAGCCGCAATCCGAGATCCAGCAGCGGACGACGCCCCAGCAATTCGGTCATCCGCACGTGCCCGGGTTCGGCGCTGCCATGGGCCAGAATCATGTAATCGCGCGCCGCCGGCGCGATCGCCGCCGCGATCAAAGCTCCGGCACTGGAGATGAACCCGTCCACCACCA
>CASDQW010000016.1 GCA_949282965.1 uncultured Lentisphaeria bacterium
CCGGAAGTCCGAAAGCACCCGCAGCGCCAGCAGGTTCCTGCCGGGGACGGCGAGTCCGGTCACATCGAGTTTCGTCGGCACGAAATCGCCCTGATGATGTCCGGCGTGTTTCCCGTTGAGGAAGATCTCCGCCTCGTAGCCGATTCCGTCGAACTGCAGTTCCAGCCGTCCCGGCGGCAGTGGAACGGGCAGGTCGAATTCACGACGGTAAAATCCTTTGAAATACGGCTTCTGAGCGTTGAATCCGTCCGAACCACCGGCACTCGCCGGATCGATTGCGGAACCAGCCCGCAGAACTTTTTCATAATCGTAACGCGCATCGCAATACCAGTTGAGCGGCACCCGGATCGTGCTCCAGCCGGAATCGTCGAAGCCGGGGGAGGCAAACTGCATTTCTCCGGTTGTGGGAGGAGCGAATGGCCCGGCGGACGAAGTCAAACCGGAAAACTTCCACTCCCCGTCCAGCGATCGGCTCCAAATCATCTCCGAGGGCTGGAAAGTGCCGACCGGAGTTTCCACGTGCAGTGTTTCACGCGGCTGAACGGGGGGAAGCGCCGGCAACAGCCGGTCTGCCGGCAGCCACTCGGCGCCGGATGCCATCACGGCGGAGAACAGGGCGCAGAAAAGCCCCCTGAATATACGATGTGTCATAAGAAACTCCTCTTTTGGATTAGTTGTTACTGTAAAATCCGCCCCAGAGCGGAATATCATCTTTGATTGCCACTGCTTTACGGGTCTCTACATGTCCGTCGAGCAGTGCGAGGTTGGCGGTATCGGTGTTACCGTGACGGTAGGCGGTCATATTACCAGGACCGGAAGTTTCAGCGTAAATCCGGTAGAAAGCGTTGTCTGCATGGTCGAATTTGACCCCCCAATCCAGGGCGTCGATAAACGCCATGCGGCGACTTGCGCCGACCACACGGCTGAGCTTGTAGCCGACGATCTGCTGGCCATTTCTGTAAGTGCCGGAATGCCAGAGGGTATTGTAGAAATCCTCGGAGGTCATGCCGTAGGAATACATCACGTTGGGCATGCCTGAAACGCGTGAATTGAGCGCCAATATCGCGTTGGGACAGACCAGCGCATCCGGAACACCGCTAGTGGTCTGAGACGGCTTGCTGTCATCCAAAGTATAGGTCCCAAGATACTTGCGGAATGCGAGATTATTAGGCCATACCGGATCATTCAAGATTTCTGCGCCGGGATTTCCCGGTACGAAAAAGTCGTCACAATCGCCGGCGTACAGAAGTCCGGCCGCCACGAATTGTTTCAGGTTACCGGCGCATCTGATTTTCTTTGACGTCTCCCTCGCCTGATTCAGCGCCGGTAACAACATTCCAGCCAGAATTGCGATAATCGCTATCACTACGAGCAGCTCAATAAGGGTGAACGAGTACTTCCAAAGCTGTTTCGGGAAACGTGAAAAATTGATTTTCATATTCTTTATCCTTATTAGTTGAGAAGGTTGGCGCCGGAACGCATGGAGCGGTTCAATGGTAAAGTAATTTGCCGTTTCCGGAGATTCAAACGCATAAAGCCTCCTTCTATGTTAGGTTTTGTCAAGTCTTTTTCGTAACTTTTCTTGTTCTTTCCATCAAAATCTTACATTTCAAAGCAGATATCCCCTTACCCATGTTCTCATGGGTGATTAGTTGATATCAGTTTTCAAATCCGATT
>CASDQW010000017.1 GCA_949282965.1 uncultured Lentisphaeria bacterium
GACGCTGAATGACGCCGCGATACCTTAGCATCCCTCGGGTACGGCGACGTGGCTGGACTTAAGCAGCCAGAGCAAACTCTTCGTTCGCAGTTATCGTTTTAATCGATGATTTACGAGGCCAACGATCATCCTCGACATGCCGTCAACACCCAACCGGGCCGGTCGAATCCGGAACACCCCCAGCAGGTTAACAACCTTAATTACTATATCCCGTTTCGGATAAATTGCAAATCAGCGATTCCCCCTCAGCCCCGCCGCTGGAAATGTACCCGGTAAGGCGCATGCGTCGGGTTTTCCTCGTAATACAGCTCCGTATCGGCCGGTCCGGAAACCTCGATCAGCAGCTCATTCCCGGTTTTGCGCCAGCACACCGTAACCGGTCCCCGGACCGTTCTGCGGGTGCCCGAGGCATAGCTTAGACCATCCGTCAACGGACTCACCGCAAAAGCCGCCCCTCCCGGCCGCGTCATGCGCAAGCCCAGTACCAGACGCGGCAGAAAATACAGCGGTACCGCCGACCAGCCGTGGCAGTGACTCCGGGTCGGAAACGGCGCCATTTCCGGCAGAGCCCCCGGGAAGGTTTCCCAGACCGTGGTTGCACCTTCCTCCAGCATCGGCAGGTAGTCGCGGTAAATGGCCTCCAGAACCTGCGGTCCCGCGCCGAGTTTTTCCAGGGCCTGATAGTAATACAGCGCGGCAAAGGGAGACGAGACCGGGATCAATTCCGGAGACGGCGTCAGGACATTTTTCCGGACCTGTTCTGCATTGGCGGCGTTGGTCAGGTCAAACAGGACCGCCAGCATGGAGGTGTGCACCGCCGCGTCCTGCGACCAGGCCGCCCCATCCCGGTAATCCGGCCAGACCCCGCGCTCCCGGTCATAAGCACGGTCGATCGCCGCGGCCAGTTCCCGGCGGGCCCGGTGGTAGCCGGCGCATTCGCCGGCATCCACGCCGATGGCTTCCGCACAGCGCAGCGCCGCATCCAGAGCACCCACCAGAAACATCGAGTTATACAGCAAAACCTCCTGTGTCGCATCCGTCCGGCTCCAGTCGAAGAGGTTCCATAACGGTTTGCGCATCAATCCGGTTTCCGGATCCAGCCAGGCGAGAGCGCCGTCCAGATTTTTCTTCACCGACGGCCAGAGGGTCCGGACGAAAGCAAGATCTCCGGTTTCCTCCCGGTAGTCATCCACCGACAACCCCCACATGAAACTCCAGGCCGGCAGCAGACATTGCCAGCCGGACGGCACCTGACAACCGGTGATCGGAAAGCGTTCCAGCGATTCCGCCGCCAGCTGCATGCAGCGGCGCGCCAGATCGTAGGCCCCAAAATTTCCGAAGGCGAACAAGGCTTCGCTGCGCGCGTCGCCCACCCACAGCGTCTGTTCATACAGCGGACAGTCGGTAAAGGTGTCTTCCATGCAGAGTTTCAGCGTTCGTTCGGAGATTTCCCAGATTTTTTCCAGCCGGGCGTCACTGCAGTGGAAGGAACCTTCCGGGACGACCGGATAGGTGGATTCGATCAGTCGCAGGTAGTCGAACCGCGTCGGCGTCTCGGCTCCCCGCACAGTCACAAACAGATACCGTCCCGAGCGCCGTTCCAGCGAGGTGAAACGCTGATAGCCGTCCCGGCAGATGTAGCGCAAACTGTTATGGTACCAGGCGCCGGTATGCTGAATTTCTCCCGCCGGAGTGATGTATTCCACCGCGGCGATGTCGATGATCGTGCCGGCCGTTGCCTCCACGGCGAAATCCCAGTAGCCGCAGTTCTGTTCTCCGAGGTCGAAACACAGTTCCACATCGCCGTCCGGCAGCGCCGACACCACGGTGGACGCCCCGCCGGGATGCAGCATGTTTTCCGGAGCTTCCACCGTGCCCGGCGGCAGCGGCGACGGAACGCGGTTCTGAAAACTCCAGTGCGCCGCATCCTGAAAATATTCGTCGGCATTAAGAAAACGAATATGTCCCCCTGCCGCCTTCAACAGGGCTTCCGGGGTGGACTGGGCGAACAGCCGGTCGCGCCATTCCCGGGCCTGTCGCTGCCGGAGCCGTCCGGCTTCGTTGCGCGGAGGATGGGGAATGTCGGGGATCAGGGCGGCCAGCTCCGGCGCCGTCAGCACCGCCACCCGGCCGCTGTCGTCAAACGGATTGCCCCAGCGCACGCCCGGTTCCGGTGCCGCCGCCAGCGTGACGTCCTTGAAATGGAACCCGGTTTTCTGGGCACACCACAGCAGGTTGCGTCCGGCATGAAGCGACAGGGTATTGCCTTCAACCGGGACGCCGTTCAGAACGCAGCAGAGATTGCCGACGGCAAAGCGCACCGCGACATCCCGGTCCGCATCGACGGCGAAA
The DNA here is from genome assembly GCA_949282965.1 of uncultured Lentisphaeria bacterium. Lineage (GTDB taxonomy): Bacteria > Verrucomicrobiota > Lentisphaeria > Victivallales > Victivallaceae > CALXOD01. The sequence continues at coordinate 2,353 of CASDQW010000017.1, forward strand.
GCGATCAGGATCGGCATGGCGTCGCTGTGGTTTTCCGAGGACGATCCCGGGAAATAGAGTTCGCGGGTTCCGATGGTGAACGTCCGCCATTCCCGTTCCACCCGGGCCGCGCCGACAAAACGGCGGAGAAAAAATTCATGCCGGGTCAGCAGTGCCGATTCCCGGAGCATCAGACCACTGTGGCGGCGGGGGATCACCCGGGCCGGTCGGAACGGATCCGGCGCAATGCGTCCGTCGTATTCTTCAAACGGGCCGCGCTGGACGGAGTTTTTGGGAACATTGCTGCGGCGTGCCCGGAGCGGTGCGGCCTGCCAGCTGGAATCGGTACGGATGGCCAACTCCTCGTCTGCGGCGGTGCGGATTCGGAGCTCCGCCAGCAGTCCGGCCTGGAGCGGCAGCTGATGAAAGGTGCCGCAGCCGAAGTAACAGACAATGATTTCCAGCACATTGCGGCCCTCCCGCAGGTGTCCGGTCAGCGGCAGCCGGTCGAAACGGTAATGTTCGGGCCAGCCGCGCGCAGGACCGTCGTTCAGCCATTCCCCGTTGACCCGCAGCCGGTAGACGGTGTCGGCGGTGATGTCCAGTTCCGCCGCGGTGAAGGCGGGCAGATCGAATTCGCGGCGGAAGACCGCGGTCCGGTGATAGCGGTTCAAACTTTCCTCGTCCGTCCAGATCCATTGCGCCTGTTCGATCATGTTTTGCCTCATTGTAGGTTGTTGGACCGTTTTACTCCGCAAGAGAAACAAGGGATTCCCGTTCCGGGGGAGTCCGTTTTAATCTGCGTGAACCGCCAGCGCGGTCCGCACATTGCCGAAGGGCGCGCTGACCTGCACCCCCTGCACCCGGTCGCGGATCGCGGCGATGGATTCCCGGGCGATGGCAATTCCCAGCGCCCGTTGCTCCTCGCGGCCGGTGGCGCGGGCCATGCGGATCATGATTTCGTCCGGAACCACCACGCCGGGAACTTCGTTGCGCATGAACTCGGCGTTGCGGTAACTGGCCAGCGGCCAGATACCTGCCAGCAGCGGCACGTGCAGATGTTCGATCCGGTCGAGGAAATCCAGAAGGGGCTTGACGGCGAAGACCGGTTGCGTGATGATCAGTTCGGCGCCCGCTTCGACTTTTTCGCAGGTGCGGCGGTATTCCCGTTCCGGATCGATGGCGTTCGGGTCGGCGCCGACGGCGATGACGGTGGCGGTGGGTTTTTCCATTTCCTTGCCGCCGAGGTCCACGCCGCGGTTCATGCGCGCGGCGATCCGCGTCATGCCGATCGAATCGACGTCGAAGACCCCGGAACTGAAGGGATAATCTCCCAACTTCGGCGGATCTCCGGTGATGAAAAGAATGTTGCGGATGTTCCGGCAGGCGCAGCCGAGAAGTTCGGCCTGAAGCCCGAGCAGACTGCGGTCCCGGCAGCAGAGATGCAGGACGGTTTCGATGCCGGCCTTTTCCTGAATTTCCAGCGCCGCGATCAACGGCGAAATCCGGGCACTGGCCCGCGGGCCGTCCGGCAGATTGACGGCGTCGATGCCGGCTTCGCGGCACAGGACCGCCTTGGCCACGGTGTCCGTCAGGTCGAAGCCGCGTGGCGGAGTAATTTCAACAGTGCGGATCCAGTCGCCGGCGGCCAGTTTTACGCCGAGTCGGGAACGTTCGGCCAGCGGCTGCGGGTCCAGCAGTCGGACGGAGGGGGCGTTTTCCAGCAGCATGGCATGGTGTTCCGCCGCGCGGTTCATCGGTTTGACCGAGCGGGCCATGTCGCGGATATGGCCGGGGGTGATGCCGCAGCAGCCGCCGACGCCGCGGGCGCCGAGCTGGAGGTACCGCAGCGTGTAGGTGCTGAAATATTCCGGGCTGGTCAGATAAATCGTCCGGTTGTCCACCCGGCGGGGCAGTCCGGAATTGGGCTGAACCACCAGCGGCAGATCCAGGCCGGAGGCGATTTTTTCGACCGCGCCGAGGGTGCTTTCGGGGCCGTCGCCGCAGTTCAGACCCCAGGCTGCTGGCAGGAGGGGACCGTTCCGGAAATGCGCGGCCAGGGTCGCAAATTCGGCACCGTCCGGCGTCCGGGCGTTTTCGTCCAGCGCGAAACTGGGGAGATACGCGAACTCGGGAAAGGCCTGATTCAACCCGGCAACGGCCGCGGCCGCGGTGCGTGCGTCAGAATCCGAGTGGAGTGATTCGAAAATCAGAAAATCCGCTCCGGCCTCCAGCAGGGCCGTTCCCTGTTCCACGAGGATTTTCACTGCTTCACCGGGATCTTCCGTCGAGAAAGCGTCAAAGCCCACCGGTCCCACGGCACCGGCCACCAGAATGTCCGGCCCACCCGCCTCCCGGGCCAGCCGGACGCTGGCGGCGTTGATGGCGGCGGTCTGTTCGCCGAGACCGAACTGGGTCAGTTTATGGCGGTTGGCGTTGAAGGTGTTGGTGGTGAGCACCTCAGCGCCCGCCCTGGCGTATTGCCGGTGAATGTCGGTGATCACGTCGGGCGCGGTCAGGGAAAGCTGCTCGAACGAGGTATTGATGAAATAGTTTCTACGATAAATTTCCGTTCCGACGCCGCCATCGAAAATCAGCAGTCGGTTCTGCAGACGAGCCGTCAAATCCTTCCGGTTCATGCAAACTCTCCCGTGGTGTTTTTCATATTTTTGATCGCAATAATATACCCCTCGAAAACGATGGCCACAAATCCGCTTGTGGAAAAAATCGGGCACTATGCTATATTGGCAGTGAGAAAAAGCCCACCTGCCGCGTCCGGCCGGTGCGGAAAATGCGACGCAATGCAGGGAGGTTGCCGATGAAACTTGCCGCCATGCTGGATCCACGGTTGATTTTTGTTGATGTTCCGGGGCATGATCGCCAGGAGATTTACCGGGAAATTCTCCGGAGGGCCGCGCCGGCACTCCCGTCGCTGCCGGTGGAGGAGACCTGCCGGGCCATGATGGCCGCGGAAGACGCATTGTGCATTCCCGGGCGCGGCGTGGCCATGCCGCATCTCAAGCGGTCGGAGGTGAAGTCGCTGCATACGATAGTGGCGATTCTGCGCGCGCCGGTACTGTTGCACGAGTACGACGAGGCGCCGAGCCGGATCGTGATCATGTCGCTGGCTCCGTTATATGAGACGGAGGTGTATTTGAAGACGCTTTCGGCGCTGGTGCGATTTCTGAGCGGCAGCATCAACCGGGAAAAGCTGTTTGCCGCACGCAGCGGCGAAGAGGTCCTGGCGGCACTGCGGGAGGCAGACGCCGAGGTGCGCAAGGTGATCACCGCCGCCGAGCTGCTGGAGCCGATGCCCCGGACGGTGCGGTCCGGTGATGCGTTGGCGGCGGTCTGGGACATTCTCATTTGCGACAAGGTGGCGGTGGTGCCGGTGGTGGACGACCGCGGCCGGTTGGTTGGCGAAGTGCCCGGGCTGGAGGTGGTCCGCCGTTTTATTCCGCAGTATATGCTGATGATGGAAAATCTGACGGTTCTGGAAAGCATCGAACCGCTCAGCCGGATGTTCCGGGACGAGGAACAGCATCGGGTCGCCGATTACATGCGTCCGCCGTCGCTGGTGGTGACGGACCGGACGCCGCTGGTGCAGTTCACGATCCGGATGGCCCGGGAGGCGATTCCCACTGCCTTTGTCGTGGACGATGCGCGGCGGCTGCTCGGAGTGGTGACGCTTGGCAGTATTGTTCGCATGATGATGCGCGGATGAGGAAAGACGGGAGGCGCGGCAATGCCGATGCGGGATGAGAAGAAAGTCCGGATGCCGGCGGTCGCCGGTCAGTTTTACGATGGGGATCCCCTGCGTCTGCGGCGGCAGCTAATGGAGATGGAAGCGGCGTTTCCGGTGCCGTCTGCGGCGGCGGAACCGTTTCCCGTGGCCGTGATTCTGCCGCACGCGGGATACATGTTTTCCTTAAAGACCGCGTTCAAGACGCTGCGGTCGGCCGCCCGTGGCAAATTCCGGCGGGTGGTACTGCTGGCGCCGTCGCACCGGGTGGGGTTTCGCGGGCTGGCGCTGTCGCCTTACGACACGATGCGGACGCCATTCGGGGATCTGCCGGTGGACCGGGAGGCCGCGATGGCGCTGGCGGAGCGGGCGCCGGGGGTGTTTGCGGTGCGGGAGGATGCCCATTGCGCCGAGCATGCGCTGGAGGTGCAGCTGCCGTTGCTGCAATATTTTTTCGGGGCGGTGGAAGTGCTGCCGATCGTCTGCGGCGGATTGTCCGGTGCGATGCTGGCGGAGGCGGCGGATTGTCTGGCAGGCGAATGGCGGCCGGACACGCTGTGGGTGGTCAGCTCGGATTTTACCCATTACGGGCCGAGATTCGATTATGTGCCGTTCCGGGAGTCGGTTGCGGAGAACCTGCGCCGGCTTGACGGCGGGGCGATCGAACGGATTTGTCGCCGCGATGCGGCGGGGCTGGCGGCGTACTGGCAGCGAACCGGGGCGACGATCTGCGGGATGTTCGGCATTCTGCTGCTGCTGGCGGTGCTCGACCGGGTGGACCGGGAGAAGACACGGCGCGGTGAACTGGCGGATTACTCGAACAGCGGGGAGCTGACCGGCGATTGGAATGACTGCGTCAGTTACGCGGGAGTGGTTTTCCGGTAATTGCCTTTTTTTCTACAGAAAAAGCGGTGTTGCGCCTGCTCCACGGCGGTCCAGTCGTCCGGATGCCAGTTCGGCGTCGAGCTGGCGGATCAGCAGTTCGCGGTCCTGCGGCAGTCGTCCCGCCAGCGGCACCGGGTTGGAAGTGTGGTTGGCGCGGAAGACCGTGCGGTTCAAAGAGAGGTGCCGCAGCAGCGCCTGGAGTTCTTCCGCTGCTTCATATTCGGAGACGGGTTCGAAGCCGGGGGGCGGCGGCAGTTCGGGAAGACGGATGTAACGCAGGGCCGACAGCAGCCGCGGCTGCATCCGGTTCAATACGGCGGCGGTCCGGGCGATGTGTTCTTCGCGCCGGTTTTTTCCGCCCAGTCCGATCAGTACCATGACCGAACAGTGGAAGCCGAGGCGCTGGGCGGTTATGACGGCGTCGGCCATGGCGTCGGCCCGTTCGGTTTTGCCGAAGAGATCGAGAATCTCCTGACTGCCGCTTTCCAGTCCGACGTAGAGGGTATGGAGTTTGTGTCGCCGCAGGTCCGCCAGCGCCGCCTCGCCCGCGGCCGAAATGGAACTGCCGTTGGCATAGATGTTGACACGGGCGAGATGGGGAAAGGCGTCTTCCGCGGCAAGGAGGTAACGCAACAGCTGTCCGGGGGGTAGCGCCATGCAGTCGCCGTCGGCCAGAAAGATTCTCCGGGTGTTCGGGAAGAGGCGTCCGGCCGTGGCGATTTCCGCGAGAAATTCGGGTTCGGGGCGGACCTGATAGCGGACCCCTTTGTACATGCCGCAGAAACGGCAGCGGTTGTGGGGGCAGCCGTAAGCCGCCTGCAGAATCAGACTGTCCGCTTCCGCGGGAGGGCGGAACAAGGGTTCCCGGTATGGCAGCATGATGATGATTCTCCGACTGGTATGATGACGGTACAGATACTCCGTTTCCCGGGAAGTTGCAAGCCAGAAGGCGGATTTTTTCCGGCGGCCGCTCCGGCCGGAGACGGGAGAAGGGGGAAAAAAACGCCGGATTCATCCGGAATTGCTTGTATTTTTACGGAAAAGCATTAAGGTAAACTCTTCAATTGTATGGAAAAACAAACCGGCTCCCGGGATCGGGCCGGCATTCCGGCGATCGGAATGCCGCGGCATCCTCCGGACCGGTGCCAATGGAGGTTTTTGAAATCATGAGCGAAGGATGTTCGGGCAGCTGCGGTACGTGCGGTTCCTGCGGTTCCTGCGAGTCGAAACTGCAGAAGAAAATGGAACGGATCGACCGGAAGATTCTGGTTCTTTCCGGCAAGGGCGGCGTCGGCAAGAGCACGGTGGCGGCGGCGCTGGCGGTTACACTGGCGCGGACCGGGAAAAAAGTCGGGCTGCTGGACGTTGACTTTCACGGACCATCCCAGCCGACGCTGTTCAGCGCCCAGCACCTGCGGCTTCAGACCGACGGGGAAAGCCTTCTGCCGCTGGAATGCGCCGGGGTGAAGCTGGTGTCGATCGGCCTGCTGCTCGATGATGAAAATCAGGCCATCGTCTGGCGCGGTCCCGCAAAGATGGGCGTCCTGAAACAGCTTCTGGAAGAGACCGACTGGGGCGACATCGACGTGCTGATCATGGATTTTCCCCCGGGAACCGGCGACGAAGCGCTTTCGGCCTGCCAGCTGATCGGCGGCGGCAAGACGGCGGTGGTGGTGACCACGCCGCAGGAGCTGTCCTTGTCCGATTGCCGGAAATGTCTGGATTTCTGCCGGCAGCTGGACGTGCCGGTGGCGGGCGTGGTGGAAAATATGAGCGGATTCGTCTGCCCGGACTGCCATCACCGGCACGATCTCTTTTCCGCCGGCGGCGGCGCGGAAATGGCACGCCGCTACGGTTTGCCGCTGCTGGGGACGCTGCCGCTGGATCCGGTGTTCATGCAGGCCTGCGACCGCGGGGAACTGGCCCAGGGGCTGGCCGCTTCTCCGGTCGGCGCGGAAATGGAGAAGATCGCCGCCTCCGTTCTGACGGCAAAGGTGTCATGACGACCGGGCGGGCATTTCCGCAGACCGCCGCCACCCCGGGATCGGATGGCGCTCAAAGCGTCTTCCGGTCTCCGGTGAGCGAGATCCGGGGATCCGCCACCAGATAGAGCAGGTCGGCGATCAGAATGCCCGCCAGCGTCAGCGCGCCGCTGAAGGCGAAAAGCGCCATCACCAGCGGATAATCCCGGCTGGACAGCGCCAGAAGCGACAGTGCCCCCATGCCGGGGATGTTGAAGATGTATTCCACCAGGACGCTCCCCGCCACCAGCGAGGGCAGCAGGCCGCCGAACAGCGTGATCAGCGTGATCAGGGCGTTGCCGAAGGCATGGCGCCAGATGACGCGGTATTCCGGGACGCCTTTGGCGCGCGCGGTCCGGATGAAGTCGCAGTGGATGACTTCGAGCATGCTGTTGCGGGCGTAGCGCGACAGCCCGGCGATTCCGCCGAAGGCCAGACAGAAAACCGGAAGCGCGTAATACCGGGCGCTTTCCAGCAGCCATTCCCAGGTGGTCAGCCGCAGCGGCTCCGGTACGCTCAGCCCTTTCAGCGGGAAAATCGGATACAGTCCGCCTTCGCAGCAGACCGCCTGCAGCAGCAGCGCCACCCACATCACCGGCATGGAGTAGAGCAGAAACAGGACGACCGTGGAACTTTGATCGAACCACGATCCGGCCCGGACCGCCGCGTATACCCCCACCAGTACCGCGATCAGATAGGTCAGCAGAATGGCCCAGCAGTTGAGCGAAAGCGTAACCGGCAGCCGCTCCAGAATCAGTGCGGTAACCGGTTTGCCCGGATCGACCACGACCGAAGTGCCGAAATCGCCGTGCCGGACAATGTCCTTGAGCCAGTACCCGAAGCCGGTCAGAATCGGTTGGTCGAGATGCAGTTTTTCCCGGATGGCGCGGTTGCCGACGAATGCGCCCTTGTCTTCGCTCAGTCCCATGCCGCCGCCGTCGCCGCCGAGCATGTTGCTGCGTGCCGGGTCGCCCGGCGCCAGGCGCAGCAGCACGTAGCTTGCCAGGAGGATCGCCAGGAGCGTCACCAGTGCCAGCAGCAGTCGTTTGATCAGGTAGAAGAGCATGGGCGGATGGTTTTACTCCATGGCGCGGAGTTTTTCCTTGAGCAGGTTTTCGATATATTCATTGCCGTACAGTTTCCGCATCAGCCGGATGTTGAACTCGTAAAAGAGCTGGGCGTCCGGTTTGGTCACCATCGGGCCGCAGGAGAACTGGATCGCGTCGCGCCGCCGTCGCTGATCGTGTTCATAGAGCGCCAGGTGGCGCATCAGGGTGCGCGGGCTCAACTCGGTGTAGCGTTTCTGGCCGAATTCCTCGGTGTACTCCGCCGCCACCAGCGAAATGAGGTTGGGATTCGGGTGTCGGATACCGTTCATTTTGAGAAAATCCTCCACCATCTCCTGGCAGCGCACATCGTCGAAGGTCGGGAAGGCCACGCTCCGGCCCCGGGAGAGAATTTCCGCTGGAAATTCATAATTGCCCGCGATCGCGAGAAGCACGTTGCCCGGCGGCGAGAAGGTCCCGCCGACGTTGGTGCGGAACGTGTACCAGTCCAGCGAATCCGGATTGATGTCGTCGAAGAACACCACAAACCGCCGGTCCGGCCGCTGCCGCAGTGCTTCAATGAGCGCTTCCAGCGGACGTTCGAGCATCTCCGCCGCGGCCAGAATCAGCGTCAGGTTTTCGTGGGCGAGCGCATGGGCGATGGTCAACTGCGTCTTGCCGTGCCCCGGCAGACTGGAAATCAGCAGGGGCACACATTCCTTGCCGCGGGCGAAGTCCCGGAAATGTTCGCGGAAAATCCGCCGTACGCCCGGAAAGCCGAAGAACTGGTCGACCGCCCGGATCTTTTCCAGTTCCGCCGGCAGAAAACGACCGTCGAGATAGCGAAAGGCCCGTCCTCCGGCAAACGGATCGCCGGCGGCAATTCTCGCCGCCGCTTCCCGCACCGTCGCCGGGGTGATGGAGCGCAGCATGGCTCGTGCGCCGGGCGACCAATCGTTCGCCTCCGGCGGCAGCGCCGCCGCCAGCGCCGCCGGGAAATTCAGAATCGCGGTCGCCTGCTGCAACAGGAATTCCGTTTCCTCGTCCGGCTCCGGCGGCAATGCGGACGGCAGGACGTGATTGCGGTTCAGCGCCCAGAAAAGCGCTTCCAGAAGACGAGCGGAAAACTTTTCCGCACCGAATCTCCGGGCAAGTTCATTGGCCAGATCGGCGGGGGCGATTGTCCGCCCGGTTTCCGGAGCCTCGGTCAGGCGCTGCGGCGCGGCGGTTTCTACGAGCCGGGTCAGCAACTCGACGAACCCGTCGGCGGCGAAATCCGCTGTTTCCAGCAGGTCGCCGTCTCCGGGACGCAGAAACAGGCCGCGGCAGCCGGCCAGTGCCGCATTGCGCTGCGCGGCATAATCCGTTTTTCCAGCTTTCCGCGTCATACCCGCCACTCAGTCGGTCAGCAGTTTCCGGTCGATCTTGAAGACGACTTTGCGCACGGTATTCGACGGCGTGTGCCAGGCGGTGAGATGGCCTTCGCCGGGCAGGAACACGGCAAACGTGCCCGCGCTCATTTCCAGGCGGGTTTCCCGTCCCGGACGGTAGACGAAAAAGCCGCGGTCGCGTTCGGCGTCGAAGGCTTCCAGCACTTCCAGATCGTCGGTCGGAACACAGAAGAGCGTTTCATTGCCTTCGAGCACCACCTGAATGTCGACATAGCGGTCATGCAGCTCCACCTTGCATTCTTCCAGCGGTTTGGTCTGGTAGATCGCGGTGTCGGCCAGCACCAGGTCGCCGTCCAGGTAATTGCGGCGGCTTTCGGTCTCGGGGGTAACTGTTTTCAGAAAGGCTTCGATTTTTTCCCAGGCAGCCGGGGCAAGATGCGCGTAAACTTTGAAATTTTCCAGTTTGTCGTAAATCATGGGATGTTTTCTCTTTCCTGTTTGAATGGTTAAGGAAGGGCGGCCCCTTCCGGATTCAGCGTGGGCGTTTCCGGCGCACCGGCAGCTGGAGGCACTGGCCATGGACCGCCAGCGCCGCTTCCTGCAAGGCTTCTCCCAACGTCGGATGCGGATGGACGGTCCGGGCCAGTTCCCCGGCGGTCATGCCCGCCGCCAGGGCCGCGGCGGCTTCGGAAATCAGGTCGGAGGCGTGGCTGCCGACAATGGAAATTCCCAGAAGCCGGTCGGAACCGCGTTCGGCGGTGATTTTTACAAAGCCGTCCGTCTCTCCGGCGGCCAGCGCTTTCCCGAGTGCGGAGAACGGAAACTTTCCGGAGACCACGTTCAGATTCCGCGCCGCGCACTCGGCGGGACTCCAGCCCGCCGTCGCGATTTCCGGCGTGGTGAAGACGCATCCCGGCACCGTTTCCGGCAATGGGGACGGCGTTTCTCCGGCGATGATTGCCGCCGCCCGGACCGCCGCCGCCGTCGCCCAGTGGGCCAGCATGATCGTGCCGGTCACGTCGCCCGCGGCGAAAATATGCGGTACCGCGGTCCGCCCGTCGGCGTCCGCGGGAATTGCTCCCCGGGGGCCGGTGGCGAGTCCCGCGGCCTCAAGATTCAGTCCTTCGGTATTCGGGCGTCTGCCGGCGGCGTTCAGCAACAGTGTTCCGGAGAGGGTTTCGTCTCCGGCGCGGGCGGTGACGCCGTTGTCATCGGCGCGGACGTCGCTCAACGAGGTGCCGGTCAGCAGGCGGACGCCGTCCATGCGCATGCGCATGGCGACGACCCGGACGCATTCGGGGTCGAAGCCCGCCAACAACGCAGGCAGCATTTCCACCAGCGTCACCCGCACGCCGAGGGCGGCGAAGAGGGCGGCGAACTCACACCCGACCACACCGCCGCCGAGAATCAGCAAAGATTCCGGCAGCGTTGCGCAGGACAGCAGCTGATCGGACGAGACGATCGCGGGGTGCTCCGGCAAAAAGGCCGGACGGGCTGGACGGCTCCCCGTGGCGATCAGAAAATACCGCGCCGTTACCGTTTCCCGGTCGTCAATCCGGAGTGAATGCGCGTCCAGAAAGGCGGCGTGTCCGGCAAAAACCGTTACTCCGGCATTTTCCAGCAGACCGGCGACGCCGTTGCGCAAACCGGTAATCACGGCGTTTTTGCGTTCCAGCATGGCGGGCCAGTCAGGCTCCGCGGTGCCCGTCATCCGGATTCCGAATGCGGTCGCGCGCCGGATCTGCCGCAGGAGTCCGACGGAAGCGAGCAGCGTCTTGGTGGGGATGCAGCCGACATTGAGGCAGACGCCGCCAAGTCGGTCTTCTTCGATCAGCGCGGTGCGCAACCCGCTCCGGGCCGCCCGCAAGGCGGCGTTGTAGCCGCCCGGGCCGCCGCCGATCACACACAAATCAAAAGAATTCATTTCCGGACATTTCCTGGATTGCCGACCATTGGTTTTCGCGGTTCTAAAATACACCTTCCGGAGCGGGATTGCAACTTGACATTGCAAGAAGCGGCGTTATTATAACCAGTGAGGAAAGCTCGTTCCGTCAACCCATCGAAAAAGGAAAACAGATCATGGGAAAAGTCAGATTCGGTTTGATCGGGTGCGGCAAAATCGCCGACTGCAACCACATTCCGGAAATCCTGTCGCTCGGCGCAGGCGAGGCGGAAATCACCGCCATGTACGATATCAAGCCCGGCAAGGCCGAGGCGCTGGCGGAAAAACACAAGCTTTCGCCGAAATTCTGCCGGTCCCTGGAAGAAATCCTGGCGCTTGACATCGACGCGGTCATGATCGCCACTCCGAACTGTTTCCACTATCCCCAGACGATCGCCGCATTGAACGCCGGCAAGCACGTGCTGGTGGAGAAACCGATGGCTTCCCACGTCGAAGACGCCGATGCCATGATTACCCTTGCCCGTCGCAAAAAACTGGTGCTTCAGGTCAACCAGTCGCTGCGCTTTATCCCGCTGTACGCCACGATCAAGGATCTGATCGACGACGGCGCCATCGGCAAGCCGCTGCATGCCCGCTGCCTGCGTACCAGCGTCTCCAGTCCGGAGATCGGCTGGTCGCCCGGCGCGACCTGGTTCGTCAAAAAGAAATATGAGGGCAGTCTGGTCACCGACATCGCCGTGCATATGGCCGATGTTCTGCAGTGGTATTTCGGGCCGGTGCGCAAGGTGCAGGCGATCACCCGCAATTTGCGGCACGAGGTGCCGGACAACGTAACCGCCATGTTTGATTTTGCCAACGGGGCGACCGGTGTGCTGGAATTGAGCTGGACCTTCCCGAGCGGTTACGGCGCGCTGGAACTTTACGGCGACAAGGGGGCGATCCGGATGCTGCCGGACGGCTCCGGTATCGAACTGCTGCCCGCGGGCGGCAAGCCGGGCAAGGTGATCAAGGGCGACGATTTGCCGAAAATGCCGAACTCCCACGCCTGCTTCGTGCGCGGGATCCGGGAAAAGGCCACGGAAAACTGGACGGTCGGGCGCGGCGCGCTGGCCCTCTGCGTGGCGATTATTGAAGCCAATGCCGCCGGAGCCGCGGTCAAGCCGAAGAATCGCCGTTCCCGCTGAACAAAGAAGAATGATGCGGAGGGCGGCACAGGGCCGCGGCGGCCGGTGTCCCCTTCCGCTCTTTGACCCAATACGATCCATCAAACGAACAGGAAAGCATCAGAACGACTATGAAAATCGGACTCAGTTCCTACAGTATCAACCGGGCGATTCGCGCCGGCGAAATGGACATTCTCGGCGCCGTCCGCTGGGTTGCCGAAAATGGTGGTGAACACATTGAAATCGTTCCTGCCGGTTTTGTTCTGACCGGCGATGACGCCCTGACCGACGCCGTCCGGAAACAGGCGGCGGAATGCGGCATTGATCTCTCCAGCTATACCATCGGCGCCAACTTTCTGACCGCCGGCGAAGATGCGCATGAGACCTCCGAGGCCGAATACCGGGCGGAAATCGAACGCGTGAAGAAGGAAGTTGAGGTTGCCGCCCGGCTCGGCGTCAAACTCATGCGCCATGACGTCGGCTACCGGAAACAGGAGATGTGCTCCTACGAACAGTATGAAAAGGACCTGCCGAAGGTCGCCGCCGCCTGCCGGGAAATCGCCGACTACGCCGCTCCGTACGGCATCACCACCAGCGTGGAAAATCACGGCTTCCACTTCCAGGGCAGCGAACGCGTGAAGCGTCTGGTCCGGCTGGTCGGGCGCGACAACTACCGCACCACGCTGGACGTCGGCAACTTCACCTGCGCCGACGAGGACGCCGTGTCCGCGACGATGAACAACCTCGACATCGCATCAATGATTCACTTCAAGGATTTCTACATCCGCAAGAGCGTGCCCACCGATGAAGGCTGGTTCCGCAGTCTGCACGGCAAATACCTGCGGGGAGCGATCACCGGCTGCGGCGATCTGGACCTGCCCGCGGTGGTCAAGGCGATCAAGGCCTCCGGATTTGACGGATACGTTTCCATCGAATTTGAAGGCATGGAAGAATGCCGCCAGGGC